>CAYVUV010000188.1:0-28736 GCA_964455095.1 uncultured Binatia bacterium (SeqCode)
GCAAGCCGGGCGGTCAGGCGATCGACCACCGCGGCAATCCGCGTCTTCTCTTCGCGCAGTTTCTGATATTCGCTCGCAATATTCAACGCCGCCAACACCGCGGCCGAAAAAGAAGAGGCCACCCGGCCGCTGGCCGTCACCTCGCGCATCTTTTCGTCGACGTATTGGGCCACCCGCCGGACATGCTCTTCCCCGTCGTCGCTGGCGACGGAGAAGGTCTGCCCCATGATCTGCACCTCGACGGGCTGCCTCATCGCCGTTAACCGAGGTCCAGACCGTCCAGTCGACTCATGATCCGCTCCACGTGGGCCTTCACCGCCGCCCGCTCCTGCTCCTGCTGGCGCAGCTGGGCGGCCGTGTCGTCGAGTCGCGCCTGCGTTTGCGCGAGCTGCTCCCGCAGCCGGTCGCGCTCCGCCGTGACGGCCGCGTGCTGGGTCAAAATGTCGTCGATACGCGTTTCAAGAAGCTTGAGGCTCTCGATATCCATGGCTCGCTTTTCTCAAGTGACACTTCACCCTACACATGGGGCGCGGTTTCAATCAAGACGCAACTCCGCCGCGGAACCGGCGAAGAGCGCTGCGGCAAACGCCGCGGCATCAAAGGGGGCGAGATCATCGGCCTGCTCCCCCAATCCGACATAGAGAATGGGCAGCTGCAACTCGGCGCGGATCGCCAACGCGATGCCGCCCTTGGCGGTGCCGTCGAGCTTGGTGAGCACGACGCCGGTCACGCCGAGAGCTTCGTGGAAGACGCGCGCCTGGACCAGCGCGTTCTGGCCCGTGGTGGCATCGATCACCAGCAATACCTGGTGCGGGGCGCCCGGCACCTGGCGGCCGATGGTGCGGGCGATCTTCTTCACTTCCTCCATCAGGTTGGCCTTCACGTGCAGGCGGCCGGCGGTGTCGACGATGACCACATCGGCGCCGCGCGAGAGGGCGGCCTGAACGCCGTCGAAGGCGACGGCGGAGGGGTCGGCGCCGGACTGGTGCTTGACCAGATCGGCCCCGACGCGTTCGGCCCACAGCGCCAGTTGCTCGCCGGCAGCGGCGCGAAAGGTGTCGCCCGCTACCAGGAGCACTTTGTCGCCGCGCTGGCGGTAGCGGTGCGCCAGCTTGCCGATGGTGGTCGTCTTGCCGACGCCGTTGACGCCGACGACGAGCACGACCGTCGGCCGCTCGCTGGCCGGCTCGGAAATGGGATCGGCCGCGAGCATCTCGGCCACCGCCTCGGTGATCAGGGCGCGCAGGGCGGCGGGACTGTCGACCGCACGGATGCGCGGGCGCAGGCGCTCGAGCAGCGCGCCGGTGGCCTTTACGCCGACGTCGGCGCTGAGCAGGATTTCTTCGACGCGGCCGAGCCAGCCCTCGCTCTCGGTCGGGCCGGTCCACGCCTCGAGCAGACGGCGGGCGAGGTTGCCGCGCGTCTTGGCCAGACCGCTGATCCACAGCGGCGGCCGGCCGCCCGCCGGCGTCGCGCCGGGAGCCGAGCGCGCCGGCGCGGCGCGCCGCGGCAGCAGCAGACCGAGCGCGAGGATCAGCCCGACGACCACGGCCAGGGCGGCGGCCATGGCCACGCCGGCAAGGGCGGGATTCTCGAACATCGGCAGACCGATCAGAAAAGACGCGTCGGGTGCGCGGCTCAGTTCAGCTGCACCGAGATGACCTTGGAAATGCCGGGCTCCTGCATGGTGACGCCGTAGAGCATGTCGGCCGCCTCCATCGTGCGCTTGTTGTGCGTGATGAGGATGAACTGCGAGTGCGCGCTCATTTCCTTGATCATCTGGCTGTAGCGGCCGATGTTGGCGTCGTCGAGCGGGGCGTCGACCTCGTCGAGAATGCAGAACGGCGTCGGGTTGATGAGAAACAGCGAGAAGATCAGGCTGACGGCAACCAGCGCCTTCTCGCCGCCAGAGAGCAGCGCGACGGTGTCGAGGCGCTTCCCTGGCGGTCGGACGACGATCTCGACGCCGGTCTCGAGCAGGTTGTGCTCGTCGGTCAGCACCAGATGGCCCTCGCCGCCGCGGAACAGCCGCGGGAAGACCTTTTGGAACGTCTCGTTGGCGCGCGCGAAGGTCTCGGCGAACTTGGCGCGCGAGGCGCGGTTGAGCTTCTGGATGGTGCGCTCGAGATCGCTCAGCGAGCGCTCCAGGTCATCGCGTTGCGTGCGCAGGAAGCCGCCGCGCTCTTCGAGCTCGCGCAGCTCGTCGATGGCGGCGACGTTGACCTCGCCCAGGCGTCCCAGGCGCTCCTTCAGGCCTTCGAGGCGCGCGGTGCCGTCGGCCAGCTCGGCGGCCGCGACATCGACCGCTTCCAGCTCGCCGAGCTCGGCGTGGTACTTCTCGCGCATCGCTTCCGACAGATGCTCGGCGCGCAGGCGCAGCTCGGAGCGCGACAGCTCGGTCTGGCTGCGCGCGCTGCGCGTCTGCTCGAGGCGCGCGTACAGCTCGCGCCCCTGTTGCTCGACCACACGCCGCACCTCGACCACGCGCTGCACCTCGACGGCGGCGACCTCGACCGCGGCCTGCAAGTCGGCGGCGCGCTCGGCTTGCGCGCGCTCCTCGTCGCGTCCCGCAGCGATGGCGCGCTCGATCTCGTCGCGCGCCTCGGCGCTACCGGCGCAATCGGCGGCCAGCGCCGTCTCGCGCTGCCCCAGCTCGGCCTGCTGGCGGCGACACGACTCCACCGCCACCGCGGCGGCCTGCTGGCGCTCGCGCCGTTCGGCGACGCGCACCTTCATCGCGGTGACCTCGCCGCCCAGCGCTTCGGCCCGCTCGGTCCCAGCGGCCGCGGCCGCCGTCTGTACGGTGACCTGCTGCTCGAGCCCCTGGCGCTCGGCTGCCAGCTCGGCGAGCCGGGTGCGCAGCGCCTCGACCTCGGTGGCGGCGGTGCGGTCCTCGTTCTGCAGCGCCTCGATCTCATAACGCGCCACGTCGCGGCGGCTGGTGCACTGCGGGCGTTCGAAGTCGAGGCGCTCGACGTCCTTCTCGGCGCTGACGATGCGCACGGTCAGATCGTGCACGCCTTCGCCAAGCGCCTTCAGCGCGCTCTCCGTCGCGGCGATCGCCGCGCTCAAGCGCTCCAGCTCCTCGCGCACGCCGGCCTGGCGTTCGGCCAGCCCGGCGGCCGCGGTGCGCAGCTCGTCGATCTCGCGGCGGCGGGCGAGGATCTCTTCCTCGATCGGCCGGTCGCTGCCGCCGGTGATGACGCCGGACGGGTCGACGACATCGCCCTCGGGGGTGACCAGCGTGACGTACACGCCGTTCTTGCGCCACAGGCCGACGGCGGACTCGAGATCGGGGACCAGCACCACTTCGCCGAGCAGCGACTCGGCGACGCCGCGGAAGGAGTCGTCGAACTGCACCAGATCGAGCAGGCGCCGGGAGGTGCCGTTCATCGACGCCGCACCGTTGAGCGGCATGGCGCGCGGCTCGAGCGGGATGAAGCTGCCGCGGCCCGAGGCTTCGCGGCGCAGCAGATCGACCGCGCCGATGCCCTCGTCGGCGCCGCGCACGATGACGTACTGCAGGCGATCGCCGAGCACCGCCGCCACCGCGCGCTCGTACTGCTGCGGGATGTCGATCACGTCGGCGACCACGCCGAGCACGCCGTCGGCGTGTTGTTCCTCGCGCATGATGGCGCGCACGCCGCGGTGGAATCCCTCGTAGTTGCGCTGGATCTGTTCCAGCGACTCGAGCCGCGAGCGCACCTGCATCAGCGCCGCATCCACCTCGGCCGCCTCGCGCTCCCAGCGCCGGCGCTGCTCGGCCAGGTGGCGCATCTCGTCGGCGCGCGACTCGCGCTCGCCGCTGGCCGCCTCGAGCTCGGCGCGCAGCGCCGCGGCGTCGGCGCGCCGCGCCGTCACCTGCTGCTCGATCTCGAGCAAGCGCTGCTGCAGGGCGTCCTCTTCCGTGCGCCGGCGCTCGAGCTGGCGCGCCATGTCGTCGCGGCGGCGCTCGAGCGCGGTGGCTTGATTGCGCGCTTCGACCTCGCGCGTGATGTGCTCGACCAGCGCCGTCTTGGCGCCCTCGAGCCGCGCCTGCGCCTCGGCCAGCGCCGCGCGGGCCGCCGCCAGCTCTTCTTCCTTGCCGCTCAGGTCGCCTTCGTCGAAGAGCAGATATTGCGCCGACGCCTCGCGCTCGGCTTCCGCCCGCCCCAGGGCCGCGGCCGCCTCGTGCTGCGCGGCGCGCACGACCTCCAGCTCGTCGGTGAGTCGCGCCCGCCGCCGCTCGCGCTCGTCGCGCTCCTGCAGCTGCATGGCGATGCGCTCGCGCACGCGCTCGCGCTCGGCCTCGAGCACCGCCAGGCTTTCGCGCACGGTCATCTGTTGCCGCTCCGCCACCGTCACCGCCGCCGCTGCTTCTTCTTGCGCGCGCTCGCACGCGTCCAGCTCGGCGCGCACGGCCTGCTCGGCCTCGGTCAGCCGCGCCAGCTCCTCGTCCTGCTCCCAGAGCTGCCACTGCAGACCGCGCCACTGACTCGAGGTCAAACGCAGCTCCAGCTCGCGCACTTGCTCGGTCAGCTGCCGATAGGTCTCGGCCTTCTTGGCCTGGCGCTGCAGGTACTGGATCTGGCGGTCGATCTCGCGCAGCACGTCGTTGACCCGGGTCAGGTTCTCG
The DNA here is from genome assembly GCA_964455095.1 of uncultured Binatia bacterium (SeqCode). Classification (GTDB taxonomy): domain Bacteria; phylum Desulfobacterota; class Binatia; order HRBIN30; family CADEER01; genus CAYVUV01. Next base: position 4,616 of record CAYVUV010000188.1, read on the forward strand.
CGCGCGCGCTCCATCTTGCGCTCGGCCGCCAGCTTGCGGCTGCGATAGAGCGTGGTGCCGGCGGCCTCTTCGATGAACAGGCGGCGATCCTCCGGCTTGGCGTTGATCAGCTGCTCGACCCGCCCCTGCTCGATGATCGCGTAGGCCTTCGAGCCGATGCCGGTGCCGAGAAACAGCTCGGTGATGTCCTTCAAGCGGCACGGGATCCGGTTGATGGCGTATTCCGACTCACCGGAGCGGAAGTAGCGCCGCGTCACGGTCAGCTCGCTCAGGTTGCGGAAATGCGCCGGGATGGTCGAGATCTCGACGTCGAGGTCGGAAAGCTCGGGCAGCGGGCTGTCGTTTTCAAACGTCAGCGACACCTCGGCCATGCCGAGCGGGGCGACGCGCTCGTTGCCGTTGAAGACCACCGCCTCCATCACGTCGCCGCGCAGATGCTTCGGGCTTTGTTCGCCCAGCACCCACCGGATGGCGTCGACCAGGTTGGATTTTCCGCACCCGTTCGGCCCCACCACTCCGGTGACGCCGCGGGGCACATCCAATACCGTTCGCTGGGGAAAGGATTTGAAACCGACTAGCTCGAGCGATTTGATGCGCATACCGTCCCCACCCCCCACATACTGTGTCCCCGCCCCTCCGCTACCCCCATATGCGGTACCAGCTCACAGCACCGCTCGACCTGTCAAGGTAAGTTGGAGGAAAGCGCGAAGTCGGCGGCCCGGTCGCCTGGGTGCGGCCGCGTGGCCGACTTCCACTTGGCGCCGAATGCGAAGCAATATCAATAGGTCACGGCGCAGAGTTGAAGGCGGTGACTGCTTCCGCGGCGAGCCGCGCTGACAACGCGGTGAGGCTCAGGGCTCGAGCTCGGTGTTCCAGTATGCCGCGTCGACCGTGGTCAGGAACGGCACCCACTCGCGGTAGTGCCGCAGACTGAAGGTCTCGAGCATGAACGGCGTCCACTCGGGCCGCCGCGGCAGACGCAACAGCCGCATGCCCGCCTGCGCCGGGGTGCGCCCGCCCTTCAGGCGGTTGCAGTTGTGGCAGGAGCAGACCACGTTCTGCCAATGCGAAGTGCCGCCCTGCGAGCGCGGCACGACGTGGTCGAGGTTGAGGTCCGACCGGGCGAACCGAATGCCGCAGTACTGGCAGGTGTTCTGGTCGCGCGCATAGACGTTGAAACGACTGAAGCGCACCTGGCGCTTGGGGACGCGGTCATAGGTGAGCAGGAGGATCACCCGCGGGACCCGAATGATGCGCCCGACCAGGCCCAGCGTATCGTCGTGCACCGACACTGAAAGCTCGCTCCAGCTGGCGTAGTCGAAGGTCTGGTACTGCTCGTTCACCGCCTCGGCAAGTCCTTGATAGAGCAAGGAAAATGCACGGCGGACGGAGGTGATGTGCACCGGCAGAAAAGACCGGTTCAGGACCAGTACCTTGGTGTTGAGAACGAGCGCTCCCTCGACCATTTTCGTGCCACCCCGCTCGGCTGCGACGATTTCGCGGCACGTTACTCATCCACTGTTTTGAAGTCAACTCGCGCCGCGACCGCATATGTCCGGCCCGCGGGGTAGTCAGGTTGCGCTGCCCAACCCTTCCACCTATCATCGCGCCTCGCCAAACAAACCGGAGGGCCAGTTGGCAGTTTTCTCGCGGCACACATACGAGGCATTGCTGGCCCAGGTTGAGAAACCCGGCCGCTACCTCGGCAACGAACGCGGGGCGGTGCGCAAGGATCCCGCCGGCGTCGCGTTACACTTTGCCCTCGCCTTCCCGGAAGTCTACGAGATCGCGCAGTCGCACCCCGGCCTGCAGATTCTGTACGGGCTGCTCAACAGCCGGCCCGACGTCTACGCCGAGCGCGCCTACGCGCCGTGGATCGACTTCGAAGCGCTGCTGCGCCAGCACGAGCAGCCGCTGGTCTCGCTCGAGACCTTCACGCCGCTGCACGAGTTCGACATCGTCGGCTTCAGCCTGCAGTACGAGCTGACCTACACGAATATCTTGAACATGCTCGACCTGGGCGGCATTCCGCTGCGCGCCGCCGAGCGCACGGCACACCACCCGTTGGTCGTCGCCGGCGGACCGTGTGCGTTCAATCCCGAGCCGCTGGCCGACTTCCTCGACGCGGTGCTGCTCGGCGACGGCGAGCAGGCCGTCGGCGAGCTGTGCGACGTCTATCTGGCATGGGACGGCGATGACCGCACCGAGCTGCTGCGCGCCGTGGCGGCCATCGAAGGCATCTACGTGCCCGCCTTCTACACCCCGGAGTACGCGCCGAGCGGCAGGCTGATCGCCGTCCGCCCCAATCGCGACGATCAGCCCGACGTGGTCGAGAAGCGCGTGCTGCGCGATCTCGACGAGGTGCCGCTGCAAGAGACGCACGTGGTGCCCAACATCAAGGTCGTGCACGGCCGGCCCAACCTGGAAGTGATGCGCGGCTGCGTCAAAGGCTGCCGCTTCTGCCAGGCCGGCTACATCTACCGCCCGCTGCGCGAGCGCGACCCGCGCCGCGTGATCGAGCAGGCCGAAATCGCCATCGCCGCCACCGGCGCCGACGAGATGTCGCTGCTCAGCCTGAGCACCGGCGACTACAGCTGCGTCAACCCGGTGCTGACCGAGTTGATGAACAAGTTCGCCAGCCAGCGCGTCGCCGTGTCGCTGCCGTCGACCCGCGTCGACGCCCTCGCCCCGTCGCTGCTCGAGCAGATCCGCCGCGTGCGCAAGACCGGTTTCACGCTGGCGCCCGAGGCGGGCTCGCAGCGCATGCGCGACATCATCCAGAAAGAGTATCAGGAGCCCGAGCTGATCGAGGCGGCGCGGCAGATCTTCAGCCTCGGCTGGCGCACGCTGAAGCTCTACTTCATGATCGGCCTGCCGGGCGAAACCGAAGCGGACATCCTCGGCATCGTCGACCTGGCGGCCAAGGTCACCGCCGCCGGCAATGGCAGCTGTGAGGTCACCGCCAGCGTCTCCACCTTCGTGCCCAAGCCGCACACGCCCTTCCAGTGGGCGGCACAGATCGACGTCGCCGAAACCGAGGCGCGGCAGTCGCTGCTGCGCCGCGAGTTGGCGCGGCGCCGCATCCGCTTCAAGTGGCACGACGCGCGCACCTCGTACCTCGAAGGCATCTTCTCGCGCGGCGACCGCCGCCTCGGCGCCCTGCTGCTCGCCGCGTATCGTCTCGGCTGCCGCTACGACGGGTGGACGGAGCACTGCCGCTTCGATCTCTGGGACCAGGCGCTGGCCGAGGTCGGTATCGATCCGGAGCAGTACCTGCGCCGGCGCTACCTCGACGAGGCGCTGCCGTGGGATCACCTGAGCAGCGGCGTCACCAAGGCCTTCCTGCAGCGCGAGCTGGCATACGCGGTCGAGGGCAAGCTGACGCCCGACTGCAGCGTCGAGCGCTGCACCTACTGCGGCGCGTGCGATTTCACCAAGGTAAAGAACGTCGACTACCATGTCCGCGGCGCCAAGGCCGCCGAGCACCGCGGCGCCGCGATCGACCACTGGGCGCGCGGCCTCGTCGATGCGGAGGACGAGTCGGGTAGCTGGGAGCCGCGCGGTTGGCAGAAGATCCGCGCCCGCGTCGAGAACGGCGCCGGCCCACCACCCGCGGCCGCAGAGATCGCGCCGGCGCTCGCACCGGTCCCCGCCGCCGACCGCGGCGCGCCGCCGCGCCAGGAAACCGGATTGGGCAATGCGGAGGAATGGCTCGCCGCCGATTCGGAGGGCCTGGCCGCGCCGGTGCTGGCCGCGAGCCCACTGCCCATCCAGCGCGTGCGCCTCACCTACCGCAAGGTCGACCGGGCGCGCTTCATCAGCCACCTCGAGCTGATCGACGTCATCGCTCGTTCGCTGCGCCGCGCCGCGTTGCCCGTAGCGTTCTCGCGCGGCCATCACCCGCAGCCGCGCCTGCGCTTCAGCCCCGGCCTGCCGGTCGGCACCGAGAGCGACTGCGAGATCCTCGACATCGACCTCACCGAAGCGCTCGAACCGGCGGAGGTCGCGGCCCGTCTCGGCGCCCAGATGCCCGAGGGCTTTGAAATGGCCGAGGCCCGCACGGTGTCCCTGCGCGAGCCGAGTCCGGAGAGCGGGCTGGCCGGCTTCCGTTACCGCATCGCCATCGCCGACCTGGTCAACGGCGACGGGGGCGCGTCGATCGACCAGCGTTTGGCAGACTTCCGCGCCGCGGCCGACTTCCCGGTGCGCCGGCGCGCGCCCAAGGGCGAGAAGGTCGTCGACGCGCGCGCGCTGGTGGCGCGTCTGGAGCGCGTCGATGCCGACCACCTCGAGCTCGACCTGCGCTTCACGGCCGCCGGCTCCATCAAACCGAGCGATCTGCTCGCCGCCGTCCTCGGCCTCGAAGCCACCGCGGCACGCGCGCTGCCGATGCGCAAGACGCACCAGTTCCTCCACCCCGCCCCCGCCGGCGGCGCAGACGCTCCGGTAGCGCTGCCAGCCTGAGCCCACGCATCGCCGCCGCCGTGTCGCGCCAGATCATCATCAACTCGACGCCGCAGGAGTCGCGCGTCGCGGTCATGGAGAACGCCCGACTGCTCGAGATCCACATCGAGCGGGCGCGCGAGCGCGGCATCGCCGGCAGCATCTACAAGGGCCGCGTCACGCGCGTGCTCCCGGGCATGCAGGCGGCCTTCGTCGACGTCGGGCTGCCCAAGGCCGCCTTTCTCCCCAACTCCGACCTCTACGTCGTCAGCGCCGACGAATACGCGCTGGCCGACGCCGCCCAGGAGGCCAACGGCGCGCATCCGCTGCCGGCGCCGGTGGCCGAAGCGCCGGCCGACCCGGCGGCCGCGGCCAGCCCGGCACCGCCGGCGGGCCGCACGCTGCCGTCGATCGAGGAGCGGTTGCAGAAGGGTCAAGACGTCATCGTGCAGATCGGCAAGGAGCCGATGGGCACCAAGGGCGCGCGCGTCACCGCCAACATCTCCCTGCCGGGCCGCTACCTGGTCTACCTGCCCTACAGCCGCCAGGTGGGCGTCTCGCGCCGTATCGCCAGCGAAGAGGAGCGCGACCGCTTGCGCGAGGCGGTCGAATCGGTCGCGACGCGCGACGGCGGCATCATCATCCGCACCGCCTGCGAGGGCGTCTCGAAGCGCGAGATCCAGTCCGACCTGCGCCTGCTGCGCAAGCTCTGGACCCAGCTGGCGCGCAAGGCCGAGAAGCTGCCCGCGCCGGCCCTGCTGCACACCGACCTCGACGTCACGTTGCGCAGCCTGCGCGATCTGTCGAGCAGCGACGTCACGCGCGTGGTGATCGACAGCCGCCGCGAGTACCAGCGCGTGCTCGACTTCATCGCCAACGTCATGCCGCGCTGGCGCCCGCGCATCGACCTCTACGAGCACGTCGAGCCGATCTTCGAGCGCTACGGCATCGAGGCCCAGATCGCCCGCGGCCTGGAGCGCAAGGTGTGGCTCAAGTCGGGCGGCTACATCATCATCGACCACACCGAGGCGTTGACCGCCATCGACGTCAACACCGGCCGCTTCGTCGGCAAGACCGACCAGCACGAGACCGCCCTGCGCACCAACCTGGAAGCGGCGCGGGTGATCGTCGACCAGCTGCGGCTGCGCAACATCGGCGGCTTGATCGTCATCGACTTCATCGACATGGAAGCCGCCGAGCACCGCAAGGCCGTGCTGGCGGCGCTCACCGACGCGCTCAAGACGGACAAGGCGCGCGCCAACATCCTCGGCCTTTCCGAGCTCGGCCTGGTCGAGATGACCCGCCAGCGCACGCGCGAGAGCCTCACCCAGCGCCTGTGCGAGCCGTGCCCGACCTGCGGCGGGCGCGGCCACATCAAGGGCGTCGCCACCACCGCCTACGAGGTGCTGCGGCGCATTCGGCGCGAGGCGACCATGAACGCCCCGCTGAGCCAGGTGACGGTCACCCTGCATCCGTCGGTCGCTGCCTTTCTGTCGCAGGTCGAGCCCGCCGCGCTGCGCGAGCTCGAGCGCGAGCTCAACGTCGCGGTCCTGGTGCACCAGACCGACCACCTCGACCCGGCCGCGTTCGAGGTCGTCGGCGTCTCGGCTGTCCCCGGCACCGGCTGACGCCGCGGCGGCTGCCGCACGGCCTACAACCCGTGTTGAATTGACCCCTAGCGCTGGCTATACCTCACCTGGTTAACCCGCAACGTTGACCGTGAATCCGGCGCGACAGCCGCCGACATTGACGGTCGGGGAAGAGTGGAGCAGGCGAACATGGCGATCCCGTCCGAGAGTGCCGCTGCGCTGGCGGCCGAAGAGAGCAGCAGCGCCAAGCGCATCGAAGAGCGCGAGCACGTAGTCATTCGCTTCGCCGGCGATTCCGGCGACGGCATGCAGCTGGCCGGCATGCATTTCACCAACGAAACCGCCATGGCCGGCAATGACCTCAGTACACTCCCCGACTTCCCGGCCGAGATCCGCGCCCCCACCGGGACGCTGGCTGGCGTCAGCGGCTTTCAGCTGCACTTCGCCAGCCGCGACGTCTTGACCCCGGGCGACAGCCCCGACGTGCTGGTGGCGATGAACCCGGCGGCGCTCAAGGTCAACGTCGACGACCTGCTCCCCAACGGCATCCTGATCGTCGACAAGGAGCAGTTCAACGAGCAGAACGTCAAACGCGCCGAGTTCAAGACCAACCCGCTCACCGACGGCTCGCTCGACCGCTTCCAGCTCTTCCAGATCGACATCACCAAGCTGACGCTGAACGCCATTCGCGACACCGGCCTGCCGACGCGCACCATGATGCGCTCGCGCAACTTCTTTGCCCTCGGCATCACCTCGTGGCTGTTCCACCGCCCGATCGAGCCGACGATCAAGTGGATCCAGGACAAGTTCAAGAAGAACCCCGCCCTGGTGGAAGCCAACGTGCGCGTGCTCAAGGCGGGCTTCAACTTCGGCGAGACCACCGAGATGTTCCGCACCTCGTACCAGGTGCGGCCGGCCGCGATCGCCCCCGGGCACTACCGCAACATCACCGGCAACACCGCCGCCGCGCTCGGCCTCGTCGCCGCGGCGCGACAAGCGGGCCGGCCGCTGTTTCTCGGCAGCTACCCGATCACGCCGGCGAGCGACATCCTGCACGAGCTGTCGACGTTGAAGAACTTCGACGTTTACACGTTCCAGGCCGAAGACGAGATCGCCGGCATCGGTGCTGCGCTCGGCGCGGCCTTCGGCGGCGCCATCGCCATCACCACCACCAGCGGCCCCGGCGTCTGTCTCAAGGCCGAGACGATCAACCTGGCGCTCGCGGTCGAGCTGCCGCTGGTGATCGCCGACATCCAGCGCGGCGGCCCCAGCACCGGCCTGCCGACCAAGACCGAACAGGCCGATCTCATGCTGGCCCTGTACGGCCGCAACAGCGACTCGCCGGTTCCGGTGCTGGCACCGGCCACGCCGGCCGACTGCTTCGCCATGGCCTTCGAGGCGGTGCGCATCGCCGTGACCTACATGACCCCAGTGTTCCTGCTCTCCGACGGGTATCTCGCCAACGGCGCCGAGCCCTGGCGCGTGCCGCGCGCCGACTCACTGCCGGAGTTCAAGGTCGAGTTCCGCACCGATCCGCGCGGCTACTTCCCCTACCTGCGCGACGCCGAGACGCTGGCCCGGCCGTGGGTCGTGCCTGGAACGCCGGAGCTCGAGCACCGCGTCGGCGGTCTGGAGAAGGACTACCTGACCGGCAACGTCAGCTACGCGCCGGCCAACCACGAGCAGATGGTGCGCGTGCGCGCCCGCAAGATCGCCGGCATCGCGCGCGAGATCCCGCCCAGCGAGGTGCACGGCCCGGCCGAAGGCGAGATGATCATGGTGGGATGGGGCAGCACCTACGGCGCCATCGAGGCGGCGGCCGCCAAGCTGCGCGCGCAGGGGCGGACCGTCTCGCACGTGCACCTGCGCTATCTCAATCCGCTGCCGCCCGACCTGGGCGACATCCTGCACCGCTTCCAACACGTCCTGGTGCCCGAGCTCAACATGGGCCAGCTGGTCAAGGTGCTGCGCGCCGAGTACCTGGTCGACGCCGTCGGCCTGAACAAGATCCAGGGGCAACCGTTCAAAGTGAGTGAGATCGTCGCCAAGGCGATGCGAATACTGGAGGCGGGCAAATGAGCACCGAAGCCACGGCCGTCAAGCTGAACCGCAAGGACTTCGTCACCGACCAGGACGTCCGCTGGTGTCCCGGCTGCGGCGACTACTCGATCCTGGCCCAGGTACAGAAGGTGCTCCCCGAGCTCGGCGTGCCGCGCGAACGCTTCGTGTTCGTCTCCGGCATCGGCTGCTCGAGCCGCTTCCCCTACTACATGAACACCTACGGCTTTCACTCCATCCACGGCCGCGCGCCGGCCATCGCCTCGGGCCTCAAGGCGACGCGCCCCGAGCTGTCGGTGTGGGTGGTAACCGGCGACGGCGACGGGCTCAGCATCGGCGGCAATCACCTGCTCCACATCCTGCGCCGCAACATCGACGTCAACATCCTGCTCTTCAACAACCGCATCTACGGCCTCACCAAGGGGCAGTACTCGCCGACCTCGGAGATCGGCAAGGTCACCAAGTCGACGCCAATGGGCTCCATCGACCACCCGTTGCAGCCAATCTCGGTGGCGCTCGGCGCCGAGGGCACGTTCGTGGCGCGCACCATCGACGTCGAGGCCAAGCACCTGCAGGAGATGATCCGCCGGGCGCACGAGCACCAGGGCACGTCGTTCGTCGAGATCCTGCAGAACTGCAACATCTTCAACGACGGCACCTTCGCCGGCCTGACGGAGAAAGAGACCAAGGCCGAGACGCAATTGCTCCTCGAGCACGGCAAGCCGCTGATCTTCGGCAAGGACCGCACCAAGGGCATCCGCATGAACGGCCACCAGCTCGAGGTGGTGACGCTCGGCAACGGCGTCACCGAGGCCGATCTGCTCGTCCACGACGAGCGCGACGATGCCCTCGCCTTCCTGCTCAGCACCATGCAGGCGCCGAAGTTTCCCGTTCCGCTCGGCGTCATCCGCGCCGTCGAGCGCCCGGCGTACGATCAGCTGATCAACGCCCAGCTGGCGCACGCACACGAGCAGCACGGCCGCGGCGACCTCGACGAGCTATTCAGCCGCGGCGATACGTGGGACGTCCCCGCCCCGTAACGTCAGCTCAACCGGGTCGGCTCCAACGGCCTGTTCGGCTCTCGGTGGTCCCACCGTACACGTACTCGTACTCGTACTCGTTCACGTACGCGTGCGAGGTCGCGCCGGTGAACGGGTCGAGCATTGAGCCCCGCCACGCTTTCCGCACGGGTCATGTTGCCGAACAATAGTTGAAGCAACATCGAATCACCCCCACCTCAATCCTCCCCCGTCGAGGGGGAGGAGGCCGGAGGCGGAAATCCTCTCCCGAGGGGGGGGCTCCGCAGCTCTGAAGCCCTCCCCCCCTTGCGGGGGAAGGTTTGGATGGGGGGTATAGAAACAGCCGCGAAGCGGACCGAACTGACTTCAGGTCTCTTCGCTTCGCCCTTCAGAACGCGCCGAGGCCGATCACCGCGACGGCAAAATAGGCCGCGACCACGGCGGCCCCGGCGTAGTCCTTCGCCAGGCGCTGGCCGACCAGCAGGCACAGCAGCGCCACGCCGGCGACGTGGATGCCGAACGCCGCCACGCCGAAGCCGGGGTGCACCCAGCTGAAGCAAACCAGGCCGAGCCCGCACAGCACCCCCGCGGCGGCCTCCACCGCGGTCAGCATCCAGAACAGCAACGGCACCGCCTCGGGCGGGAACGGGCTGTTTTTGAAGTGGTCGCTGAAGTAGGCGATGTTGCCGTCGCGGTCGAGCAGCTTGTCGGCCGATGACTGCAAGAAGACGACGGCGAAGAACGCCGTGACCAGAAATCGCGCCAGGGCATCGGGGTCGAACATTACGGCACCTCCGAATCGGTAGACACGAGCTCTTCAACCAGTGCGACGGTCACGGCGTCAAGGCTCGCCACCACGCGCGTGGCGCGGCTGAAGTCGTGACCGGCCGTGAAGTCGTGCGGAATGGCGATGCACTTGCACCCGGCGCGCACGGCGGCCTGAATGCCCTTGAAGGCGTCCTCGATCACGACGCAGCGCGCCGGCGCGTAGCCCAGCGTGGCCGCCGCGGTGAGAAATGCGTCGGGCGCCGGCTTGGGCTCGCCGTAGAGCTCGCGCGTCACCACGGCGGTGAAGTGGCGCCGCAGGTCGAAGTGGTCGAGCACGAACCCGGTATCGACCGCGCCGGAGTTGGTCGCCAGCCCGAGCGGGAAGTGCGCCCCGAGCCGCGCCAGGGCCTCGGGCACACCGGGCATGAGCTGCACCTCGCGGCGCAGCAGGTCGTGGTAGACGGGGTTTTTCAGCCGCCGCAGCTCGGCGCCGTCAATGGGCAGGCCGTAGGTGCGCGCGGCCCACTCCGGGCCCAGCCCCACCCCGATCCACTGGCGGCTGTACTCCGACGCCGACACGGCGACGCCGAAGTCCGCCAGCACGCGGCGATACGCCTCGTATTGCAGCCCCTCCGAATCGACGATGACGCCGTCGAAGTCGAAGATCACCGCGCCGCGCGGGGTGCCGCCCGTGCCGCTCACTCCACGATCGTGATGCTCTTGATGATGACCGGCTCGACCGGCACGTTCTGGTGCGGCATGCGCGTGGTGGTCTGCACGTGCTCGATCTTCTGGATCACGTCCATCCCGCTCACCACTTTGCCGAACACCGCGTAGCCATACCCGGCCTGCGTCTTGTCGCGGTGGTCGAGGAAGGCGTTGTCCTTCACGTTGATGAAGAACTGCGCCGTGGCGCTGTTCGGATCGTTGGTGCGCGCCATGGCGAGCGTGCCGGTCAGGTTCTTCAACCCGTTGCTCGCCTCGTTCTCGATCGGCGCCTTGGTCTTCTTCTGGTTCATGTCCTTGTCGAAGCCGCCGCCCTGGATCATGAAGCCGGGAATGACGCGGTGGAAGACCGTGCCGTCGAAGAACTTGTCCTTCACGTACGCGAGAAAGTTCGCGACCGTCTTCGGCGCCTTCGCCTGATCGAGCTCGATCTTGACGTCGCCCATCGATGTCGACATGAGCACCACTGGATTTCCTCCCCCTGCCGCGAGCGCGACTCCGCTCAGCAGCATACAAGTCATGGCCAGAACGATCGTTCGCAACCCCTTCATCGTGCACCTCGTTGGCGTGGAGAACTGCGTGACCGCGCCTTCATACCAACTTGGCGCGGCCGTGCAAATGCCCCCGGGCGCGGCTTGAACGCATTGGCCACGCTGCTATTGCCTAGCATTCGGAGGCACGGCGGATGGAAAGCGAAGCGGTGGTTGTCGCGCAAGTCGGCGAGGTGGCCCCGGGCCAGACCAAGAAGTTTCTGCTGCAGTGCGCCGGGCGCGAGATCGAAGCGTTCGTCGTCAACCACGGCGGGACCTTGTACGCCTGGGTCAACCAATGCTGCCATGTGCCGATGAGCATGGACTGGATCGACAACCAGTTCCTCACCGAAGACCAGGCATACATCCAATGCGCCACGCACGGCGCCTGGTACGAGCCCGACAGCGGCGAGTGCATAGCGGGCCCCCCGCTGGGCAAGTGCCTCACTGCCGTGCCGCTCACCATCCGCGACGGCCGCGTCTTCGCCGGCTGCCCCGGCAGCGCGGCTTGAGCTAGCCCTTCGGCGCGTCGCCCATGTCGCCCAGGCGCTTGCCCTCGCGGGCGCGGGCGCGGGCGCGTTCGATCACATTGGCCGGGACCGGATCGGTCTTTGCCATGCCCATGCGCAGCACGGCGGGCAGGAACAGGCGCAGCGCGCGGGCGGTGACCAACATCGGGTTGCGGCGCGGCACGGTGACCTCGAAGCGGCGGCGCTCGATGACGTCGAAGATCGCATCGCTGACGATCTCGGGCGGGTACTTGCGCCCGTCGTAGGTCGGCGGCTCGTCCTCCTTCAGCCAGATTTCGGTATCGATCGGACCGGGGTTGACGATGGCGGCGTGGATGTTCGATCCCGCCAGGTCGTTCCACAGCCCCTCGGTGAAGCTGTTCATCGCCGCCTTCGACGCCGCGTAGAGCGGCTCGCGCGGCGGCGCCACCTTGGCCGCGAAGGACGACACGTTGACGATCGTACCGCCGCCCTGTTTGAGCATGTACGGGATGGCGGCAAAGGTCGTCCACACGCAAGAGAGAAAGTTCACCCGCATGACGAACTCCGCCTCGTCGGCGGTGGTGTGGTAGAGCTGCTTGTGCTTGGAGATGGCGGCGTTGTTGATCAGAACATCGACGCGCCCGTGCTTGGCGGCCGTATCGTCGACGATGCGTTCGGCAAACGGACGCTCGCCCAGATCGCCGGCGAGATAGGTGCACGCCCCACCCGTGGCAACGCACTCGTCAACGAGCTTCTGCAGCAACGCTTCGCGCCGCGCCACCGCGACGACCGTCGCGCCGCGCCGCGCGAAGGCCTTGGCGGTGACATAGCCGATACCCGACGATGCCCCGGTGACGATGACGACTTTGCCGCGATAGTCCACGCTGCCTCCTCGCTGCTGCTCCCCCTTGTTGCACGCGGCGCCGCTCGCCAACAAGGGCGCGCCGCTTCCGCCCTCGCGCCGGCTCTGGTAGGCAAGCGCCGTGGACGCGACCCTCAAGGGCGTGCTCGGCCTGCTCGACGGGGCCGACGTCGAGACCCGCTGCGCGGCGCTGCTGGTGTTGACCAGGCTGGCGGTCGACGAGGACCGCGCCGTGCGCGCGGTGGAAGCGCTGCTGCAGAGCCCGAACGTGGTGGTGCGCGACTTCGCGCTCGGCTACTTCGAGCAGGTGCGGCCCGCCGCCGGTGTCGCCGCCTTGACCCCACTGCTCGACACACCGGAAGACCCGCAGCGCCAGCGCGTCGTCGCGATTCTCGCCGCCTATGGCGCCGCGTCGATCGCCGCCGTGCGCAAGCTGCCGAAGGACGGTCCGCGCCGGCGTCTCAACGCGATCATCGACCTGTGTGCGCGGGTGCGCTCGGCGGCGGCGCTCGACCTGCTGTTTGCCCATCTGGCCGGTGAGGACTTCGACGCCAACCGCGTCGCCTGCGACGCCCTGCTCGCCATCGTGCCCGCCCTCGACCCGCGCGCGCGCACCGACCTCTTCGCCCGCGCCACCGCCCTCGCCTCCGGCGCCAAGGGCCATCGCAGCGCGCTGATCGCCGCCGCCAAGCTGCTCGGCGCCCTCGGCGACGCCAAGGCGCGCAAGATCCTCTTCGCCATGCTCGACGCCCGCGAGCCGCACGTCGTGCGCACGCACGCGCTGGCGGCATTGGTCTCGTGCCTGCGCGCGGAGAAGCTCACCGCGGCCGAGATCGCGGCCCTGCTGCCGCTGCTCGACGGCGACGACGAGGCCGGCGTGCTGCGGCCGGTCGTGCGCCTGCTCGAAGACCAGACTTTGGACCGCCAGTACCTGGCGCCGCTCAATCAACTCGCCGAGAGCCCGCAGCCGCTGGTGAAACGCTTTGCGGTGCAGAAGCTCGGCAGCTTCGACTCCGCCGCGGTGGTCAAGACGTTGATCGGCTACCTCACCGACGACAGCTACGCGCGCCGCAACCAGGCCACCACCTCGCTCAAGACGCTGCCCGCCGCGCGCGCGGCGCTGATGAAGGAGCTGCTGTCCTGCGACGACGAGCGCAAGGCGTGGACGCTGGCCGAGATCCTGCTGGCGCACGACCGCACCTGGAAGCGCGACGTGCTGACCGGGCTGTGGCAGGCGCTGCAGAGCGCGCTCGAGCAACGCGACGACCGCCTCTACACTGCCCACCTCAACTTCCTCAACGCGCTCGACCCCGCCTGGCTCGGCGAGCAGATCCGCGCCCGCGCCCAGAGCCAGCGCAAGGCCAAGCGCTTCCCCATCGCAGCGCGCTGGCTGGCGCTGTTGAAGGAGACGCCCGCCTGGGACGACGAGACGCGTTTCGCCTACAGCCTCGCCGAGCTGCAGTCGCACAAGCACGCGCTGGCCGGCATCGCGCGCCGCCACGATCCGGCCGTCGAGGTCATGCGGCAGCTGGCGCCGACGGCCTTCCCGCTCGCCGAACGCCTGCGCCGCGAGCGCGGGCTGACACCCGAGGATCTCTACTACGTCGCCTTCGCCCTGGCCGAAGGCCGCGGCGAGGAGCGCGCCATCGCCCGCGACCTGCTCGAACACCTCGGCAGCAAGCACGCGCGCACCAAGGTCGGCAAAGCGGCGCGCAACAAGCTGCGCCTGGTCGGCGAGTAGCTCAGTTACCCGCGTGTGGGCACGGCGGGGCGGCCGCATAAACGGCCAGCTCCGCGTCGATCGCCGCCGCCTGATCGGGACGGCTCTGCAGCAACCATTCGCGGTACATCGCCAGGCCGCGGGCGCTGAGCGGCACGGCGAAGTGGCCGAGGCGGAAATTGCGCACCGCGTCGGCCGTGCGCTGCGGCAGCCAGACGCCGCCGCTCAGAACGCTTTCCGTCCGACCGGGGTTGAGCGTGCACACGGTCGTGGCGCCATCGCGGCCGAGCGCCAGGCCCTTCTCATCGATCAGCTCGAAGCCGTCCAGCTTTACGTACAAGCGGTCCTGCAAGTCGTTGTCGATGTCCACGCGGTACTGGAACCGCACCTCCGGCTCCTTCAGCTTGCTCGCCTCGGCAAAGGTGCGCGTTTCCTTCGTGGCGCTCCACACGGCCGTCACGCGCGCCAGCTTGGTGGCATCGTTGAACGGGGCGCGCAGGGTCACGCCGTCGTCGTCGTGCGAGCATCCGAGCAGCAGACCCGCCAGCACCAGGATCGCCGCACTCCCCGCCGACCGTCGCCGTTGCGCTCTCGCTGCCATGGTGATCGCGATGTAGCCCCGCCCTGCCCGACTTGCAACCGCGCCAGGCCCCGGCGTAGCGTCGGCCCGAAGTGATTGCGCAGGCCAACGACGACACCATCGCGCGCGCCGCGGCGCTGCTGCGCGCCGGCGAGGTCGTCGCCTTTCCCACCGAAACGGTCTACGGCCTCGGCGCGGATGCGACCAATGCCACGGCCGTCGCGCGCGTGTTCGAGATCAAAGCGCGGCCGTCGTTCGATCCGCTCATCGTCCACCTGGCCGCCGCCGAGGATCTCGAGAGCGTCGTCGCCGCGGTGCCGCCGGCGGCCCGCGTCCTGATGCAGCGCTTCTGGCCCGGTCCGCTGACGCTGGTGCTGCCGAAGCGCGCCCACATTCCCGATCTGGTCACCGCCGGACTGTCTTCAGTCGCCGTGCGCGTCCCGAATCACGCCGTGGCGCGCGCGCTGATTCGCGCCGCCGGATGTCCGATCGCCGCGCCGAGCGCCAACCGATTCGGCTGTGTCAGCCCGACCACGGCCGCACATGTTGCCGAGCAACTCGGCGACGCGCCGGCCCTCATTCTCGACGGCGGACCGTGTCGCATTGGCGTCGAGTCGACGGTGGTCTCGCTGCTCGCCTCAGTCCCGGCCCTGCTGCGGCCCGGCGGCGTGACGCTAGAGGAGTTGGAGGAGGCCATTGGTGCGGTCGAGGTCGTCACCGCCGGCCACGAGCGCCTGGCCCCCGGGCGCACGGAACGCCATTACGCGACGAACACGCCGCTCACCATCGTCGCCAGCGCCGCGGATATACCGCCCGACCAACGATCCGGCGCCGCCCTGCTGCTGGCGCGCAACGCGCCGCAGGCCGGCTTCGCATACGTGGAATCGCTATCGCCCGACGGCGACCTGCGCACCGCCGCTGCCAACCTGTTTGCCGCACTGCGTCGCCTCGACGCGTGTGGCGCGACTCGCATCTACGCCGAGACAGTCCCCGAAGCCGGCCTCGGCCGCGCCATCATGGACCGCCTACGCCGCGCCGCGACGCGGTCCGATCCTGAAAGGGACTGACTCACCACAGAGAACACAGAGGCCACAGAGATCGGAGGGAGAAGAGAAGAACGAAAAATCAACAACCGGGCACAGCCTCTGAAATCTCCCGCCGGGTTTTCCTCTTCTTGTCTCTGTGTCCTCTGTGTTCTCTGTGGCTTAAGGTCTGACTCCTGCGAGCTCGCCTCAACGCGTCAACCACTCGAGCGCTTCGCGGTACTTCTCCGACGTCTTGCGCACGACATCCTCCGGCAGCACTGGCGCCGGCGGCTCTTTGTTCCAGCCGAGCGCGAGGAGATAGTCGCGCACGTACTGCTTGTCGAAGCTCGGCGGCGAGGTGCCGGGGCGATACTCTGACTCCGGCCAGAAGCGCGACGAGTCCGGCGTCAGCACCTCGTCGATCAGAATCAGCTCGCCGTCGAGGTACCCGAACTCGAACTTGGTGTCGGCGATGATGATGCCGCGCTGCTCCGCATGCGCGGCGCCGAACTGATAGATGGCGAGGCTGAGCTCGCGCACGCGGCGCGCGGCGTCGGCGCCGAGCAGCGTCTCGGCCTGCGCGAACGAGATGTTCTGATCGTGCTCGCCGATCGGGGCCTTGGTCGACGGCGTGAAGATCGGCTCCGGCAGCTTGTCGGCCTGGCGCAGACCGGCGGGCAGCGCGATGCCGCACACCGAACCGCTGCGCTTGTACTCCTCCCAGCCCGAGCCGACGAGGTAGCCGCGCACGACCGCCTCGACCGGCAGGGCTTTCGCCTTCGACACGATCACGCTGCGAGGCCGCAGGCGCTCGACCCACGCCGCCGGGACGACGTCCTCGAGCCGCCGATCGAGCAACTGGTTGCGCACCAGATGCCCCGTGCGCGCAAACCAGAAACGCGACAGCTCGTTCAGCACCCGCCCCTTGTCCGGAATCGGCGTCGGCAACACCACGTCGAACGCCGACAGCCGGTCCGTGGTGACGATCAACAGCGCGTCGCCGAGATCGTAGACGTCGCGCACCTTGCCCCGAAACGCCAGCTTCAGTCCCTCGATATGGCTCTCGAACAGCTCGTCGCTCATGCAACCTCCCTCGACTCCGACTCGAAGCCCTCGCCATAAACGAGCCTCGCCGCCGAGTAAAGACAGCCGCCGCCGTTCTACCGGCTTGCCGCCTGTAGTAAGACACCGCCCATGCGCCTTCGTTCGATAGCCGTTGTCGCCGTTCTGATTGGCACACTGACCAGCGGGTGTCAGCGCGACACGCCGCAGCCCGCTCCGCTGCCGAGCGGCCAGGCGGCCTGCGCCGAGTGCCAGTCGGTCATCCACGAGCCGCGCTTCGCCGCGCAGTACCAGGTCGGCGACGAGGCGCCGCGCTTCTTCGACGATCCGGGATGCCTGATCCGCGCTTTGCGGCGCGAGGCGTCGCCTCCAAAGGCTGTGTACTTTCGCGACCACGACAGCGAGCGCTGGCTGCCTGCGGCAGAGGTTTGGTTCGCCCGCACGCCACAATCCAAGTCGCCGCACGGCTACGGTTGGGCGGCGTTCGCCGATTTCGCCGCCGCCCAGAACGCGGTGACCAGCGCCGGGGGCGGTGAGATCCTGCAGTACGACGAAGCGCGACAGCGCATCGCGACCGAGTAGACCAAAATACGAACCACGGATGAACACGCATGCACACGGATGGGACCTACCCGTATCCGCGTCCATCCGTGTCCATCCGCGGTTCTCTTTCGGTCGGGGCACGACTAGTCGTCGAGGTCCCAGAAGGCGACGCGCCCGTCGGCATCCGCGGAGACCAGGGCTCCGCCGGCCCAGGCCAGGCCGTGCACCTGCGCCGTGTGCCAGGTCAGGGAGTCGATTAGGGCGCCGCTGGCGATGTCGTGCAAGCGGATGACGCCGCCGAGGCCGGCGCTCGCCACCAGGCGGCCGTGCGGACCGACCGCGAGCTGATGGATCGGCGGGCCGGCGGGCCCCTGCCCCGTCAACGCGCCGGTGGTGCTGTCAAAGACGCGAACGATTCCATCGTCGCCACCGGCCAGGATGCGCGCACCGACGAAGGTCAGCGCGCGGGCCGGTGGCGCTGCAGCATCGAGTAGTCGCAGCTGCGCGCCGGAGGCGGGATCGACGAGTGCGATCGGACCCGCCTCGCTGCCGACCGCGACCAAACGCCCGCCGGGCGCAAACGCCACCGCCGCGCCTTCGCGCTCGACCGGAAACGCGCGCAGCGCCGCGCCCGTCTCGGCATCGAACAGGTGCGCGGCGGCGTTATAGAACGAGGTGACCAGCAGCTGCGATCCGTCCGGCGAATACGCAACCGATCGCACGACGCCGGCGGGACCGTTGAGGGCCCTCACCACCTGCCCGCTCGACACGTCGTACCGGATCAAACGGCCCTCCAGCGCCAGCACGGCCTCGCGCCCGTCGGGGCGCACTACGACGGCGTTGGCCGCCTCGGCGTGGGCGGGTTCCTCGACGACCATCGCCACCGGCGGCACCGGCGCGAAGCCGCGCAGGAACGAACCCGACGGCAGGCGCCATGCAGTGAGTCCAAGGTCTGCCACGGCGAGCAGCACCATCCGCGCGTCGGGAGCGATCGCCAGGGCGGTGGCCGGGCGCGGCAGCGCAATGGCGCAGCGCGGCGCACGTCCGCCGCCGACTGCCGCAACCGGTGCGCAGCCTTCAGCCGGCACGCCGGCGGCGCCGCCGTCGCGACTGCTGATCGGCAGGAGAAAGCTCATCTCGACCGGCTGCCCAGCGCGCACGAGCTCGAAGCGCGCGTTGACGTCGGCCCGCTCGAGGCGCGGCCCGATCGCTTCGAAGGCGTCGCCCGTGCTGGCGAGCGGCAGCGTGCGCCGGCCGTCGGCCAGATGGAGCGTGACGGACCCTTTCGCGTCCGCCAGCGACAGCGGCCGCCGCCACACGTCGGTCAGGTACAGCTGCAGGCGGCCGTCGGCCTCGGCGCGCGCCTCGAGGTGGATCATGCCGGCCATGGCGACAACGCCGCCGTGGTGCGGGGTATGGTCGTGGATGCCCGGATTGCCGGCGGCGATCGGCGCCAGCTTCGCGATGACCACCTGGTCGCCGTCGCGCTCGAGCTCGAAACGCACGCGCAGTCCGGCTTCGACGTTGCCCAGCGCCTCCGGCGCGCGCACGGCGAACTGCGTCGTCGCCGGCCCCATCAAGCCGGCGATCTCGTCGTGGTGCAGTGTGGCGTGCTGGAATCCGTCGTCGATCGCCGTCAGATCGCCGACCCCGACGTAGCGCGTCGTCCGCTCGCAGCCGGCTCCGAGCGCAACAATGGCCAGCGCCAGGCCCACGGCCCAGCCACGCAGTCGCGACAGTTTGACTGTCTGCATCATCCCTCGCCCGCGCCGCATTCCGCGTCCGACATATCTCGCCCCTCGGCCGCGGGCTACTCGCTCACCGGCACAAACAAAGTCGACAATAGCGACTCCGTTGACCCCGAAGGGGTCGAAGCCATCAGCCCAGGGCAAACGCCCTGGGTACCTTGACCGTTATGGCGAATAGCCCTGAAGGGGCGGAACGCGCGCCGAATTGCGCCCTTTCAGGGCTTTCGAATGCTTATTTCGTCTCAACCCAGGGCGTTGCCCTGGGCTAGCGAATGGGACCCCTTCGGGGTCCAAGAACAGTATGTGCAAAGCCTCGAGCCACCATCCGAGGGGGTTGCCGCCGGCGACGGCGCGACGATAAATGGCGCCGTGGCCCGCAACCGCCGTCTCGACGAAGGATCTCCCGTCGTCATCCGCTGCCTGTTCGCCGCCGGTCTGCTGGCCTATGCCTTCCTGCTGCAGTACAGCGCCCCGTCCCTCGGCTCCCTCGACGGGTACTTTCACATCCGCTACAGCGCCATCCTCGCTGCCGGCGGCTGGCGCGGCTTTCCCCCCGCCTTCCCGTGGCTGCCGCTGACCATCCTGGCCCCCGAACACTACTTCGACCACCACATGCTGTTTCACCTCTGGCTGGCGCCGTTCGCGCGCGGCGACCTGGTCGCCGGCGCCAAGCTCGCCGCCGCCCTCGGCGCCGCCGCCGCGTTGCTGAGCGCCTACGCGTTCCTGCTCTGGCGCCGGGTGCGCCGCGCCGAGTGGTGGATGGTCGCCCTGCTCGCCGCGGCGCCGGGGTTTCTCTACCGCATGGAGATGCCGCGTGCGCAGAGCTGGGCGGTCGTGTTTCTCGTCGCCGGCCTGGCGCTCGCGATTGCCCGGCGCGACGTCTGGCTGCTGCCGCTGGCGTGGCTGTTCACCTGGTCGTACGACGCGTTCCCCGCCCTGCTCGCCGTCGCCGCCTGTGCCGCGGCGGCGCGCTGGGCACTCGAGCGCGAGCCGCAGGCGTGGCGGCCGCTCGCGTTCGCCGCCGGCGGCATCGGGCTCGGGCTGCTCGTCAATCCGTACTTTCCCAACGACCTGCGTTTCATCACCCATCATCTGCTCGAGCGCATCAGCCCCAGCGCCGGTGTCGCGCTGGGCGTCGAATGGGACCGCCTCGCACTCGCCGAGTGGATCGGCTGGGGCGGCCTGGCGGCGTTGCTCACCGCCCTCGGCGCCGTGCTCTACCGGCGCCGCGCCGGCCTCGACGCGGCGCGCCTGATGGCCATTCTCACCGCTGTCTTCTTCGCCGTCCTGTTGTGGCAGGCGGCACGCTTCGTCGAGTACTTCGCGCCCATGGCGGCGATCGCCGTGGCGATGTCAGTGCACGAACCCGTCGACGAGTTGCTGCGCCACCTCGACCTGCGCTGGCGGCGCGCCGTGGCCGCGGCGCTCGTCGTCGGCCTCGTCGCCAGCAGCGGAGTTGCCGTGTGGCAACTGCGCGGCCGGCCTCCGGCGAGCCGCTATCAGGTCGCGTCGGCGTGGATCGCCGCCAACACGCCGCCCGGGGCGATGGTGTTCAACGCCAGCTGGGACGATTTCGCCCTGCTCTTCTTCCACAACCCGGCCAATCGCTACGTCATCGGCCTCGACCCCTCCTACCTGGCGCGGCGCGACGCGGCGCGCTATCGACGATGGCGGCAGCTGCGCGATGGCGAGCTGCCGGAGCCCGCGCGCGTGATACAGGATGATTTCGGAGCCGTAGTGGCCGTGGCCGATCGCCGCGACGAGGCGTTCATCCGCGCCATGGACACCGACCCGCTCGCCGAGCGCGCGTACGCCGACGCCGACGGCGTCGTCTACCGCCTGCACCGCACCGCCACCGCGTCGCCCACACCATGAGCTTGTCGACCCTTCGCATCGCCTCGCCGCGCGGACCGTTCCTCACGCAGCTCGTCAACGCCGTGCTCCTGCGCCGCGACCTCTACGAGGGCGTCGCGGCCGACGCGTCCGCCACGCGCCCCGCCATCGCCGTCGTCTGCCTGGCCGCCGTGCTGCCGCACCTGCTCGGCTCGACGGGGCTGATGCAGGTCTTCATCGACGAGGGATTGGCGACCTGGGGCCCGATCTTCATCATGCTGTTCGCGATCGTGCGCTGGCTGCTGTTCGCGGCCATCCAGTTCGGCGTCGCCAAGCTCTTCGCCGGCGTGCCGGTCGAGTTCAAGCGCCTGCTGCGCTGTCTCGGCTACGCCCAGGCCCCGGAGCTGCTCAGCCTGATTCCAGCCGCCGCCGGCGAGCCGTGGAGCGCGTGGTTGCGCCTGGCGGTCGGGCTGTGGCTCTTCGCCGCAACCGTCGTCGCCATGCGCGCCGCGCTCGGCGTTAGCACGCGCCGGGCCCTGGCGCTGAGCGCGCTCGGGTTCGCTCTCCACCTGGCGCTCGGGCTGTTTGCCGACACCTGAAAGGCGCCGCTGCCTTGACCGTTTGGCGGACGCGTGGAACAGTCCGCGCTCCCGGATCGACACACCACCACTTGCGAAGCGAGGGATCACGGATGGCGGATGCAGCCGAGACCAGTCAGCAGCCCGTGCAGCGGCCGATCGTGCCGTTTCTGCATCTGGGCGACAAGCCGTATCTCATGGGCCTGCGCTGCCGTCGATGCGAGGCGACGTACATCAAGAGCGGGCGCGTCGCCTGCGCCAAGTGCGGCACCGAGGGCGACTTCGAAGACATCGCGCTCAGCGACCGCGGCGAGCTGTGGGTGTACTCGATCGTCCACCAGTCGGCGCCCGGCATCCCGACCCCGTACGTCGCGGCCATTGTGGATCTACCCGACAAGATCTCGGTGCGCTGCACCCTGATCGACGTCGAGCCCGACCCGGCCAAGCTCACCTTCGGCATGCCGGTGCGCATGGTCACCAAGAAGGTGCGCACCGACAAAGAGGGCAAGGACGTCATCGCCTTCTTCTTTCGCCCGGCGTGATCTGAGCCATCGACCAGCCATTCAGGAGAGAGCCATGCGCGACGTATTCGTACTCGGAGTCGGGATGATCAAGTTCGGCCGCTTCCCGCACAAGGACGTGCACGAGCTGGCGGCCGAGGCGGCCCTGCTGGCGCTGCGCGATGCCGGCATGACCATTCAGGACATCCAGCTGCTCGCCTCGGGCAACCTGCTGCAGGCGAGCAACATGATCGGCCAGCGCATCATGCAGCAGATCGGCCAGACCGGCATCCCGGTCACCAACGTCTCCAACGCCTGCGCCACGGGCTCGACCGCATTCCGCGACGCCTACTTCGCCGTCGGCTCCGGCGAGTACGAGATCGCCATGGCCATCGGCTCGGAGCAGATGGGCAAGGCCGGGCTGCTCGGCGGCGGCGGCCGCGGCGAGAGCGTCGAAGGCATTCTCGGCAGCGGGCTGATGCCGGCCGTCTTCGGCCAGGCCGGCGTCGAGCACATGCGCCAGTACGGCACCACCGCCGAGCACTTCGCCAAGGTGTCGGTGAAGAACCACAAGCACTCGACCAAGAACCCGCTCTCGCAGTACCAGAACGAGGTCAGCCTCGAGGACGTCATGCAGGCGCGCATGATCGCCTACCCGAACACGCTCTACATGTGCTGCCCGACCGGTGACGGCGCCGCGGCGGCCATCGTCGGCTCCGAGGAGATGCTGAAGAAGTACGACAAGCAGCCGGTGAGGGTCGCCTGCTCGGTGCTCACCTCCGATCCGTGGACGCCGCGCGATCTGACCATGCCCGACGTCAGCACGCTGACCCGCAACGCCGCCAAGGAAGCCTACGACCGCGCCGGCGTCGGCCCCGACGACCTCGATCTCGTCGAGCTGCACGACTGCTTCGCCACCGCCGAGCTGTTGCACTACGAGAACCTCGGCCTGTGCAAGGAAGGCGAGGCCGGACGCGCCGTCGACGCGGGGTGGTTCGAGCACGGCGGCCGAACGCCGGTCAATGTCAGCGGCGGGCTGCTGTCGAAGGGCCACCCGCTCGGCGCCACCGGTGTCGCCAACATCTACGAGGTGGTCACGCACCTGCGCGGCGAAGCCGGCCCGCGCCAGGTCGCGGGCGCCAAGGTCGGCATGGCGCACGTCATCGGTCTCGGTTCGGCCTGCACGATCCACATCCTCACCCGCTGACCGGCCCAGATCCCCGTCCTTGCGCGCCTTGGCACTGCGTTTCGAAATTCCAGTGACGTATCGCACGAGGGTTCCTTCTCCCGGATGGGAGAAGGACAGGATGAGGGGGATACGAATGATCGGCGAAGCCGCCCCAAAGCCTCGGTCTTCAGTTCAAGGCGAGAATCTCATCGGTGGCCTTCGGCGCGATTGAATCCTCCTCACCTTAATCCTCTCCCATCCGGGAGAGGAGACGAGCGCCGTATCGTTGCTGAGCTTATGAACTGGTGTACCTAGTGCTCACCCCCCAGCTCGCCGCGCTCCTGGCCCTCGCCTGCCTGGGCCTGCTGAGCGCGACCGGGCGGCTGCGCTTTCTCGCCGAGGAGCTCCCCGACAAGCGCCGGCGCGCCGCGGCCGCCGCGCTGCTGTTCGCCGTGCTCGCCGTCGCGGTGTTCTATCCGACGGTCTCGGGCGGTGATGCCGCCGACGTCGACCCCGCCGCGATCTGGTTCCCGTCACTGTTCATCGGGCACGCGATCCTCGTCCTCTTTCTGTTCGCCTGGTGGCGCCTGCGCGGCGATCAACAACCGCTGGCGCGCTTCCTCCTGCTCGACCAGATCCATCCCGCCGACTTCGAGCGCGGCCTGTGGGTCGGCGGCATGGGTTGGGTGGTGACCATCATCACCACCGCCGTCGTCGCCAGCGTCATCAGCGGCCTGGGCGCGGCGCCCGACTCGGACACCGTGCCGCCGCTCATGCTATGGCTCGGCTCGCTGCCGTTGTGGCGCAAGCTGATCATCATCGCCGTGGCGATGACGGTCGAGGAGGCGTTCTTTCGCGGCTTCCTGCAGCCGCGCGTC
>CAYVUV010000189.1:0-30067 GCA_964455095.1 uncultured Binatia bacterium (SeqCode)
TGATGCGGGTATAGCCGCCCGCGCGGGTGCTGAAGCGCGGGGCGATGTCGGTAAACAGCTTGCTGACGACGCGACGGCTGCGCACGAAGGCCAGCGCCTGCCGCCGGGCGTGCAGGGTACCGCGCTTGCCGAGCGTGATCATGCGCTCGGCGAACCGGCGCAGTTCCTTGGCCTTGGCGTCGGTGGTGTGGAGCTGCTCGTGCAACAAGAGTGACGTGACCATGTTGCGGAACATCGCGCTGCGGTGGGCGCTGTCCCGGTTGAGCTTTCTTCCGCTGTTCAGATGTCGCATGGTCTCCCTCGTCTCTCACCGCCGGCCAGGTGCGAGCCCTGGCGCGGCTAGGCGCTTTCCTTCTCGCGCGCCAACCGCCGATCGAGCTCTTCGCGGTTGGGGAAGTTCTCGATGCGCATACCGAAGTCGAGGCCCATCTCGCGCAGGATTTCCTTGATCTCATTCAGCGATTTGCGGCCGAAGTTCTTGGTCTTCAGCATCTCGGCTTCCGAGCGCTGCACCAGCTCGCCGATGAACTTGATGTCGGCATTCTGCAGGCAGTTCGCCGAGCGCACCGACAGCTCCAGCTCGGCCACCGGCCGGAACAGGTGCTCGTTGAGCGTCGGTTGCGACTCCTCGGCCAGCTCCGCCGCCTCGGCGGTGTCTTCGAAGTTGATGAAGATGCTGACCTGGTCCTGCATGATGCGGGCGGCATAGGCGATCGCGTCGTCGGGACGGATGCTGCCGTCGGTCCACACCTCGATGGTCAGCTTGTCGTAGTCGGTACGCTGCCCGACGCGGGCGTTGGTGACGGTGTAGTTCACCTTGCGGATGGGCGAAAAGATGGCGTCGATCGGAATCGTGCCCACCGGAGCGGATTCGTCCTTGTTGCGATCGGCCGAGACGTAGCCGCGGCCGATCTTGATCGTCAGCTCGATGTCGACCGAGCCCTCCTTGGACAGGCTGGCGATATGGTGCTCCGGGTTCAACACCTCGACGTTCGGTCCCGCCTTGATGTCGCCGGCGCGGATGACGCCTTCGCCCTTGCTCTGGATGCGCGCGTGCGCCTCGAGACCGTCGTGCAGCTTGAGGCGCACTTCCTTGAGGTTGAGCACGATATCGGTGACGTCCTCGCGCACGCCGGGCAGTGTGGCGAACTCGTGCAACACGCCTTCGATCTTCACGGCGGTCACGGCCGCGCCCTGCAGCGACGACAGCAGCACGCGCCGCAGCGCGTTGCCGACGGTCGTGCCGTAGCCGCGTTCGAACGGCTCGGCGACGAACTTGCCGTAGTCGGCCGTCAGGTTCTTGTCTTCGACTTCCAAGCTCTGCGGCTTGATCAGTTCACGCCAGTTGCGGTGTGGCTGCATTAAAAACCCTCCACGTCGCGCGCGGTCACTTGGAGTACAGCTCGATGATGAGCTTCTCGTTGATTGGCATCGTCAACTCGGCGCGGGCCGGCAGCGCCTTGACGCGGCCCGACAGACCTTCGCGGTTGACCTCGAGCCAGTCGGGCGTGCCGCGGTGCTCGGCCTGCGCCAGGGCCTCTTGAATGCGGACGACCTCGCGGCTCCGCTCGCGCACGGCGACCACGTCGCCCGGCTTGAGCAGGATCGAGGGGATGTCCACTTTGCGCCCGTTGACGGAGAAGTGGGCGTGCCGCACGAGCTGCCGCCCTTCGGAACGCGAGGTCGAGAAGCCCATGCGATAGACCATATTGTCGAGCCGGCGTTCGAGGAGCTGCAGCAGCGTCTCACCAGTGATGCCCCGCGAGCGTTCGGCCATCTCGAAGTAACGGCGGAACTGGCCCTCGAGCAGGCCGTAGATCCGCTTCACCTTCTGCTTCTCGCGCAGCTGGACGGCATACTCGGAGAACTTCGGGCGCCCCTGCCCGTGCACACCGGGCGGGTAGTTGCGGCGCTCGATCGCGCACTTGTCCGTGTAGCACCGCTCGCCCTTGAGGAACAGCTTCAACCCCTCGCGGCGGCAGAGCCGGCATACTGAATCAGTGTAACGCGCCAATGGACTATACCTCCTTGAAAACGCTGCGCACTTAGACGCGCCGCCGCTTGGGAGCGCGGCAGCCGTTGTGTGGGATCGGCGTCACGTCGCGGATCACCGTGATGGCAAACCCGGCGCTTTGCAGCGACCGCAGGGCCGACTCACGACCGGAGCCGGGGCCCTTGACGTGCACCTGCACCGTGCGCACGCCCGAGTCCATCGCCTTCTTCGCCGCAGCATCGGCCGCCATCTGGGCGGCGAACGGCGTGCCCTTGCGCGATCCCTTGAAGCCGACCGAGCCAGCGCTCGACCAGGCGACGACATTGCCGACCTGGTCGGTGATCGTCACCAGGGTGTTGTTGAACGTCGAGTGGATGTGCACGACGCCCTCGCTGACGATGCGCTTCGCCTTCTTGCGCTTGGGGGCCTTCTCCGTCGGCTTCGGCGCCGCGCCTTCCTTCTTCGCCATGATTACTCCTCAGCCGCTCAACCCTTGGAGGGCGCGGGCTTCTTGCCGGCGATCGCCCGCCGCGGGCCCTTGCGGGTGCGGGCGTTGCTGTGCGTGCGCTGGCCGTGCACCGGCAGGTTGCGCCGATGGCGCAAGCCCCGATAGGTGCCGAGGTCCATGTGGCGCTTGATGTTGATCGCCACCTCGCGGCGCAGATCGCCCTCGACCTTGTAGCCGTCGAGCACCTGGCGAATCTTCACGACTTCATCGTCGTTCAGCTCGTCGCTTTTCTTGTTGTGATCGACTTTGGCCTTCTCAAGGATCTCCTTGGCCAGCGAGCGACCGATGCCGTACAGGTACGTCAGCGCCACTTCCACGCGTTTGTTGCGTGGCAAATCTACTCCGGCGATACGCGCCATAGCTCAGCTCCCGTTCCTAGCCCTGGCGCTGCTTGTGGCGAGGATTCTCACACACCACGCGCAGCACGCCTTCTCGTCGAATGACCTTACAGTTCTTACACAACTTCTTGACCGACGCTCTGACCTTCACGGTTCACTCCTTCACGGCCGCCCGACGCATCCAGCGCTCAAGCGGCCCGGCCATCCACCGAGGCCATGATGCGGCTCAGCACCTGCTGGACCTCGCCGACGCCGTCGATCTCGCGCAACCGACCGCGGTCGCGGTAGTACACGCAGAGCGGCGCCGTGGCGCGCTCGTAGACCTCGAGGCGGGCGCGGACCGTCTCTTCCCGATCGTCCTCGCGCTGGACCAGCGCCCCGCCACAGCGCCCGCACACCCCCGGCTGGGCCGGCGGATCGAACGCCAGGTGGTACATCGCGCCGCACTCGCCGCAGGTGCGCCGGCCGGCCAGACGCAGCACCAGCTCCTCGCGCGGCACGCGCAGGTACCAGACGTGGTCGACCCCCAGGCTCTGGCGGCCCAGCATGTCGGCCAACACCTCGGCCTGGGCGACATTGCGCGGAAACCCGTCGAGCAAAAAGCCGCTCGCGCAGTCGTCCTGTCGCACTCGATGTTCGATGATGCCAATCACAAGATCGTCCGGTACCAATTCTCCGCGGTCCATATACCGCTTCGCCACGCCACCCAGCTCGGTTCCACTCACGACTGCCTTGCGCAGCAAGTCGCCGGTCGAGACATGCGGGATTCTCAAGCGTTCTTTGATCAACTTCGCCTGGGTGCCCTTTCCGGCGCCCGGGGGCCCTAGCAGAATAACCCGCATCGCGAAATGGGTGCCGGGCGCTCAGCGGCGCTTCCCGTTCCTCATTGCGCGACCAGGCCCGGCGCGTGTCGCATCGGGCCCGCCGCGATGCCCGTACACCAACGCCATTGCCGTCCTCTCAGCCGTGTCCGCACCCGCTTCCTACCCGCGCCGTCCGCGCAAGCGGCCCTTGCGCATGAATCCCTGGTAGCTGCGCGTCAACATGTGCGTTTCGATCTGCGCCACCGTGTCGAGCGCCACACCGACCACGATCAACAGCGCCGTGCCGCCGAAGAAGAAGGGGACGTTGAAGCGGGCGATCAGGATCGTCGGCAGCACGCAGACCAGCGACACGTACAGGGCGCCGACCAGCGTGATGCGCACCAACACCCGGTCGATGAACTCCGCTGTGCGCTGCCCCGGGCGGATACCGGGAATGAACCCGCCGAACTTCTTCATGTTCTCGGCCACGTCGCCGGTATTGAACGTCACTGCCGTATAGAAATAGCAGAAGAAGATGATCAACCCGACGTACACCAGGTTGTACACGGCCGCCCCCGGCGCCAGGTAGCTGGCGGCGGCCTCCGCCCAGGGATGCTCGACGAAGCTGGCGATGGTGGCCGGAAAGACGAGCAGCGAGGAGGCAAAGATCGGCGGAATGACGCCGGCGGTGTTGATCTTGAGCGGCAAATGCGAGCTCTGCCCGCCGTACATGCGCCGGCCGACGACGCGCTTCGCGTACTGCACCGGGATGCGGCGTTGGCCGCGCTCGACGAAGATGATCAGCGCGATGGTGGCCACCATGAACACGACCAGCACCAGCAGCAACAGCGGGCTCAGCGCGCCTTCGCGCACGAACTGCGCGGTGGTCACCGCCGCCGACGGGAGGGCGGCGACGATGCCGGCGAAGATGATCAGCGAGATGCCGTTGCCGATGCCGCGCTCGGAGATCTGCTCGCCCAGCCACATGATGAACGCGGTGCCGGAGCTGAGGGTGATGATGGTCATGATGCGAAACGCCCAGCCCGGATCGAGCACGACCTGCGCGCCACCGGGGGCGGAGATCTTCTCCAACCCGATGCTGATGAACAGGCTCTGGATGATCGACAGCAACACGGTGCCGTAGCGCGTGTACTGGGTGATCTTGCGCCGGCCCGCTTCGCCCTCTTTCGAGAGGCGCTCGAGGTGCGGCACCACCACGGTCATCAACTGCAGGATGATCGAGGCGCTGATGTACGGCATGATGCCGAGGGCAAAGATCGAGAACTGCTCCAGCGCCCCGCCCGACATGAGGTTGACGAAGCCGAGGACGGAGTTGCGCACCTGCTCGAAGAACTCGGCCAGCGCCTTGCCGTCGATCCCCGGCGTCGGAATCGCCACGCCGACGCGGTACACCGCGAGCATGGCGAAGCTGAACAGCAACCGGCGGCGCAACTCCGGAATGCGCCCGGCGTTCTGGAACCCTTCAAGCACCGGTGATGACCTCGACCTGGCCCCCGGCCGCTTCGATGCGCTGGCGGGCGGCACCACTGAAAGCATGCGCCTTGACGGTGAATGCCTGCGTCAGCTCACCTTCGGCGAGAATCTTGACCGGCACGCCCTTGCGCACCAGGCCCGCCGCCAGCAGCGCGGCCGGATCGACCATGCTCTGGCCGGCGAAGCGCGCCATGAGCTGCTTCAAGTTGACGACCGCGAACGTGCGATGGGACTGGCTGCGAAAGCCGCGCTTCGGCAAGCGCCGCTGCAGGGGCATCTGGCCGCCTTCGTAGCCCGGCGGCGTATTACCGCCCGAACGCGCCGCACGGCCCTTGTGGCCCTTGCCGGCCGTCTTGCCGGTGCCCGAGCCGGGCCCGCGGCCGATGCGCTTGCGGTTCTTGGTCGCGCCCTTGGACGGCGAAAGGTTGCTGAGATCAATCACGTTACGACTCCACGCGCACCAGGTGCGCTACCTTGCCGATCATCCCGCGGGTTGGCGGATCGTTGCGCACCACGACGGTCTTCCCCACCCGCGTCAGGCCGAGGCCGCGCAGATTCTGGCGCTGGCGCTGCGTTTGCCCGATCGGGCTCGCCACCAGCGTCACCTTCACTGTGCTCGGTTCGCCCATGTGCTCCTCACGCCGTCAGCTCTTCGACCGTCTTGCCGCGTCGCGCCGCCACGTCTTCCGGCGTCTGCAGCTGCTGCAGCGCCGCGACCGTGGCCTTCACCATGTTGTGCGGGTTGTTCGATCCGAGGCATTTGGTCAACACGTCGCGCACCCCGGCCAACTCGACCACCGCGCGCACGCCGCCGCCGGCGATGACGCCGGTGCCTTCGGTCGCCGGACGCAGCATGACGTGCCCGGCGCCGTAGCGACCCTTGACCTCGAACGGAATGCTGCCGTTCACGATCGGCACCTTCACCAACGCCTTCTTCGCCGCCTCGATGGCCTTGCGAATTGCCTCCGGCACTTCCTTCGCCTTGCCCAGACCGTACCCGACGCGGCCATTGAAGTCGCCCACCACCACCAGCGCGCCAAAGCTGAAGCGCCGGCCGCCCTTCACCACCTTGGCGACGCGGTTGATGTGGACCACCTTCTCCTTGAACTCCACGCCTTGAATTTCGATTCGCTCTCGACCACGCCCTAGCGCCATACGCGTCTCCTCAACACTTCAGTCCGGCGGCGCGTGCGCCTTCGGCGACTTCTTTCACGCGACCGTGAAACAAGAAGCCGTTGCGATCGAACACGACCTCGCGGATGTTGCGCTCTTGGCAAAGCTGAGCGATGAGCTCGCCGATGCGCCGGGCCGCGGCGCGATTGCCGGTCGGCGTCCCTTCCAGCTTCATCGTCGAAGCCGCGGCCAGCGTGCGGCCAGTCTCGTCGGAGATGACCTGTGCGTAGATATGCCGGTTCGAGCGGTACACCGACAGCCGCGGGCGCTGATCGGTGCCTTGCACCCGCCGCCGCACCCGCGTTTGCCGGCGCTGCCGCGCGATCGTCTTGATTGCCGTCGCCATGTTTTCCTACCTTCCGCCGGCCCCGGCGGCTTTGCCGGCCTTGCGGCGAATGTGCTCGTTCGCGTACTTGATGCCCTTGCCCTTGTAGGGCTCGGGCGGACGCAGGGCGCGAATCTGCGCGGCGACCTCGCCCAGCACTTGCCGGTTGTTGCCCTCGAGGGTCAGCAACGTCTGCTTGTCCACCTTGGCCTGTACGCCCTCGGGCAACTGATAGAGAATCGGATGGGAGTAGCCGAGACTGAGCTGGACGGCCGCCCCCTTGACCTCGGCGCGATAGCCGACGCCGACGATCTCGAGTGCCTGGGTGAAGCCCGTGGTGAGCCCGACGACGGTGTTCGCCAGCAGGTTGCGCGTCAGGCCGTGCAGCGAGCGGACCGCGTTGTCGTCGCCTTCGCGGGTCACGGTGAGCTGGCCATCGGCCAGCTTCACGGCGATGCGCGGCGGGATCGCGTGCTGGGCGCGGCCCTTCGGCCCTTCGATGTGCAGGACGTCGCCGTCCTGGCGCACCTTCACGCTACTGGGAACTGGGATGGGAAGTCTTCCAACGCGGGACATAGTTTGCCTACCACACCGAGCAGAGCAGCTCGCCGCCAACATTGCGGCGCACCGCTTCGCGGTCGACCAGGATGCCGAGCGGGGTCGACAAGACGTTGATGCCCATGCCGCGGCGCACCGACGGCATCTCCTTGGCTCCGACGTACACGCGCAGGCTCGGCCGGCTGATGCGCTTGATGCCCGTGATCACCGACCGCTGGCCGGCATCGTAGCGCAGCCAGATGCGCAGGTCCTTCTTGCCCTCGGTCTCGATCAGGCTGGACTCGCGCAGAAAGCCCTCGGCGATCAGCACGCGCACGACGTGTTCCTTGATCACCGACCAGGGGCAGTCGACATAGTCCTTGCGCGCCTGGGCACCGTTGCGCACGCGGGTCAACAAATCGGCAATCGGATCGGTCATCGACATAACGGGGTCCTCACCAGCTCGCCTTCGTCATGCCGGGGATCTGGCCCTTGCGGGCCAGGTCGCGCAGGCACAGACGGCACATGCGGAAGCGCCGGTAGAACGCGCGCGGCCGCCCGCACAAGGGGCAGCGGTTGTACTGCCGCACCTTGAATTTCTGCGGTCGCTGCGACTTCACGCGAAGACAGGTCTTGGCCACACGTTCCTCCTAAAGCTCATGCGCGGAAGGGCATACCGAGCGCTTTCAGCAGCGCCTTGCCCTCCGCATCGGTCCTGGCAGTGGTGATGATCGAGATGGTGAGCCCGCGCACCTTGTCGATCTTATCGAGGTCGATTTCCGGAAAGATGATCTGCTCGCGCACGCCGAGCGAGTAGTTCCCGCGCCCGTCGAACGAGCGATCCGACACGCCGCGAAAGTCGCGCACGCGCGGGAGGGCCAGATTGAGCAGGCGGTCGAGGAACTCGTACATGCGGGGTCCGCGCAGCGTGACCATGCAGCCGATCGACATGCCTTCGCGCAGCTTGAAGTTCGCGATGGCCTTGCGCGCCTTGGTCACGACCGGCTTCTGCCCCGAGATCGCGGTGAGCTCGAGGACGGCGGCGTCCATGACCTTGGCGTTCTGAATCGCCTCGCCGAGGCCCATGTTCAGCACGACCTTCTCCAAACGCGGCACCTGGCTGACGTTCTTGTACCCCATCTCCTTGACGAGCTGGGGCATCACCTCGCGCTGATAGCGCTCTTGCATGCGGGTCATGACATCACCGGTCCAGCTGATCGCCGCAGCGACGACAGACACGCACGTTGCGGCCGTCCTCGAGCATCTTCTTGCCCATGCGCACCGGCGCATTGCAGCGATCGCACATGATCATCACGTTCGATTGGTGCACCGGCGCTTCCTTCTCCACGATCCCCTGCGGGCTTTGCGGCCCGCGGGCTTTCGTGTGCCGCTTGACGAGGTTGAGCCGCTCGATGAGCAGCCGCTTCTCCTCCGGCAGCACGCGCAGGACCTTGCCGGTCTTGCCGCGCTCGCGTCCGGTGATCACCATCACCGTATCGTCCTTCTTGATTCGCGCCCGCATCGTCGTCTCCGCTCACAGTACTTCGGGCGCCAGGGACAAGATCTTCATGAACTGCTTGGCCCGCAGCTCGCGCGCCACAGGTCCGAAGATACGCGTGCCCACCGGCTCGCGTTGGTTGTCGATCAGCACGGCGGAGTTGGTGTCGAACCTGATGTACGACCCATCGGCCCGCCCGACCTCCTTGGCCGTGCGGACGATCACCGCCTTCATGACGTCGCCCTTCTTCACCTTGGAATTGGGGCTGGCTTCCTTCACCGACACCACAATCACGTCGCCGAGCGACGCGTACTTGCGCTTCGAGCCGCCGAGCACCTTGATGCAGAGCACCCGGCGTGCGCCGGAGTTGTCTGCCACGTCCAGCACTGTTTCCGTTTGTACCATTGTCGATCTCTCTCACCAGCGAACCCGCCGGCGAGCCTCCTCAGACTGCCTTCTCCAGAATCGTGCGCACCCGCCAGCGCTTGTCCTTGCTCAGCGGCCGGGTCTCGGCGATCAGGACGCGGTCGCCGACGGCGCACCGGTTCTCTTCGTCGTGCACTTTGTACTTCGCGCGCCGCTTGAGGAACTTCCCATAGCGCGCGTGCTTCACCAGGCGCCGGACGGCGACGACGACGGTCTTATCCATCTTGTCGCTCACCACGACGCCTTCGCGTACTTTCGTTTTGCCGCGCTCCATGATCAACCCACCTGTCCCGTCCGGGGCGCCCGCGCGCGCTCGGTTTGAATCGTCTTGACGCGGGCGATGTCGCGCCGCGCGTGCAGCAGGGCCGCGGGATTGTCGAGCTGATTGGTGCCGCGCCGCAAGCGCAGGCGGAACACCGTCTCCTTCAGCTCCTGCTCCTTGATCTCCAGCTCTTGATCGGTCATGTCGCGCAGCTCGCTAACTCGCATGTTGAGCTCCTTGCCGGCGCGAGAACTGCGTGTGCACCGAGAGCTTGTGCGCCGCCAGCCGCATGGCTTCCTGCGCGATGACCTCGGTGACGCCTTCCATCTCGAAGATGATGCGTCCGGGCTTGACCACGGCGACCCACTGATCGGGCGCGCCCTTGCCTTTGCCCATGCGGGTCTCGGCCGGCTTCTTGGTCAGCTGCTTGTCCGGGAACACGCGGATCCAGACGCGGCCGCCGCGCTTGATGTGCCGGGTGAGCGCGACGCGAGCGGCTTCCAGCTCGCGCGCCGACAGCCAGCCGCGCGTCGTGGCCTGGAGGCCGTAGTCGCCGAAGGCGAGCGACGAGCCGCGGTACGCGGTCCCGCGCAGCCGGCCCTTCATCCGTTTGCGATATTTTACTTTCTTGGGTGCAAGCATGGCGCAATCCTGTCAGGCGAGCCCGATCAGACCCCCATCGAGGCCTTCTGCTCCTCTTCTTGTCGCGTGAGAATCTCGCCGCGGAACACCCACACCTTGACCCCGATCACGCCGTAGGTCGTCTTCGCCTCGGCCAGGCCGTAGGCGATGTCGGCGCGCAGCGTGTGCAGCGGCACCCGGCCCTCGCGGTACCACTCGCGGCGCGCGATCTCGGCGCCGCCCAGGCGGCCGGACGATTGCACGCGAATCCCGAGCGCGCCCATCCGCATACCGCGGCTGACGGCCTCTTTCATCGCGCGCCGGAAAGCGACGCGGCGTTCGAGTTGCAGGGCGATGTTCTCGGCCACCAGCTGGGCGTCGAGGTCGGGGCGACGCACTTCGTGGATGTTGATGAACGTTTCCTTGTTGGTCAGGGCACTGAGCTCGCTCTTCAGCTTCTCGATCTCGGCGCCCTTCTTGCCGATGACGATACCGGGGCGGGCGGTGTAGATGTTGATCTTGGCCTTGTTGGCGGCGCGCTCGATTTCCACCTTGGAGATACCGGCATGGTACAGCCGCTCCTTGAGGAACCGGCGCAGGCGCAGGTCTTCGTGCAGCAGATCGGCGTAGTCGCGGCGCGCGAACCACTTCGAATCGCTGTGCTCGATGACCCCGAGCCGGAACCCGCGCGGATGTACTTTCTGCCCCATCGTGACTCCTACTTCTTCGCCTCGTCGACCACGACGGTGAGGTGCGCGGTGCGTTTGCGAATCTTGGTGGCGCGGCCATGGGCCCGCGGCATGAAGCGTTTGGCCGTCGGGCCCTCGTCGACCTTGATGGTCTTGATGTACAGGCGATCGACGTCGACGCGTTGCGTCGTCTCGGCGTTCGCCACCACCGACTTCAGCGTCTTGGCGAGCGTCAGCGCGGCTTTCTTCGGCACGTGTTGGAGCAGACCCAGGGCGACGCCGACCCGCTTGCCGCGGACCAGGTCCGCGACCAAGCGCGCCTTGCGCGCGGAGATCCGCATATGTCGACTGACGGCCCGTGATTCCATGCGCTATCCCTTGCCGCCCTTCACCTCGGCCTTGCGATCGCCGGAGTGGCCGTGGAAGGTCCGCGTCGGGGAGAACTCGCCCAGCTTGTGGCCGACCATGTTCTCGGAGACGTAGACCGGAATGAACTTGCGACCGTTGTGGACCGCGAAGGTATGCGAGACCATTTCAGGCGTGATCGTCGAGCGCCGCGACCAGGTCCGGATGATGCGCTTCTCGCCCGACGAAACCAGCGCATCTACCTTCTTCAGCAGATGGCCGTCGATGAAGGGCCCTTTTTTAATCGACCGTGCCACGAATACTCCTCTCAGCCGCGCCGCTTGACGATGAATCGATCGGTGCTCTTGTTGTGGCGCGTGCGATAGCCCTTGGCCGGCTGCCCCCAGGGACTCTGGGGGTGATTTCCCTTCGACTTGCCCTCGCCGCCGCCATGCGGATGGTCGACCGGGTTCATCGCCACACCGCGCACCTTCGGCCGGCGTCCGAGCCAGCGCGAGCGGCCCGCCTTGCCGATGGCGACGTTCGAGTGATCCGCGTTGCCGACCTGGCCGACGGTGGCGCGGCAAGCGCCCTGCACGAGCCGCAGCTCGCCCGACGGGAGTTTCAGCAGCGCGTCCTTGCCCTCTTTCGCCATCAACTGGATCGCCGTGCCGGCGCTGCGCCCGAGCTGAGCGCCGCGCCCCGGCCGCAGCTCCACATTGTGCACCATGGTGCCGAGGGGGATCTGCAGCAGCGCCATCGCGTTGCCCGGCTTGATGTCCGCGCCCGGGCCCGCCATCACCGCATCGCCGACCTTGAGGCCGATCGGCGCCAGGATGTAACGCTTCTCGCCGTCCGCATAGTGCAGCAGCGCGAGGCGGGCCGAGCGATTCGGATCGTACTCGATCGCCGCGACGCGGGCGGGCACGCCCTCTTTGTTGCGCTTGAAGTCGATGATGCGGTAGCGCTGCTTGTGTCCGCCGCCGAGATGGCGCGCCGTCATACGGCCGAGCGCGTTGCGCCCACCGCTGCGGCGCTTGGGCTCGAGCAGCTGGCGCTCGGGCTTCTTGTCGCTGATCTCGGAGAAGTCGGCGACGCTCTGGCCGCGGCGTGCGGCGGAGGTGGGTTTGTACTGGCGAATCGGCATGATCAGTCCTTACACGGTCTCGAAGAAATCGATTCGCTGCCCGGCGGCCAGTGTCACGTAGGCCTTCTTCCAGGCCGTGCGGCGGCCGACGCTGCGGCCGACGCGGCGCAGCTTGCCGAGGTAGTTCATCGTCCGCACCTTGTCGACCTTCACCTTGAACAGGGTCTCCACGGCGTGGCGGATCTCGGCTTTGTTGGCCTCGCGGCGGACGCGAAAGACCACCTGATTGCCCTCTTGATTGACCAGCGTCCCCTTCTCCGTGATCAGGGGCGCGGTGATCATCCGATAGACGTCGCTCACGATTTCACCCTCTCATCGAGCGCCGCGATGGCGTCGCGGGTCAACACCAGGTGTCGGTAGCGCAGGATGTCGTACACGTTGGCGCCGGCGGCGCGGATCACCTTGACGCGCGGCAGGTTGCGCGCCGCGCGCTCGAGGCTCGGGTGCGCCTCACTGACGACGATCAGCGCGCTGGTCAGCCCGAGATCGGCGAGCATCTTCGCCACGACCTTGGTCTTGGCCGGCTCGATGTCGATCTTGTCCAACACCACCAGCTGATCCTGCTTGACCTTCAGCGCCAGCACCGAGCGCAACGCTGATTTGCGCGCCGTCGCGGGCAGGCGGTACGAATAGTCGCGCGGCTGGGGCCCGAAGATGGTCGCACCGCCGACCCAGATCGGCGAGCGATTGCTGCCCGCACGCGCGCGGCCGGTGCCCTTCTGGCGCCACGGCTTCTTGCCGCCGCCGCTCACTTCGCCGCGCGTCTTGGTCGCCGCCGTCCCGGCGCGGCGATTGGCGCGCTGCATCTTGACCACCTCGTACAGCAGGTGGCGACGCACGGGCCCATCGAACAAACCGGCGGGCAGCGTCAGCTCACCGGCCGGCGCCTTGGCCTGACTGACCACTGCGACCGTTCTCGGCTCAGCCATGCTTCACCGCCTTCACTGCCGGGTGGATGACCAACGTACCGCCACGCGCTCCCGGCACGGCCCCGCGCAGCAGCAGCAGATGCTCGGTTGGGCGCACCGCGACAACTTGCAAGTTTTGCGTCGTCACCGTCTCGTTGCCCAGCTGTCCCGCCATCCGCTTGCCCTTGAACACGCGGCCCGGGTACGACCGATTGCCGATCGAGCCGCCATGGCGGAAGTATTCGTGCGTGCCGTGGCTGCCGGGAAAGCCGGCGAAGTGGTGGCGCTTGATGACGCCGGCGAAGCCGCGGCCCTTCGACACGCCGCTGACGTCGACCAGGTCGCCCTGCTTGAACAGCGCCTCGATCGCCAGCTCCTGTCCGGGGCTCAGCTCGCGCGGATCGTCGTCGACGCGAAACTCGCGCAGCACCTGAAAGACGCCCTTGCCGGCCTTCAGGCAGTGCTCGCGATACGCCTTCGTCGCGCGCTGCGGCTTCTTCTCGCCGAAGCCGAGCTGCACCGCCGCATAGCCGTCGGTCGAGGCCGTCTTGGTCTGCACCACGGTACACGGGCCCACTTGAATGACGGTCACCGGCACGAGCTCGCCTTGCGGCGTGTACACCTGCGTCATGCCCAGCTTCTTGCCGATCAGTCCCAAAGCCATTGCCACTCTCGTCTTCTACCCGCGGTTGTGAACGGTGCTCACTGGAGCTTGATCTCGACGTCGACCCCGGCGGCCAGATCGAGCTTGCCGAGCGCGTCGATCGTCTGCTGCGTCGGGTCGAGGATGTCGAGCAACCGCTTGTGGGTGCGAATCTCGAACTGCTCGCGCGACTTCTTGTCGACGTGCGGCGAGCGGTTCACGGTGAAGCGCTCGATCCGCGTCGGCAGCGGAATGGGTCCAGCCACGCGCCCGCCTGTGCGCCGCACGGTCTCTACGATCTCGCGCACCGATTGGTCGAGCAACCGGTGGTCATACGCTTTCAGGCGGATGCGAATCTTGTCATTCATGATGGGCAACGATTCTCGGGGCTACGCGTTGATTTTGGTGACGACGCCGGCGCCGACCGTGCGGCCGCCCTCGCGTACCGCAAACCGCAGCCCCTCTTCCATCGCGATCGGCATGATCAGCTCGACCGTCACCTTCACGTTGTCCCCGGGCATCACCATCTCCGTCCCCGCCGGCAACGTCGCCACCCCCGTCACGTCCGTCGTCCGAAAGTAAAACTGCGGCCGATAGCCGCTGAAAAACGGCGTGTGCCGCCCCCCCTCTTCCTTCGACAACACGTAAATCTCGGCGTCGAAGTTCGTGTGCGGCGTGATCGAGCCCGGCTTCGCCAACACCTGCCCCCGCTCGATGTCCTCGCGCTTGGCCCCGCGCAGCAGACACCCCACGTTGTCCCCCGCCTGCCCCTCGTCGAGCTCCTTGCGGAACATCTCCACGCCCGTCACCACCGTCTTCGTCGTCGCCTTGATCCCGACGATCTCCACTTCCTCGCCCGTCTTCACCCGCCCGCGCTCCACGCGCCCGGTCGCCACCGTCCCGCGCCCGCTGATCGAGAACACGTCCTCCACCGGCATCAGAAACGGCTTGTCCACGTCCCGGCTCGGCTGCGGAATGTAGCTGTCGACGGCCTCCATCAACTTCAAAATGGACGCCGCCCCCAACTCCCCCTTGTCCCCGTCCAACGCCTTGAGCGCGCTGCCCCGGATGATCGGAATCTCTTCCCCCGGGTACTCGTACTTCGACAGCAGCTCGCGCACCTCAAGCTCCACCAGGTCGAGCAGCTCCGCGTCGTCCACCATGTCCACTTTGTTCATGAACACCACGATCGCCGGCACACCCACCTGGCGCGCCAACAAGATGTGCTCGCGCGTCTGCGGCATCGGCCCATCACTGGCCGCCACCACCAGAATCGCCCCGTCCATCTGCGCCGCCCCGGTGATCATGTTCTTGATGTAGTCCGCGTGCCCCGGGCAATCCACGTGCGCGTAGTGCCGATTCTTGGTCTCGTACTCCACGTGCGCCGTCTGAATCGTGATCCCGCGCGCCTTCTCTTCCGGCGCCTTGTCGATCTGGTCGAACGCCACGAACTGCGCCGTCCCGCCCCCCTCGGCCAGCACCTTCGTGATCGCCGCCGTCAGCGTCGTCTTCCCGTGATCGATGTGCCCGATCGTCCCGATGTTGCAATGCGGCTTGTTCCGCTCGAATTTCGCCTTCGCCATGGATCCTTACCTCCCGCGCGCTCGCGCCGTTACGCGCCTACCGCTTTGGCCATGATTTCTTCGGAGATCATCTGCGGCACCGGCTCGTAGTGCGAAAACTGCATCGTGTACGTCGCCCGTCCCTGGGTGGCCGAGCGCAGATCCGTCGAGTACCCGAACATTTCCTTCAACGGCACACGCGCCGTCACCACCTGTGCGCCGGCACGCGACTCCATGCCCTGGATGTGGCCGCGCCGCTTGGAGAGATCGCCCATGACCTCGCCCATGAAGTCTTCCGGTACGACGACTTCCACCGCCATGATCGGCTCGAGCAGAATCGGTGTTGCCTTGCGAGCCGCTTCCTTGAACGCCATCGACCCGGCGATCTTGAACGACATTTCCGACGAGTCGACCTCGTGGTACGAGCCGTCCAACAATGCGACCTTCATGTCGACCATCGGGTACCCGGCCATGACGCCCGACTCGGTCGCTTCGCGCACGCCGCGCTCGACCGCCGGGATGTACTCGCGCGGCACCGTGCCGCCCTTGGTCTCGTCGGCAAACTCGAAGCCCGAGCCCGGCGGCAGCGGATCCAGACGGATGACGACGTGGCCGTACTGGCCACGGCCACCGGTCTGGCGCACGAACTTGGCTTCCTGCTTGACGCTCTTGCGCACGGTTTCCTTGTACGCAACCTGCGGGCGGCCGACGTTGGCGTCGACCTTGAACTCGCGCAGCAGGCGATCGACGATAATCTCGAGGTGCAGCTCGCCCATCCCTTTGATGATCGTCTGCCCGGTCTCGTGGTCGGTCTCGACGCGAAACGACGGATCCTCGGTGGTGAGTTTCTGCAGCGAGACGCCGAGGCGCTCCTGATCGACCTTGGTCTTGGGCTCGATCGCGATCGAGATGACGGGATCGGGAAACTCGATCGACTCGAGGATGACCGGGTGGGTATCGTCGCTCAACGTGTCGCCCGTGGTCGTATCGCGCAGACCGACCGCGGCGGCGATGTCGCCGGCGTAGACTTCCTTGATCTCCTCGCGCTTGTTGGCGTGCATCTTGAGCAGGCGGCCGATGCGTTCACGCTTGCCCTTGGTGGCATTCAACACGTGCGATCCGGATTCGATCTTGCCCGAGTAGACGCGGAAGAACGTCAGCGTGCCGACGTAGGGATCGG
Organism: uncultured Binatia bacterium (SeqCode); assembly: GCA_964455095.1. Classification (GTDB taxonomy): domain Bacteria; phylum Desulfobacterota; class Binatia; order HRBIN30; family CADEER01; genus CAYVUV01. Next base: position 16,453 of record CAYVUV010000189.1, read on the forward strand.
TCATGATCTTGAACGCCAGGGCCGCGAACGGCGCGTTGTCATCTGGTGGCCGCAGCTCTTCGGCGTCCGTGTCGGGGTTGATGCCCGTCACGGACTCGACATCGACCGGCGACGGTAGGTAGTCGACCACGCCGTCGAGCAGCAACTGGACGCCGCGGTTCTTGAACGCCGAGCCGCACAGCACCGGCACCAGCTTGAGCTGCAGCGTGGCCAGTCGCACGGCGGCGCGGATCTCGCTCTCGTCGATCGGCTGGCCTTCGAGGTATTTCTCGAGCAGCTTCTCGTCGACATCGGCGACGGCTTCGAGAAGGATCTCGCGCTGTTTCTCGGCGGCCGGGCGATCCGCCTCGGCGATCTCATCGAGGCGATAGCGCGCGCCGAGACTGTCGTCGTCCCAGATGACCGCTTTCATCGACACCAGATCGATGACGCCGCGGAAATGCTCTTCGGTACCGATCGGCAGCTGCAACGGCACCGGGTTGGCCCCCAGCCGGTCGCGAATCATGCTGACACCGCGGCCGAAGTCGGCGCCGATGCGATCCATCTTGTTGATGAACGCGATGCGCGGGACGCGGTACTTGTCCGCTTGACGCCACACTGTTTCCGACTGCGGCTCGACCCCGCCAACCGAGCAAAACACCGCCACCGCGCCGTCGAGCACGCGCAGCGAGCGCTCGACTTCGATGGTGAAGTCGACGTGTCCGGGCGTGTCGATGATGTTGACGCGATGGTCGCGCCAGAAGCAGGTCGTAGCGGCGGACGTAATGGTAATGCCGCGCTCCTGTTCCTGAACCATCCAGTCCATCGTCGCGGTGCCTTCGTGCACCTCGCCGATCTTGTAGTTGATCCCGGTGTAATACAGGATGCGCTCGGTCGTGGTCGTTTTACCGGCATCAATGTGGGCCATGATGCCGATGTTTCGGGTCCGCTCGAGCGGAGTTTGCCGTGCCATAAATGATGAAAACGCGAGCGAACCACGAAGGCCGCTCGCGTCTTCCTTCCTCCTTAAGAGAAGCTTACCAGCGATAGTGGGCGAACGCTTTGTTCGCTTCCGCCATGCGGTGGGTATCGTCCTTCTTCTTCATCGCCGCGCCGCGGCCGTTCGCCGCGTCCATGAACTCGCCGGCGAGTCGCTCGGCCATCGACTTCTCGCCGCGCGAGCGTGCGTACTGCACCAACCAGCGCATCGCCAGCGACATACGGCGCACTGGCCGCACTTCGACCGGCACCTGGTAGGTGGCGCCACCGACGCGGCGCGATCGCACCTCCACGCTCGGACGGACGTTCTCCAGCGCGCGACGGAAAATCGCCACCGGATCGTCCTTCGTGCGTGAGGCGACGAGGTCCAGCGCGCGATAGAAGATGCCCTCAGCGGTGCTCTTCTTGCCACCCTCCATCATGGAGTTGACGAACTTGGTTACCATCCGGTCGTGGAACTTTGGATCCGGAAGCACCTCGCGGCGCCTGACCTCACCTTTACGCGGCATGATCGTCGAGCCTCGTCACTTCGGCCGCTTGGCGCCGTACTTCGAACGGCCTTGGCGACGGTCCTGCACGCCGATGGAGTCGAGCGTTCCGCGCACGATGTGGTAGCGCACACCCGGCAGATCCTTCACACGACCGCCGCGAATGAGCACGACCGAGTGTTCCTGCAGGTTGTGGCCGATGCCCGGAATGTACGTGGTCACCTCGATGCCGTTGGTCAGTCGCACGCGCGCCACCTTGCGGAGAGCGGAGTTCGGCTTCTTCGGCGTCGACGTGTACACGCGTGTGCAGACCCCGCGTCGCTGCGGTGCGGATTGCAGCGCGGGCGCGGCGGTCTTGAGCCGCTGCCTGGCGCGGCCACGCTTTACTAGCTGGTTGGTCGTCGGCATTTTGTATGGGTCCCTGCAGTTGAAAATGAAACAGTAGTGTTTACTGGAGCACACCCGTGATGTCAACCGGGGCGCTAACTCTCGATGGCGCCGACCACGACCGGTGCCGCCTCTTCGCCTGATCCAGGCGCCGCGCCCTTTACGCGCAGCTCCATCTCGCGGTAGCGCGAAACGCCCGTGCCGGCCGGGATCAAGCGGCCCATGATGACGTTCTCCTTGAGACCGATGAGGTGGTCGACCTTACCGTGAATCGCGGCCTCGGTGAGAACCTTGGTGGTCTCCTGGAACGACGCGGCCGAGATGAAGCTCTCGGTCGAGAGACTCGCCTTGGTGATGCCGAGTAGCAGCGGCTCGGCGATCGCGGGCTCGCCCTTCTCGGCGAGCACGCGGTGGTTCTCGCCTTCGAAGCGCCACTTCTCGACCTGGTCGCCGACCAGAAATTCGGTGTCGCCGACCTCCTTGATGCGCACGCGGCGCAGCATCTGGCGGACGATGACCTCGATGTGCTTGTCGTTGATACGCACGCCCTGCAGGCGGTAGATCTCCTGCACCTCGTCGACGAGGTACTTGGCCAGCGCCTTCTCGCCGAGAATGGTGAGAATGTCGTGCGGATTCGGCGAGCCGTCCATGAGCGCCTCGCCGGCGCGCACCGAATCTCCCTCGTGGACGCTGATGTGCTTGCCCTTGGGGATGAGGTACTCGCGCGGTTCGCCAACCTCCGGCGTGACCACCACCTTGCGCTTGCCCTTGGTGTCCTTGCCGAAGGAGACCGTGCCGTCGATCTCACTGATGATGGCGAACTCCTTCGGCTTGCGCGCTTCGAAGAGCTCGGCGACGCGCGGCAGACCGCCGGTGATGTCCTTGGTCTTGGTGGTTTCGCGCGGGATCTTGGCGATCACGTCGCCAGCCGCGACGGCCTGTCCTTCGCTGATGTTGATGTGCGCGCCGACGGGCAGCAGATAGCGCGCGTGTTGCTCGGAGTGGGGCAGACGCGCCGTCTTGCCGTCGGGATCCTTGATCGAAATACGCGGCCGCTTGTCGAGGTCCTTGCAGTCGATGATGACGCGCGTCGACAACCCGGTGCGATCGTCGAACTTCTCCTCCATGGTGACGCTGTCCATGATGTCGCCGAACTTCACCGTGCCGCTCACTTCGGTGAGCATCGGGATCGTGTACGGATCCCACTCGGCGATCAGGTCACCTGCCTTCACCGGCTCGCGATCTTTGCGCTTGAGCTTGGCGCCGTAGACGATCGAGTAGCGTTCGCGCTCGCGCTCGCGGCCGGGCTCGGGAATCTCGATGATGGCGACCTCACCATTGCGGTTCATCACCACCAGGTCGCCGTCTTTGTTGGTCACCGTGTTCAGATTGATGAACTTGAGGATACCGTCGTTACGGCACTCCAACGTCGTCTGCTCGGCGCGCCGGCTGGCGGTGCCGCCGATGTGGAAGGTCCGCATGGTGAGCTGCGTGCCGGGCTCGCCGATCGACTGCGCCGCGATGACGCCGATCGCCTCGCCGAGGTTGACCATGTGACCGCGCGCCAGGTCGCGGCCATAACAGCGCACACACACGCCCTGGCGTGACTGGCAGGTGAGCACCGAGCGAATCTTGACGCGCTCGAGGCCCGACTCTTCGATGGCTTTGACTTTTTCCTCGGTGATCTCGTCGTTGGCCTCGACCAGCACTTCGTTGGTGAAGGGATCGCGGATGTCGTCCAATCCGACGCGGCCGAGCACGCGGTCGCCGAGGCCTTCGATGACCTCGCCGCCTTCGACCAGTGGCGTCATCTCGATGCCGTCGAGCGTCCCGCAGTCTTCCTCGGTGATGATGGAATCCTGCGCGACATCGACGAGCCGCCGGGTCAGATAGCCGGAGTTGGCGGTCTTGAGCGCCGTATCCGCCAGACCCTTACGAGCGCCGTGCGTCGAGATGAAGTACTGCAGCACCGTCAATCCCTCGCGGAAGTTGGCGGTGATCGGTGTTTCGATGATTTCGCCTGACGGCTTGGCCATCAAGCCGCGCATGCCGGCCAGCTGCCGGATCTGCTGCGCGCTGCCGCGCGCGCCGGAATCGGCCATCATGAAGATGGGGTTGAAACTGCTGACCGTGTACTTCTGCCCCTTCTCGTCGAGCACGGTGTCGGTGGCGAGCTCGCGCAGCATCTCGTCGGCGACGCGGTCAGTGACCTCAGCCCAGATGTCGACCACCTTGTTGTAGCGCTCGCCGTCGGTGATGAGGCCCTTGTTGTACTGGTCCTCGATCTCGCGCACCGCCCCGCGGGCCTGCTCGAGCAGCTTCGGCTTCTGGGCGGTGATCACCATGTCCTTGATGGCGATCGAGATGCCGGCCTTGGTCGCGTATTCGAAGCCCAGGTCCTTCAGCTTGTCCGCGAAGATGACCGTCGCCTTGTTGCCCGCCATGCGGTAGGCGAGATCGACCAGTCCGCCGAGCTCCTTCTTCTTCATCACTCGGTTGACTTCCGAGAACGGGATCTCGGCCGGCACGATTTCATAGAGCAACACGCGGCCGACGGTCGACTCGATCCGCTGTCCGTCGATGCGCACGCTGATCGGCGTGTGGATACCGACTGCGCCGTGATCGTAGGCGATGCGAACTTCCTGCGGGCTGGCGAAGCGCTTGCCGGCGTCCTTCGCCTCCGGCCGCTCGCGCGTCATGTAGTACAGGCCGAGCACGATATCTTGCGTCGGCACGATGATCGGCTTGCCGTTGGCCGGCGACAGGATGTTGTTGGTCGACATCATGAGCGCCCGGGCCTCGACCTGCGCCTCGACCGACAGCGGGACGTGCACAGCCATCTGATCGCCGTCGAAGTCGGCGTTGTACGCGGCGCAGACGAGCGGATGCAGCTGGATCGCCTTGCCCTCGATCAGGATCGGCTCGAAGGCTTGAATGCCGAGGCGATGCAGTGTCGGCGCGCGGTTGAGCAGCACCGGATGCTCACGGATCACCTCGTCGAGGATGTCCCACACCTCCGGGCGTTCCTTCTCCACCATCTTCTTCGCGCTCTTGATGGTGGTGACGAAGCCGCGCTCTTCGAGCTTGTTGTAGATAAAGGGCTTGAACAGCTCGAGCGCCATCTTCTTCGGCAGGCCGCACTGGTGCAGGCGCAGCTCGGGGCCGACGACGATGACCGAGCGACCGGAGTAGTCGACGCGCTTGCCGAGCAGGTTCTGCCGGAAGCGGCCGCTCTTGCCCTTGAGCATGTCGGAGAGCGACTTCAACGGCCGCTTGTTGGGGCCGGTGATGGCGCGGCCGCGGCGGCCGTTGTCGCACAGCGCGTCGACGGCCTCCTGCAGCATGCGCTTCTCGTTGCGGATGATGATGTCCGGCGCGTTGAGCTCGGTGAGGCGCTTGAGGCGGTTGTTGCGGTTGATGACGCGGCGGTACAGATCGTTGAGGTCCGAGGTGGCGAACCGGCCGCCATCGAGCGGCACCAAGGGACGCAGGTCGGGCGGAATGACCGGGATGCACTCCAGCACCATCCACTCGGGTCGATTGCCCGAGGCGCGGAACGCCGACACAACCTTCAGGCGGCGCGAGATCTTCTTGCGCTTCGCCTCGCTGGTCGCCTGGCGCATTTCGCCGCGCAGCTCCTGCGACAGCTTCTCGATGTCGGTGTCCTTGAGCAGCTTGCGGATCGCCTCGGCGCCCATCTCGGCACCGAAATCGTCGCCGTGCTCTTCGCGACTCTTGCGGTACTTGGCTTCGCTGAGCAGTTCCTTGTACAGCAGCGGCGTCTTGCCCGGGTCGGTGACCACGTACGACTCGAAGTACAGCACCTTCTCGAGTTCTTTGAGGGTCATGTCGAGCAGGGTGCCGATCCAGCTCGGCAGGCTCTTCAGGAACCAGATGTGCGCCACCGGCGTGGCGAGCTCGATATGGCCCATGCGCTCGCGGCGCACCTTGGACTGGATGACCTCGACGCCGCACTTTTCGCACACGACGCCGCGGTGCCGCATGCGCTTGTACTTGCCGCAGTTGCACTCGTAGTCCTTGGTCGGTCCGAAGATCTTGGCGCAGAACAGCCCATCGCGTTCGGGCTTGAAGGTGCGGTAGTTGATCGTTTCCGGCTTGCGCACCTCGCCGTGCGACCACGAGCGAATCTTGTCGGGTGACGCGAGCGAGATACGCAGCGCGTTGAAATTGAGGGGATTCTTGGGCTTCTCAAATAGGGTAAAGAGATCTTCCATTATGCCTCCCGCGTCGGATTACGACGCCACCTCGCTGCGCTTTTCCTCCAGCAACTCGACGTCCAGCGCGAGGCTCTGTAGCTCCTTCACCATGACGTTGAAGGACTCCGGCAGGCCAGGTTCCAGCACATTCTCTCCCTTGACGATGGCTTCGTACATGCGCGTACGACCAGCCACGTCGTCCGACTTGACGGTCAGCATCTCCTGCAAGCTGAAGGCGGCGCCGTAGGCCTCGAGCGCCCAGACCTCCATCTCGCCCAGGCGCTGGCCGCCGAACTGTGCCTTGCCGCCCAACGGCTGCTGGGTGACGAGGGAGTACGGCCCAGTGGAGCGGGCGTGGATCTTATCGTCGACCAGGTGGTGCAGCTTCATGATGTACATGATGCCGACGGTGACGTTCGAGGCGAAGCACTCACCCGAGCGGCCGTCGAACAGCCGCGTCTGGCCGCTCTCGGGAAGATTGGCGCGCTTGAGCAAGCCGATGACTTCACTCTCCGAAGCGCCGTCGAAGACCGGCGAGGCGACATGGATCCCCTTGCGGGCGCGCTGTGCCAGGCGAACGGCGTCCTCGTCCTTGATGTCGTCGAAGAACTCGCCCAGCTCCTTGCCGTACACTTCGCGCAGCTTGCGCTGGACCGCGGCGCCGGATGGCTTCGCGGCGTTGGCCTCCTCGGCGAGCTGGCCGCCCAGGCTGCGGGCCGCCCACCCGAGATGGGTCTCCAGAATCTGCCCGATGTTCATGCGCGACGGCACGCCGAGCGGATTGAGCACGATGTCGACGGGTGTCCCATCGTCGAGATACGGCATGTCCTCTTCGGGGAGGATGCGCGACAGCACGCCCTTGTTGCCGTGGCGGCCGGCCATCTTGTCGCCCACCTGCAGCTTGCGCTTGATGGCGACGAAGACCTTGACCATCTTGATCACGCCCGGGGGCAGCTCGTCGCCGCTCTTGAGGCGCTCGAGCTTCTCCTGGAAGGCGATGCGGATGAGCGACAGCTGCTCCTGCATGGCCTCGACGGCACGCGTGAGCTCTTCTTCGACCTTTTCGTCGTCGACCTTGATCTCGCCCCACAACGCCGCGGGAATGGCGGCGAGCTCGTCGGCCTCGATCTCCTTGCCCTTCGGCAGCAGCACTTTGCGCTGATCGTCGGTGAGGCGCGCCGCGGTCTCCTTGCCGACCAGCAGCTTCTTCACCTTCTTCATCGTCAGCTCGCGGATGATGCGCTGCTCGTCCTCCTGGTCCTTCTTGAGCTTGGCGGTCTCTTGCTCCTCGATCAGGCGGCTGCGCTCGTCCTTGGTCACGCCCTTGCGCGAGAACACCCGGGCATTGATCACGGTGCCCTCGACGCCCGGCGGGACCTTCAGCGACGTATCGCGTACTTCACCGGCCTTCTCACCGAAGATGGCGCGCAACAACTTCTCCTCGGGCGAGAGCTGCGTCTCCCCCTTGGGCGTGATCTTGCCGACCAGGATGTCACCCGGCCGCACTTCGGCGCCGATGCGAATGATGCCGCTCTCGTCGAGGTCCTTGAGCGCTTCCTCGCCGACGTTGGGAATGTCGCGCGTGATCTCTTCGGGTCCGAGCTTGGTGTCGCGCGCGACGCACTCGAACTCCTCGATGTGCACCGAGGTGAAGAAGTCCTCCTTCACCACCTTCTCACTGATCAAGATCGAGTCTTCGAAGTTGTAGCCACCCCACGGCATGAACGCGACGAGCACGTTGCGGCCGAGGGCGAGCTCGCCCATCTCCGTCGACGGGCCGTCGGCAATGACGTCGCCGGCCATGACGTGATCGCCCTCTTGCACGATCGGACGCTGGTTGATGCACGTATTCTGGTTCGACCGCTGGTACTTCGTCAGCCCGTAGATGTCGACGCCGTGGTCGCGCGCGTGGCTGGTCGGCTTGTCGACGCGCACCACGATGCGAGTGGCATCGACGCTCTCGACGATGCCGTCGCGCTTGGCCACGATCGTCACGCCGGAGTCGCGCGCCACCGTCTTCTCCATCCCGGTACCGACCAGGGGTGCCTCCGTGCGCAGCAGGGGCACAGCCTGACGCTGCATGTTGGCGCCCATGAGCGCGCGGTTGGCGTCGTCGTTCTCGAGAAACGGAATCAGCGACGCCGCGACGCTCACCAGCTGGTTGGGTGAGACGTCCATGAAGTCGACTTCGTCGGGCGGCACCATGACGAACTCACCGCCGCGGCGCGCCGACACGCGGTCGGCCGTGAAAACGCCCTTCGCATCGACCGTGGCGTTGGCCTGGGCGATGACGTGCTGCTCTTCCTCGAGCATCGACAGGTAGCGCACGCGCTCGGTGACGCGGCCGCCCTCGGCCTCGCGGTACGGCGTCTCGACGAAACCGAACTCGTTGACCCGCGCATAAGTAGAGAGCGAGGCGATGAGACCGATGTTCGGTCCTTCCGGCGTCTCGATGGGGCAGACGCGCCCGTAGTGGGTCGGATGGACGTCGCGCACTTCGAAGCCGGCGCGCTCGCGCGTCAGACCGCCCGGACCGAGTGCCGAGAGGCGGCGCTTGTGCGTGATCTCGGACAGCGGGTTGGTCTGATCCATGAACTGCGACAGCTGGCTCGAGCCGAAGAATTCCTTGATCACGGCCGACACGGGCTTGTAGTTGATCAGCTCCTGCGGCATCAGCGTTTCGATGTCCTGCAGGCTCATGCGCTCCTTGATGGCGCGCTCCATCCGCACAAGGCCGATGCGGTACTGATTCTCCACCAGCTCGCCGACCGCGCGCACGCGGCGGTTGCCGAGGTGATCGATGTCGTCGATGGCGCCGCCGCCGTTCTTGAGCTCGATCAGGTAGCGCACGACCTTCAGGATGTCGTCGCGGCGCAGGGTGCCTTGCTCGAGCGGCGCGTCGAGGCCGAGGCGGTGGTTGAGCTTGAGGCGGCCGACGCGCGACAGATCGTAGCGCTCGGCATTGAAGAAGAGGTTGTTGAAGAAGGTCGTCGCCGTCTCGATGGTCGGCGGGTCGCCGGGGCGCAGACGCTTGTAGATTTCGAGGATGGCGTCCTCGGGGGAGGCCACCTTGTCCTGCAGCAGGGTGTGACGCAGCGACGGGCCGATCTCGTCGATCATCAGGACTTCGATCTCGCGCACGTTGGCGGCGCGCAGGCGATCGAGGGTTTCGGGGGTGATCTCCTGATTGCACTCCAGGAGCACTTCGCCCGTCTTGGGATCGACGACATCGTGCGCCGACACCCGGGAGATGACCTCTTCGAGCGAGATCGGAATCTCCTTCACGCCGGCGGTCTCCATCTGCTTGATCGAGACCTTGGTGATCTTGCGACCCTCCTTGACGATCAGCTCATTACCGGCGCCGCGAATGTCGCGGCTCGCCTTGGAGTTGAGCAACTGATCGGCCTTGAAGGCCTTGGCGACGCGGTGCTCGTCGAGGAGGATGGTATCCTTGCGGTAGAAGTAGTTGAGCAGGGTCTCGGTGGTCATGCCGAGAGCGCGCAGGAGCACCGTGGCGTGGAACTTCCGTCGCCGGTCGATGCGGACGAAGAGAATGTCGCGCGGGTCGAACTCGAAGTCGATCCACGAGCCGCGATACGGAATGATACGGGCGGAGTACAGCAGCTTGCCACTGGCGTGGGTCTTGCCCTTGTCGTGATCGAAGAAGACGCCGGGCGAACGGTGCAGCTGGCTGACGATGACGCGCTCGGTGCCGTTCACCATGAATGTGCCGTGCGTGGTCATCAGCGGGATCTCGCCGAAGTAGACTTCTTGCTCCTTCACGTTCTTGATCGAACGCGATCCGGTCTCCGCGTCGACGTCCCAGATCACCAACTGGATGGTCACCTTGAGCGGGGCCGCGAAGGTCATACCGCGTTCATGGCACTCGTCGACCGAGTACTTCGGCTCGCCGAGGGTGTAACTGACGAACTCCAACGACGCCGTCTCGTTGAAGTCCTTGATGGGGAAGACGGAGCGGAACACCCCCTGCAGACCGGTGTCGCGCCGCTCTGCGGCGGCGACGCCGAGCTGGAGAAACTCATCGTAGGAGCGACGCTGAATCTCGATGAGATTCGGGATGTCGACGATCTTTCTGATCTTACCGAAATTCCGCCGCAGGCGGACGTTATGTGCTACCCGAACGCTCATTCCGTCTCCTCGTGACTGGCTCAAGGATACAACTGATCGACTACTTCAACTCGACCGATCCCCCAGCCTCCTCGAGCTTCTTCTTCATGTCGGCAGCCTGGTCTTTCGTCACGCCTTCCTTGACCGGCTTGGGCGCTCCGTCGACGAGGTCTTTGGCTTCCTTGAGGCCGAGGCCGGTGAGCTCGCGCACCACCTTGATGACCTGGATCTTCTTGTCGCCGGATCCGGTGAGAACGACCGTGAACTCGTCCTTCTCCGGTTCGGCAGCGGCGGCACCACCACCGGCGGCGGCAGCCGGGCCGGCGGCGAATACGGGGGCGGCGGCCGCCTCGATCCCGTACACATCCTTCAGGTAGTCACCCAGCTCCTGGGCCTTCAAGAGCGTCAGCTCCATGATCTTGTCGCCGATGCTCTTCACCTCGGTCGACCACTCGCGTGCACTGGCTTCGGACATCTCAACCCTCCCGTTGCGTATTCTCTTTTTGATTATGAAAAATGGCGCCCGACGAATCAGGAGCCAGACTCTTCCAGCTTCTTCACCAACGCGGCCACGGCACCCGCAATACGGCTTCCCGGTGCGGCCGTCGTGGCCACCAAGCGAGCGCCAGGCGCCATCGCCATACTCGCCACACGCGCCTGCAGCGTTTGGATGTTCGGCATCGTCGCCAGGGCTTTGACCTTGTCAGCAGCGATCAATTGCCCTTCGACGGCACCGCCATCGATCTGCAGCTTGGCGTTTTGGTCGGCGAACGCCACCAAAGCTTTGGCCAGAGCGACGGGGTCGGCGTAACCGAACACCAGCCCGCGCGGCCCGACGAGCAGCTCGCCGAGTCGACCGTAGCTCGTGTCAGCCAGGGCCAACTTGGCCAACGTGTGCTTGGCGACCTTGTACTCACCGCCCGCGGCCTTGATGGTGCGGCGCAGGGCGGTCGATTGCTTGACCGTCATGCCGATGTTGGTCGCGACCAAGGCGACGCTCGCCTTCAGGAATCGCTCGTGCAGGCCGCTGATGGCCTCCACTTTTTCGTTACGCGTCACGATTGCCTCCTCACGCCGCCAGCGCGCGGGCCGCGACTGGATTGACCTTGATGCCCGGCCCCATGGTGGTGCTCACGGCGACGGTCAGAATGTAGTTGCCCTTGGACGACGACGGCTTGGCCTTCACCAGACTGGCAACGACCGCGCTGGCGTTGTCGTGGAGCTTTTGCGCCCCGAACGAGACCTTGCCGACCGGCACGTGGACGATCCCCGCCTTGTCGACGCGGTACTCGACCTTACCCGCCTTGAGCTCGGAGACTGCCTTGCCGACGTCGAAGGTGACCGTGCCCAATTTCGGATTGGGCATCAGTCCGCGCGGACCGAGCACCTTCCCGATGCGACCGACCAGAGCCATCATGTCGGGCGTGGCGACCGCCTTGTCGAACTCCAACCAGCCTTCGTCGGCGATCTTCTTGACCAGCTCCTCGGCGCCGACGACATCGGCGCCGGCTTCGGTCGCTTCGCGCTCCTTCTCGCCCTTGGCGAATACGAGGACGCGCACTGAGCGGCCGGTGCCGTGCGGCAACGCCACCGTGCCGCGGACGTTCTGGTCGGCCTGGCGCGGATCGACACCCAGGCGCACCGCCAGCTCGACGGTTTCGTCGAACTTGCAGGCCGCGACCTTCACTGCCAGCGCGATGGCCTCTTCCAAACCGTAGCGCGTGTTGCGATCGACGTGCTCGGCGGCCGCTTTCAGCCGTTTTCCCAATCTTGCCATGCCTGTGTCCCTCTTACGGAACGACGTTCAAGCCGATGCTGCGCGCCGTGCCTTCCACTGTCCGAATGGCCGCTTCGAGCGAGGCAGCCGTGAGATCCGGGGTCTTCAGCTCAGCGATCTCGCGCACCTGGGCCTGCGTCACCGAGCCAACCTTGCCGCGCTTGGGATCCGCAGCGCCCTTCTCGACGCCCGCGGCGCGCTTCAGCAGCACGGAAGCTGGCGGCGTCTTGGTAATGAACGTGAACGACCGATCGGCATACACCGTGATCACCACGGGGATGATCATTCCGGGCTGGCCCTGCGTCTTGGCGTTGAAGGCCTTGCAGAATTCCATGATGTTGACGCCCCGTTGCCCCAGCGCCGGGCCGACCGGGGGACTCGGATTGGCCGCACCCGCCGGAATCTGGAGCTTGATCTCCGCGATGATCTTCTTCGCCACGCTACAACTCCTCTCGGTGGGCCGCTTTAGGCCTTCTCGACCTGCACGAAATCGAGCTCAACCGGCGTGGCCCGCCCGAAGATGCTGATCAGTACGCGCAGCTTGCCCTTATCCGGTTTGACCTCTTCGACGACGCCGTTGAAGTCCTGGAAGGGCCCATCCACCACTTTGACCTGTTCTCCGCTCTCGAACAAGACCTTGGGCTTCGGTCGTACCGCGCCTTCGGCCATCTGATCGGTAATCTCGCGCACCTCGGATTCCGAGATCGGCGCCGGCTGAGTCGCCCCGCCGACGAAGCCTGTTACCTTAGGCGTCGACTTGACGATGTGCCAGGTCTCGTCGTTCAGATCCATATTCACGAGGATGTACCCGGGAAAAAACATCCGCGACGAGGTCTTCTTGCGGCCCTTGACGAGCTCGACCACCTTCTCGGCCGGGACCAGGATATCGCCGAACTCGTTCTGCTTGCCGAGGGCTCGGACGCGCTCTTCGAGCGCCGACTTGGCCTTCTGCTCGTAGCCCGAGTACGTATGAACCACGTACCACTGCTTCGCCATGACGTCACTCAACGCAGGACGATTTGAACGAGTTGCGACAGGGCGAAGTCGACCGTGCCGAGAAAGAGGGCGATGATGCTGACGATGACCAAGACGACCGCAGTCGCCGCATACGTCTCCTTCCGGGCCGGCCAGTGCACTTTCTTCAGCTCTGCCCAAACCTCCTGTAGAAAGGTTATCGATCGCGGAACGAACTCGCGTACTTTGGTGATCTGGTCTTGGACAGCCATAAGCGTGTTTACCGATCTGTGAGCGGGCCAGGCAGGCTTCGAACCTGCAACCCCCGGATTTGGAGTCCGGTGCTCTGCCAGTTAGAGCTACTGACCCGAAGTTGGTCCTCCGCGCGCCCCAATCTCGACGAGCACCGCGGTCGCGATCAGACCTTCCCCTCCTTGTGCATGGTATGAGTGCGGCACCATGGGCAGAACTTGCGCATGGCCAGCTTCTCGGTCGTGAGTTTCTTGTTCTTGGTGCTGGTGTAATTGCGTCGTTTGCATTGATCACAGAGAAAGGAGATGAGGTCGCGCATTGGTCCTCCGGGTCAGGCGTTGATTTTGGTGACGACGCCGGCGCCGACCGTGCGGCCGCCCTCGCGTACCGCAAACCGCAGCCCCTCTTCCATCGCGATCGGCATGATCAGCTCG
>CAYVUV010000190.1:0-55652 GCA_964455095.1 uncultured Binatia bacterium (SeqCode)
CCCACCTGCAGGATCTGGTTGGCGAAGATCGGCAGCAGGGCGGTGGCGCCGCCGAAGATCACCGCGAACATGTCGAGCGCCATGCAGCCGAGGACGATCGGGCGGTGGCGGACGAAGGAGAGCCCCTCGCGCACGGCCTGCCAGCTCACCGCGCGCCCGCTGCGCTCCTGCTTGTCGGGGCGCAGCAGAGCGAGGCCGGCGAGCGAGCCGCTGATGAGCGCGATATAGGTGCCGTACACCGCCGCGATGCTGGAGCCCGCGATGATGAATCCGCACGCGGCCGGCCCGCTCATGAAGGCGAGTGCTTGCACGGTCGAGGCGATGGTCACGGCGCGCGGGAAACGCGCGCGCGGCACCAGGGTCGGCAGCAGCGCGGCGCGGGCCGGATTGTCGAACGCGCCGGCCGCGGCGATGAACAGGATCATCCCGTACAGCAGCGGCAGGGTCGCGCCGCCATTTCGGGTGACGAGGAAGAGCACGGTGGAGCAGATCAGCGGGACCAGCTGCGCCGCCATGCAGACGCGGCGCCGGTCGTAGCTGTCGGCGACGGCGCCGCCGACCAGGGTCAGCGTCAAGGCAGGCAGGAACTGCACGAGACCGATGAGCCCGAGGTGGAACGCCGAACCCGACAGGACGAAGACGTGCCACGCGATCGCCGCGCGCAGCATCGTCATCGCCGTGCCCGAGCAGAGGCGACTGAAGAGGAAGAACGAGAGATTGCGCGAGAGGAGCGGCGCGTCGTCCATCACGGAACGGCGCGCGGCTGATAGACCTCGCGCCCGCTGGCGCCGGCGACCACATCGGCCATGTGGTAGCGGAACGGCAGCGTCTGGTTGCCCAGCCAATGCACGGCCTGGTCGGCGAAGTGCGGCGAGTCGGTCAGTCCGGACTGGCCGCCGGGGATGATGTTCTGGCCCGATACCTGGCCGTCCTTCAGCGCGATGACCATGCGCATGATGGGTCCGTCGGCGTACGTGAAGTTGGTGCCCGAGAAGCCGGGGTTGGCGGCGTCGATGCCCCAGTTGTCGCCCGGGCGCGGGAACCAGCGCAGATCGGCGCGCGGATCGCCGGGCGGAAACGATTCGGCGAGTGGCAGCACCTTGGTGTCGATGGAAAACAGCGAGGTGAAGATGGCGAACAGCGGATCCTCGCCGAGGAACTGCTGCAGCAGTGACTCGAAGCGCACCTGATGGCGCAGGCCCCACGACCACTGCGTCATGTCGGCGGTGCCGAAGCCGCCGGTGCCGGGCGTTGCCGGCGGACCAGACAGGTAGGCGAGGGCGTCGACGAGCGCGCCGAGGATGATCTCGCGGCTGGTCTCGACCTCGGGCGTGTCGAGCACGTCGAAGAAGACGGACTCGCCGGTGTCCGGATTGTACGAGGCCAGGTTCGTATCGGTTGCGTCGCGGGCGCTGAGAAAGCGCCGGATGAGTTGCACGCGGCTCTGATCGCGGCGCCAGAAGATGCCGCTCGGCAGATCCTCGTCGTCCCACACGCCGCGCACCAGGCGCGCCATCGCGGCATTGAAGATCATGGTGGCGGTCGCGTCGAGCGCTTCGCTGGCCGGCGGGGAGGCGTAGAACGTCTGGACGCCCGAGGCGGCGATGAAGTCGCGTTCGCCCCAGCCGGTGAGCGCGGACTCGACCGCATCGAACTCGGCGGCGACGGGCAGGTAGAGATCGACGAGTCGCCCCTGCGCCGGCGTCAGCGGGCCGGCGCTGAGCGACAGCGCGCGCGCGGTGGTGATCGCTTCGCTCAACCACGGCGTGAAGGCGCGGCCGAGCGGCGATTCGTGGTTGCCCTGGATCGCGGCCATGCGCGCGACATCGGCATCGTGTGCCGCGGCGGTAGCAGCGAGCTGCTCATCGATCAGGTTGCCGCGCCAGCCGGTATCCCACGGCCCGCCGATGTACCAATCGTCCGACAGCGACCCATCGGTGGCGATGTGTCCGGGATCGTTGTTGCCGGTGAAGACGTATCCGCGCGCCGGGTTGATGGCTTGCGGTGTCGAGTCGAACGGGACGATACAGCGCTGTGGATCGGCCTGGCCGGCGGCCTCGTCGGGCAGGCCGTCGGTGACCGGGATCTCGAATCCGCCGTAGCGCGTGCCGTCGAGTACCAGCAGCGGGTTGGAACCCGGCGTCCACTCGCCGCCCGTCGCGCGATCGAGATAGTGGCGGCAGGGCACGGCCTGGTAGACGGTGTAGAAGACGTTGCCGTCGGCGTCGGCGGCCGCGATGTTCTGCGAGAAGGCCATCAGCGCGCGGGTGTGCTCGCGGAATTCGAATACGTCGGCGGAGTGGCCGAAACCGTCCGGCCCATCGAGCATGCGACCGATGTCGAAGCCGGCGTAGTCGAGGGTGATGCCGCTGACCACGCCGTCGGCGTCGGCGTCGCCCGGGACGACGGTGCGTCCGGAGACCTGGACCACGGCTTCTTCGGGACCGGCCGGTTGCTCGAGCGTGACCTCGCGCCCTTCGATGTCGACCAGCCAGCGGCCGTCGAACGTCGTCCAGCGCGGCACGATCTCGGTGCGCCCGACACTGCCGAGGCGCGGCACGTCGGCGATGACGTACTGCTCGTCGACGCGCACCAGCGGCTGCTGCTGGCCGCGGAAGGTGCTATGCGCCGGCAGGCCGTCGGTGCCGAGTGTGATCGCCTCGCGGTAGAAGTCGGTGCCGTCGCCGAACAGCTGCGTCTGGCTCCAGGCGACACGGCCGTTGGTGCCGACGATCATCAGCGGCAGACCGGGGATGGTGAGGCCGAGCTGGTGCGTGTCGCCGCCGCCGAGCACGGCGGTGTCGAGACCCAGCTGGTACATGATCGACGGCACCGAGAGCTGCAGGTGCCCGTCGCCGGCGAGCAAGGCCGCGCCGTCGGTCGAGGCGCTGCCGGCCACGGCCCAGGCGTTCGAACCGGGGTTGGCGTTGCGATCGCGCCCGAGACGCCTTTCAAAGCCCTGCAAGCGACCGGCAAGCCGAGTCAGCAGCGCGGCCGCGGGATGGGTGTCGGGCGCTGTGGAAAGGGCGCTGCGCTGCGCGGCGGCGTGAAGAAAGGGCGGCGCCGGGCCGGGGGTGAACATATCGCCCATTTCGAGTCCGAAGCCGCGCGTCGAGCTGACCGGGATGGTCGGTCCGACGGCAGTGAAGATATCCTCGATCGCCCCCTGCCGGCGCAGCACCTGCAGCGGGGCACCCTCGAACAGCTGGTCGAGCACCGCGGCGGCGGCGGCGCGCTCGAGGTCGGAGCTGTCGAAGCTGGTCTGATAGACGATGGTGGCGATCATGCCGGCGACACCACGCCGATCGATCGGTTGCATGAGGTCGGCGGGGTTCTGGGCCCCGAGCAGCGGCCCGGCCGCGTTGATCTCGCTCGGCACCGGCAGGTGGCCGGCGCGCACCTCGGCGATGTAGGCGTTGATGCCGGCGGCGAAGGCGTCGGCGATCTCGGCGTGCAGCGGGCTGAAGCCGGCGGTGACGCGTTCGGCGACGCGGGTCATGCCCATGCCGCGCGATTCGATATCGAAGGGCAGGGCGTCGTCGCCGAGCAGGCCGGAGAGCTGGCCGAGTGCCAGCCGGCGCGACAGCTCCATCATCACGTAGCGATCGCGCGCCATGACGAAGCCCTGCAACAGAGCCAGGTCGCGGCGATTGGCGGCGTACATGTGCGGCACGTCGGCTTCCGTGCGCACGACCTGCGCGGGCGCGGAGAGACCGTCGAGCGTCCAGGTCTCGGTCTGCGGCACGGACATCAACAGCTCGAGCGGCGACGGACCATCGGTCGGGGTCGCGGTTGCCGTCGGTGTCTGCGTACCGGTCGCGGTCGGAGTCGGCGTCAGTGTTGGCGGGACGGTGGCGGTTTGCGTTGCCGTGCTCGGGACGCGGGTCGAAGAGGGGACCGCCGTTGCGGTTACGACGGGCGTGGGCGTTGCCTTTGCCCCGCCGTCGTCATCGGAGCCGCAACCGGCGACCAACGCGAGCCCGATCAGCAGCGCGGCAAGGCCCCGGCGTGGCCCCGCGCATGGGCGCGAGGTGTTGGAGTGTGACCAGATCCGTGAGTGGCGCGCGGCCCGCATTGCTGAAGCCTCCCTGCGTGTCGAAGGGCCGGAGACTAGCCCAACGGCAGCGGCTTAAGGAAGCTCCGGAGCGCTGCGCGCCGGTCAGATCGCGACTGGATCGCCGATCAGGGTCCGCGCCGTCGGCGAGAGCGGTACCTCGTTGGCCGCCGGCGCGGTGTGCAGCAGGTGGTCGGCTTCGAGGCGGGTGACGCCATACCAGTAGTGCTCGTTCTTGAAGTGGTGCAGGCGGTGATTCTTCCAGAGACGCTGGTAGTAGCTGGTGCGCGGCGTCACGCGGGTATGGATCAGGAAGTGGATCCACTCGTAGTGCAATGTCAGGAGGAGGAAGAAGGCGATGCCGGTCCAGGCCAGCGGCGCCGTCGGCGTGACGGTGTACCAGATCAGCACCGTGAGCGGGACGGAGTAGAAGAACGACTGAAAGGGGATGAACAGGATGCGGTAGTTCCACGGGTCGCCGTGGTGGGCGCGGTGCTTGGACGGCACCCGAAAGTCGATGCGCCGGCCGAAGAGCGTCACGGGCTTGAAGTGCAAGATGTAGACGTGGATCAGCCACTCCTGGATCGGCCAGACGGCAACGGTGGCGGCGATCGGGACGAGATCCCAGAGCGACCACGCGCCGAGCCAGAGGCGGACCCCGACGGCGAGCGGCACGGCGACGAGCAACAGGCGCGGGCTGGCGTGGCGGACGAAGATCGGCAGCGCCTCGCGCACGGTGCGCGGGCTGTCGGTCGCGGCGGCGCGATCGCGTTCGCTGCTGCTTTCGATCGGGTGGGCGACAGCGGCGGAGCTCATGCGTGGGTCTCCTCGAGTGGCCGGAGGGCATCCAGCAACGTGTTCATGGACGTCTCACCGCGGCGCACCAGCTGGCTGGCGAGGGCGGCCGCGGCAACCTCGTCGGCGCGCTCGACGGCGTCGGTGATCTGGGCGTAGGTCTCGATGTCGGCGGTCTCGTCGGCGAGCACGTGGGTCAGCAGCGATTTCGATTGGTCGTAGCTGGCGCGCAACGAGTTGTAGGCCAGGCGATAGGCGATGTTCGCGGAGCCGTCGACGAGATGCGACCAGAAATCGCCGACGAGATCTTGCAGGGCGGCGAGATCGGTGCGCGCGGCCTCCATGCTGGCGAGCACGGCGCGCAACTGCACGATGACGGCCGGCGTGCGGCGCCGCGCGGCCAGGCGAGCGATGTCTGGTGCCAGGGCCGAGCGCATCTCCATGACGCTGCGCACGACGTCGGACGCCACCTGTCCGCGCGGCCCGACCAGCAGCGTCGCCAGCAATTCCAATCCGGCGGAATGGCGGTAGTCGAGGATGTACTTCGCACCGCTGTGCCGGATCGAAACCAGGCGCGCCGCCGCCAGGCGGTTGAGCGCTTCGCGCACGGCGGTGCGGCTGACGCCGAGCTTCTCGGCCAGCTCCAACTCCGCCGGCAGGGTTTCCCCGGGGCGCATCTCGCCGCGCAGGATGCGCCCCTGCAACTCCTCGACGACGCCGTCGACCAGCGATCGCCGCCCGATCGGCACCATAGCCTCACCCGCGTAACCAGTCATCGATCGTCTGATTGTCATACAATCCGACAATCGTCAAGGCTACGGCAGCGCGGCGGCGTTCCAGAGCGCTCAGGTGAGCAGGACGAGATCGTCGCGGTGGATGATCTCGTTGGCGACCTTGTACCCGAGGGCGCTTTCGATCTCGCTGGAGTGCAGGCCCTTCAGCTTGACCAGCTCGGCGGCGCTGTAGTTGACCAGGCCGCGGGCGAACTCCCGCTCCTCGGGGCCGATGCAGGAGACACACTCGCCGGCGCCGAAGGTGCCGCTGACCTGCACGATGCCTTTGGGCAGGAGGCTGCGGCCCTGGCGGGCGATGGCGTTATAGGCGCCCTGGTCGACGGTGATGGTGCCGGTCGGTTTGAGCGTGTGTGCGATCCAGTGCTTGCGCCGATTGAGGCGGTCGCCCGTCGGCAGGAACAGGGTACCGGCGGCCCGCGCGGCGTCGAAGATCGCCGGCAAGACGTCCGCGGTGAGCCCGTCGGCGATGAGGCAGGGAATCCCCGCTTCGTTCGCCGTGCGCGCCGCGTTGACCTTGGTGCCCATGCCGCCGGTGCCGAGTGGGCCGTGGCGACCGCTGACGTAGCGCTCGATGTCCTCGGTGATGTTGGTGACGACTGGGACCAACACGGCATCCGGATCGACGCGCGGGTCGGCCGTGTACAGACCGGCGGCGTCGCTGAGTATGACCAGCAGGTCGGCGCCGATGAGCGTGGCGACGAGGGCGGAGAGGTTGTCGTTGTCGCCGAAGTTGAAGCGCATTTCGTCGATGGCGACGGTGTCGTTCTCGTTGACGATCGGGACCACGTTGGCCTGCAGGAGCTCTTCGAACGTGTGGCGCGCGTTGATGTAGCGCCGGCGGTGCGCGAGATCGTCGTGGGTGAGCAACACCTGCGCGACCACGTCGCCGAGTGCGCCGAAGCATTCCTCGTACAGCGCCATCAAACCGATCTGACCGACCGCGGCCGCGGCCTGCTTTTGCGGGATGGTCTTCGGCCGTTCCGTGAGCCGCAGCCGCGCCCGACCGGCGGCGATGGCCCCGGAGGTGACCACGACCACGTGCAGGCCGCCGGCGCGCAGCGCGTGCAGCTCGCCGATCAGGCGCCGCATGCGGGCGCGGTCGATGCCGTCGGGTCCGGAGACAATGCTGCTGCCGAGCTTGATCACCGCGCGGCGCACGCGCGGCAGCAGCGCGCGCTTGTGCGAGAGCTGGCTATCCATGCTCGACCACCGCGTCGCCTGCGGCCTCGGTTGCCGCACGGCGCAGGGCGAGGGCGCGTGTGCCTGCTTCCTGCATGAGCTCGGTGACACCCGCCCCGGTGGCGCCGGAGATCAGCCGCAGCTCGATGCCGCGGGCGGCAAACCGCGCGCGCAGCGCCTCGAGCTCGGCCGGATCCGCGCACAGGTCGATCTTGTTGGCGACGACGATCTGCGGCTTGGCGGCGAGCCCGGCGTCGAAGTGCGCCAACTCGCGGTTGATGACGTCGTAGTCGTCGAGCGGGTCGCGGCCGCTCAGGCCACCGGCGTCGATCAAATGGATGAGCAAGCTGGTCCGGGTCAGATGGCGCAGAAAGCGCAGGCCGAGGCCGTGTCCGGTGTGCGCGCCCTCGATCAAACCCGGGATGTCGGCGAGGACGAAGGTGGCCTCCTCCGCAAAACGCACGACGCCGAGATGCGGCACCAGGGTCGTGAACGGATAGTCGGCGACGCGCGGCTTGGCGGCCGAGACGCGGCTGATCAGCGTCGACTTGCCGGCGTTGGGGAAGCCGACCAGGCCGACGTCGGCCAGCAGTCGCAGCTCGAGCCGCAAACGGCGCTCCTCGCCGGGAATGCCGGGTTGAGCGCGGCGCGGGGCCTGGTTGGTCGAGGTGGCATAGGTCGCGTTGCCGCGCCCGCCGCGTCCACCGCGCGCGATGACCACCGTGGTGCTCGGCGTGTTCAGATCGGCGAGGATCTCGCCCGTCTCGGCGTCGCGCACGACGGTGCCGAGCGGGACTTTCACGATCTTGTCGGCGCCGCCGTGCCCGTGCTGCTCCTTGCCGCGCCCCTGCTCGCCCTTGGGCGCTTCGATCAGGCGCTGGTAGCGGAAGTCGAGCAGCGTCGAGAGGCCGGTGTCGACGGTCAGGATGACGCTGCCGCCGTCACCGCCGTTGCCGCCGTCGGGACCGCCGTTGGGGCGGTACTTCTCGCGCAGGAAGCTGATGCAGCCCGGGCCGCCGTTGCCGCCGCGAACCTCGATTTCCGTTTCGTCGACGAACTTCATAGCCGGCCGCGGCCGAGCCGCGGGGAGGGTGAGGCGAGGGCGGAGGAACTATGCCGACGCCGGGGGCAGGACGTGGACCTGCTTGCGGTCCTTGCCCAGCCGAGCGTACGTCACCACGCCGTCGATCTTGGCGAACAGCGTGAAGTCGCGTCCCATGCCGACGTTCTTGCCGGGATGAATGCGCGTGCCGAGCTGGCGCACGAGGATGTTGCCGGCCCGGGCTGCCTGGCCGCCGAACACCTTCACCCCGCGCCGCTGGCCCGGGCTGTCGCGCCCGTTGCGCGTGCTGCCTTGTCCTTTTTTATGAGCCATGGCTGCTCGCTCCTGTATCGATGCCGGTGACGCGCACCGTCGTCAGGTACTGCCGGTGACCCTGGCGGCGACGGTAGTTCTTGCGCCGCTTCTTCTTGAAGATCAGGATCTTCTTCGCTCGGCCCTGCTTCACCACCTGGGCGGTGACCTTGGCGCCGGTGAGCGTCGGGCTGCCGACCTGGACACTGCCGCCGGCGGTGGCCATCAGGACATCGGTGAAGGACACCTCGGCACCCGCCTCGGCATCGAGCTTCTCGATGTGCAGAATATCGCCCGGGGCGACCCGATATTGCTTTCCGCCCGTGCGGATGACGGCATAATCCATTGGATTTCCTCGCAGATGAACGGATACGGATAGTCGACACCGCTGTTGTTGTCAACCGAGGTGGCGGCTGAATGGACTGCCTGCCGGGCGCCGTCGCCCCGCCTTTGCTCGCCATGCCGCCCGTGCTTAGATCGGCGCGTGGCGATGAAGTTGACCCTGATGACCCGCCGTGACTGTGGGTTGTGCGACGACATGGCCGACGTGGTCCGCGCCCTCGCGGCGGAAGAGTCGCTGGTGCTCGAGATCCGCGATGTCGACGCAGACGCCGACCTGTGCGCGCGCTATGGCAGCGAAGTGCCGGTGCTGCTGATCGAAGGGCGCAAGGCGTTCAAGTATCGGGTCACAGCGGCGGCGCTGCGCCGCCGGGTGCACGACGAGCGCCGGCGCCGCGGGCCGAACTGGTGGCAGCGCTTCATGGCGGGCACGCGTTGACTCTCCGCCGGCTGATCGGTACCGAAGTCACATGCCGACGATAGCCGTAGACGCGATGGGTGGAGACTTCGCTCCCGACCCGATCGTGCAGGGCGTCGCCAGTGTGTCGCTCAGCACCGACATTCAATGCATCCTGGTCGGCGACGAGCGGCGCATCCAGAAAGTGCTGGAGAGCGTGCCGTACAATCCGGAGAACATCGACATCCGGCACGCCGTCGATGTCATCGGCATGGAAGAGGAGCCGCGCGAGGCGGTGCGGCGCAAGCGCGATTCGTCGCTGCTGGTCGCCGCGCGCCTGGTCGAGCAAGGCGAGGCGGCGGCGCTGGTCAGCGCCGGCAACACCGGCGCAGCCGTGCTGGCCTGCGTGCGGCATTTTCCGTTGATTCCCGGCGTCCACAAGGCGGCGCTGGCCAGTGTCTTCCCGCGTCAGGTGGAGTACCCGGGCCAGGACTATCTGGCGCTGGCACTCGACGTCGGTGCAACGATTCGCTGCGAAGCGGCCGAGCTGGTGCAGTTCGCGCTCATGGGCAGCGCCTATGCCAAACGCATCTCCAAGGTGCCGGCGCCGCGCGTGGCATTGCTCAACATGGGGCGCGAAGAAAACAAGGGCGGGGAGGTGCTGGTCGCGGCGCACCGCACGCTGCGCGGCGTGCCGTCGGTCAACTTCGTCGGCAACGTCGAGGGACACGAGCTCGCCAGCGGGCGCGCCGACGTCGTAGTGTGTGAAGGCCTGCTCGGCAACGTCATGTTGAAGTTGCTCGAGGGACTCGCGGAGGTCGTGGTCGACCTGAGCGCTGCGGCCGCGAAGAGCAGCTGGCGCTGGCGCGCCGGGTTGGCGATGATGTCGGGGGGCGTTGGGCGTCTGCGCGAGCTGACCGACTACGCCTCCTATGGCGGCGCGCCGATCCTCGGTTTTGAGCGCGTGATGATCAAGGCGCATGGGCGCTCGACGGCGCAGGCGATCGGCAATGCGGTGAAGGTCGCCGCCAAGGCGGTGCGCGACGACGTCCCGGGTGAGATTCGCACCGCCATCGAGCAGGTCCGGTAGTCGCATGGCCTCCCTGCTCGCCCGTCGCCCCGCGCCCGGCGCGGTCGTGCCGGACCCGCCGGTAGTCTACCGCTGGGATCTCGACAAGACCTATCTCAAAAGCGAGTTCGAATCGCTGCGCGAGCTGGTCAAGATCCCATTCGAGAAGGCCGCGGACAAGATCGCGGCGCCGGGCGTCACCGCGCTGATTCGCACCTTGCGCCAGACGGCCATACACCGCGGGCGGGCGGTGCACGTGTATTTCATCTCCGCCAGTCCGCCGCAGATCGGGCGCGCCATCCGCGAGAAGCTCGCGCTCGACGGCGTCGTGCACGACGGCATCGTGTTCAAGGACCAGCTGCAGCGCATCATGCGCGGCAAGTTCCGCCACCTGCGCGAGCAGGTGGGCTACAAGGTCACCGAGCTGCTCAAAGCGCGGAGCAACGAGCCGCAGGACGCGCGCGAGTACCTGTTCGGCGACGACTGGGAGTCGGATCCGCTGATCTACTCGCTGTACGCCGACGTGCTCGCCGGACGGGTCGGCCCGGACGAGCTCTCCGAGATCCTGCTCGCCCTGCGCGTCGACCGCCCGCTGGTCGACGAAGCGCGGGCCCTGGCCGCCGAGGTTCGCCACGTCGACGCCGTGGCGCGGATCTTCATCAACCTCGAACGGCCGACGCCGCCGGCCAGTTTCCGTTCTTTCGGGGCGCGCCTGGTGCCGACGTTCAACTATTTTCAAACCGCCGCCTGTCTGTTCCAGGAGGGCCTGCTCGACGAATCGGGCGTCGAGCAGGTCGCGCGCTCGTTGATCGACGATTCGGCGTACTCGCCCGAGCGCCTGGCCAATTCGCTGGCCGACATTCAGCGCCGCGGCCACCTGGGCGCGGGCGCGGCCGTGACGCTGCGCGAGCACCTGCGCGCCCGGCAGCTCTTGCCGATGGGGGCGCCCGGCCGCCGCGCGCGTTGGCGGCTGTGGTGGCACCGCACGCGCGCCCGCTGGCGCGCGGCGCAGCCGCAGGCGCCGGCCGCGCCGGCGGTCTCCCTCGACTATCGCGCCATGATCGCCGGCGAGCGCGCGCCGGAGTCGCATCCGTCATGACCGACGCACTGGTCGTGTTGGTCACCGTGCCGTCGCGCGCCGAGGGCGAACGCATCGCCGAGACCGTGGTGGGCGAGCGCCTCGCCGCCTGCGTCAACGTGGTCGGGCCGGTGTGCTCGATCTATCGCTGGGAAGGCGCCGTGTGCCGGGAGGATGAGCACTTGCTCGTGCTCAAGACCAGTCGCGCCTGCTACCCCGCGCTCGCGGCCCGCGTGCGGGCGCTGCACCCGTACGAGGTACCGGAGGTCATCGCCCTGCCGGTCGAGGTGGGTCTGGCGGCATACCTGGCGTGGATCGCCGCCGAGACGAAGCCGACGTGAAGCGGTCGGTTCAGTTCGTGCGCCGGAGCTGATCGGGGGTCACACCCTGGATGCGCAAACCGCCGGCTTCGGGTTCCGGCAACCGCCGCCCCGGCGCCGCCGCCTGCTGTTGCTTGAGGTCGAGGTTCTTCATCTGGATGCGCAGGTTGTTGGCGCTGTCGGCGTTGGCGATGGCCTGGTCGACGCTGACGCGACCTTCGCGGTAGAGCGCGAAGATCGCCTGATCGAACGTCTGCCCGCCTTCCTGCGTGCTGCGCTCCATGGCTTCCTTGAGCGTGTCGACCTCGCCCTTCTTGATCAGATCGCGAACGTACGGGGTGTCGACGAGAATCTCCAGCGCGGCGACCCGCTTGGTGTCGACCCCGGGCACCAGGCGCTGCGAGATGATGCCGCGCAGGTTGAGCGACAGCTGCAGAAAGATTTCCGGGTGCCGTTCGACCGGGAAGAAGTTCATGATGCGCTCGATGGCCTGGTTGGCGTTGTTCGAGTGCAGGGTGGCCAGGCAGAGATGCCCGGTGTCGGCAAACGTGATGGCCGCTTCCATCGTTTCGCGGTCGCGCACCTCGCCGATGAGGATGACGTCTGGGGCCTGGCGCAGCGTGTTTCTCAGCGCCGTGTCAAACGACGCCGTGTCGAACCCCACCTCGCGCTGGGTGACGATGCAGTGCTTGTGCGGGTGGATGAACTCGATCGGATCTTCGACAGTGATGATGTGGCCGTAGGTGTTCTCGTTGCGGTGGTCGATCATCGCCGCCAGCGTCGTCGATTTGCCCGAGCCGGTGGCGCCGGTGACCAGGACGAGGCCGCGCTTGGTGAGCACGATGTCCTTGAGCATCTCCGGCAGACCGAGCTCGTCGATGGTGGGGATCGTCGTCTTGATCTGCCGCACGACGAAGCCAACCGAACCGCGCTGGCGGAAGACGTTGACGCGGAAGCGGCCCAGCTTGCTGGAGCTGATGCCGAGGTTCATCTCCATCGTCTCTTCGAAGACCGCGCGCTGCCGCTCGGTCATCAGGGCGTTGGCCAGCCCCTCGACCTCGGTCGGTGTCAGCAGCTCACCGGTGAGGATCTGATTGACGCCTTCGACGCGCACCACCGGGGTGCTGTCGACCGTGACGTACAGGTCCGACCCGCCGCGGTCGACCATTTCCTTGAGCAGGAAGCGGATGTCCATGGCAGCCATGGTGTGTGCGAGCTCCTACGACCGCATCGACGTGGGCCGCGCCGCGGGTTGGCCGGGGCGACCGGCCTGCTGCGCGGCGTTGCCGATATCGACTTGCTGGAACAGGTTGGGGGTGAGTGTGCGCGACTGCGCCTCCTCGGCCGTCACCATGTTGCGTCGCACGAGCTCGATCAACGCCATGTCGAGCGTCTGCATGCCGAGCTTCACGCCGGTCTGCATGGCCGACGGAATCTGGTGGATCTTGCCCTCACGGATGAGATTGCGCACGGCGGGAGTGCCGATCAGGATCTCGAGCGCCGCGATGCGGCCGCCGGCTTTCTTCTTGAGCAGCGATTGGGTGACCACGGCCTGGATCGACTCGGCGAACATGATGCGGATCTGTTCCTGCTGTGCGGCCGGGAAGACGTCGATGATGCGGTCGACGGTCTTCGGGGCGCTCGAGGTGTGCAGCGTGCCGAACACGAGATGGCCGGTCTCGGCGGCGGTCAGGGCCAGTGAAATGGTCTCGAGGTCGCGCATTTCGCCGACCAGAATCACGTCCGGATCCTCGCGCAGGGCGCCGCGCAGCGCGGCGCTGAAGGACATCGTGTGCGGCCCCACTTCGCGTTGGTTGACCAGGCACTTCTTCGAGCGGTGGACGAACTCGATCGGGTCTTCGATGGTGAGAATGTGGCCTTCGTAGTTGTCGTTGATGTAGTCGATCATCGCCGCCAGCGTGGTCGACTTACCGGAGCCGGTCGGTCCGGTCACCAGCACCAGCCCCTTTTCCTTCTCGCAAACGTCCTTGAGGATCTGCGGCAGGCCGAGGTCCTCCATGGTCATGACCTTGGTGGGAATGGTTCGAAACACCGCGCCCTCGCCGCGCCGGCCGCGGAAGACGTTGACGCGAAAACGGGCGATATCGCCGAGCTCAAACGAGAAATCGACGTCGTTGGTTTCCTGGAACACCTTGCGCAGGCCGTCCGACATGATGTCGAAGACCATGTTGTGCACCATTTCCGCCGTCAGCGGCGGATGCTCCAGGCGCTTCATGTCGCCGTGGATGCGCACGCGCGGCGGCTCTTCCGAGGCGAGGTGGACGTCAGAAGCACCAGATCGGTGGGCGAACGTGAGCAGCTCAGTAATATCCATGCAGAGGTCCTCCTGCATCTCGCAGCAGCAACTCACACGCCAAATGCGGCAGCTCGCATGCGTCTCGCAATTCTACCGTCTGCAGAAGGGCGAGGAATCCGCTCCGCTGGACAGTCGCGGTTCTCGTCAATCTGATGACGCTACAGGAGCGGGCGCCCGAGGCGCCGACGCCTCAGCGCAAGCTGCGCTGCATGAAGTCGTAGAGGAGGTTGGCGACGCCGTGGTAGGCGGCGGGCACGGCGATGCCGTCGGTGCGCTCGCGCAGCCAGCCGGCGAAGAGGCCGAAGAAGGCGGTGCGCGCGCGGGTGAAGTCGCCGGTGACGACGTGGCAGAGGCCGAAGAGCAGGGAGGCGAGGATCAACCCCCACCCCCAGCGCGCCCCGAGCAGCTCGTAGGGCCGGCCGAAGTACTGGTTCAGCTGGGTTTGCAGGTAGCCGCGGAAGAAGAACTCTTCCGAGAGGCCGATGACGAGCACCTGGGTGAGGGCCGCCTCGACAAAATGGGGGGGCAGGGTGGGCTGGAAGTGCAGGCCGAGCACCAAGCGGCCAAAGGCATAGTGCAGCAGGGCGTACCCGCCGAAGATCACCGCGCTGGTGGCGAGGTGGAAACGCAGCGAGCCGAGATGGTGCAGCGACAGGCCGTAGGCTTCGTAGGGCCGGCGCGTGACGGTCAGGATGAGGAACGGAACCAGCAACCACAGGGTCGGGAAGGCGAGCCCGATTGCCAGGGGGAGGGTCACGGCGAGAGCGATCAGCGCCTCGATGACGGGGGCGGCGCGTCGCATGGCGGCTAGTTGCGCGCCGCGCTGTCGGCGACGATCAGGGCGGGGAAGCCGAGATCGGCGATGCGCCGGACTGTGAATGCCGCCTGCTCACGCGCGGCGAAAGGCCCGAGGCGCAGTCGGTAGTAACGCAGTCCCGCCGCGTCGATGAGGGCGAGCTGCGCGCGTGCTCCGCGCTGGGCGAGGTGGAGCTGCGCCTGCCGCGCGCGCCGGTAGTCGGTGAAGGCGCCGACCTGAACGGCATATGCGGCGGGTAGCGGAGGCGGAACGGCCGCCTGGCTGCCCCGACCGGCATCGCTTGCGCGGCGTTCGGGGGATGGAGGGGATGCAGCGACCGGCGCAGCCAGCGGCGGTCGAACCGGCGCAGGCGGCGGTGCGCTGGCCAATTGGATCGGTTCGGGCCCACTCCCTCCCAGCACGTCGATCCGCACCGGCACGACCCCCGGTCCGATCATGTCGAGTTGCCGAGCGGCGGTGTAGGACAGATCGATGATCCGGTCGTCGACGAAGGGGCCGCGGTCGTTGACCCGCACCTGCACGGCGCGCTGGTTGGTCAGGTTGGTGACCCGCAGCAGCGTGCCGTGCGGCAACGTCTGATGCGCGGCGGTGAGGGCGAACTGGTCGTAGATCTCGCCGTTCGCCGTCCGCCGGCCGTGGAACCCGGGCCCGTACCACGAGGCGATCCCGGTCTGCGTCGCCCCCGTCACCGGCTCGATCGGTGCCGGCCGTTTCGAGAACAGCCCGCAGCCCGAGACGGTGATTGCCAGCACCACACCGACTCCCACACCCCACCGCATGTCGCGGAGTATACCGGGTGCGGCGCCGGCGGCCAACCGAACCGCTACTGTCCGGCAACCGTCAGCTTGCCGAGCTTCAGCGTCGGTGCCGCGATGCTGTGACGCAGCACGAGGTCGTTGCCGACCGCTTCGATGGACTGCAGCATCTGCAACAGGTTGCCGGCAATGGTGATCTCCGACACCGGATACGTGAGCTCGCCGTTCTCGATCCACAAGCCGGTGGCGCCGCGGGAGTAGTCGCCGGTGACCGGGTTGACGCCAAAGCCCATCAGCTCGGTGACGTACAGGCCCGAGCGCACCGACCGGATGATGTCCTCGGGGGACGTGTCACCGGCCTGAAGGAACAGGTTGGTCGGGCTGACATAGGGCGAGTCGGCGACCGAGCGGGAGGCGTTGCCCGTGGACGGGCTCTTCATTTTTCGGCCCGAGTAGCTGTCGAACAGATAACTGGTCAGTACGCCGTCCTCGACGACGGCCGTGCGCCGCGTGCCGAGACCCTCGCCGTCGAACGGCTTGGAGCCGAGCCGGCCGGGCAGCGTGCCGTCGTCGTAGACCGTGATGAACGATGGTGCGATGGTCTCGCCCAGCTTGCCGGTCAAGAACGACATGCCCTTGTAGAGCGCGTTGCCCGACACCGCACCGGCCAGGTGGCGCAGGAGGCTGCCGGCCATGTCGGGGTCGAAGACGACGGGGACCTCGCATGTCCCCACCTGGCGCGCGCCCAGGCGGCGCAGCGTGCGCGCCGCCGCGATGCGGCCGATCTCGGCTGGTTTGTCCAACTTGCCGAGCATGCGCTGCGCGCTGTACCAGTGGTCGCGTTCCATGGCGCCGTTGTGCGACGCCACCGGCACGACGGCGAGCGAGCAGCTGGAGCTGCGATAGCTGCCGTGAAAGCCGTTGCTGGCCGCGTAGACGACCAGATGGCTGCCGCCGTCGAACTCGGCCCCCTCCGAGTTGGTGATGCGCGCGTCGGCTTCCATCGCCGCCGCCTCGCCCTCTTTGCACCACTCGGTGGCCTGCTCGGCCGTGACCTCGCCGATCGCCGGATCGTACAGGTCGAGATCGCGCACGCCCTCGGCCAGCTCGCTCGCGTCGGGCAGGCCGCTGAACGGGTCCGCCGCGGTGACCCGCGCCAGCGCGACGGCGTCGGCGGCCACCTGCGCCAGCGCCGAAGGCGAGAAGTCGGCGGTGGAGATGATGGCGCTCTGGTCGCCGGCGAAGGCGCGCAGGCCGAGGTGCTTGGCGCGCGCGCGCTGCACCTTCTCGACCTTGCCGAGCCGCACGCCGACCATCAGCGAGTCGCCTTCAGCGACCACCACATCCGCCGCCGTGGCGCCGTGCTGGCGCGCCCCGCGCAACAGCAGCTCGGCGATCTCTTCCAGCCTCGGGCCGCTCACGCCTGCGTCCCTCCGACGGTCATGGCGTCGATCTTGATCGTCGGCAGGCCGACGCCAACCGGCACCGACTGCCCGTCCTTGCCGCAGGTTCCGATCCCCTCGTCCAGGCCGAGATCGTTGCCCACCATCGAGACGCGCGTCAGCGCGTCCGGTCCGCTGCCGATCAACGTCGCGCCTTTGACGGGCGTCGTGATGCGACCGTCCTCGATCAAGTACGCCTCGGTAGCGGAGAAGACGAACTTGCCGCTGGTGATGTCGACCTGGCCGCCGCCGAACGAGGCGGCGTAGAGGCCCTTCGGCACCGAGCGCACGATGTCCTCCGGCGCCGACTCGCCCGACATCATGAACGTGTTGGTCATGCGCGGCATCGGCATGTGGGCGTAGCTTTCGCGGCGGCCGTTGCCGGTCGGCGCCATGCCCATCAGGCGGGCGTTGAGTCGGTCGTGCAGATAGCCGCGCAGGACGCCGTTCTCGATCAGCACCGTGCGGCCGGTCGGCG
The DNA here is from genome assembly GCA_964455095.1 of uncultured Binatia bacterium (SeqCode). Taxonomy (GTDB): domain Bacteria; phylum Desulfobacterota; class Binatia; order HRBIN30; family CADEER01; genus CAYVUV01. The sequence continues at coordinate 17,189 of CAYVUV010000190.1, forward strand.
TGCCCTCGTCGTCGCAGTTGAGTGAACCGCGGCGGTTGGCGATGGTGCCGTCGTCGACGATGGTGCACAGCGGCGAGGCGACGACCTGGCCGATGCGATCGCTGAAGGCGGAGACCTTCTTGCGGTTGAAGTCGCCCTCGAGCCCGTGTCCGATCGCCTCGTGCAACAGCACGCCGGGCCAGCCGGGCCCGAGCACCACGGTCATCGAGCCCGCCGGCGCGTCGACCGCGCGCAGGTTGCGCAGCGCCTGGTCGGCGGCGACGCGCACCCAGTGCAGGTGGCGATCGTCTTCGGTCAGGAAGGAAAACTCCACTCTCCCGCCGCCGCCGGACGTGCCTTGCTGGCGCTGGCCGTTCTCCTCCGCGATGCAGGTGACACTGAGGCGGATGAGCGGCTGCACATCGCCTACGACGACGCCGGCGGAGTTCACGACCAGGACGATCTTCTGCTCGATGCCGATGCTGGCCATCACGTTGACGATGCGTGGGTCGTGCCGGCGCGCCGCGATGTCGATCTGGTCGAGCAGGGCGATCTTCTTGGCCAGCTCGACCTCGAGCGGCGACTTCTCCAAGGCGTAGAGATCGTGCGCCGGGCGTGAGCCGTGGACGGCGACGGACGTGGAGGTGCCACTGCCGTCAGCGATTGCCTGCGCCGTTTGCGCCGCCAATCGCAGGGTGTCGACCGAGACGTCATCGGTGTGTGCGCAGCCGGTTTTGTCGCCCGCGACGACGCGCACGCCGGCACCCTGGGAGATGTTCTTGACTGCCTTCTTGACCAACCCCTCCTCGAGCGCGAAGGCCTCCGAGGTGCGAAACTCGAAATACAGGTCGGCATAGTCGGCGCGGCGCGCGATGGCGTTGCCGATGGTGTCCTCGAGCACGTGCTCGTCGAGGGCGAACCGGTCGAGAAAGAAGTGCTTCGGCTCCGGCAATGTATTGGGGGCAGTCGGCATGCGGGGATCCTCACTTTTGTGGCTGTGCTTCCAGAGGTAGCACAGACCCGTGCCCCCAACTATGGGCCCCCGTGTGTCAGGTCGGGGTCACGGCGGTGCTGTCGGCCACGACCTCGCCGCAGGTGAGCTGGCCGCTTGCCAGCGCGCGCACCACGGCGCGGTCGCCGGCGAGGAAATCGAGCCCTTCCAGGTCGCCAAGTGGCACCCAGCGGATGTCGGCGAAGGCGCGGTTGACCAAGGCGCCGGTGAACGCCGCGACGCGAAGGAACACCAACTCGATCGGTGACTGGCCGGCGTACGCGTGGCTGGCGCGCCACAGCTCGGCGCCGATCTGGGCGTCGATCGCGAGCTCCTCGCCGAGCTCGCGGCGCAGGCATTGCGCTGGGGTCTCGCCGGGCTCGCATTTACCGCCCGGAAACTCCCACTCGAGCGGGTGCGCGCCGCCGGGGGCGCGCTGGCAGACGAGCAGGTGGCCCCGGCGCGCGATGATCCCCGCGGCGACCTGCAGCATGCGCCTCAGTGCAACTGTGCCGCTTGGCGGCGCAGCTGAATCAGGGCGGCGCGCAACGTGTCGGCGTGCTCGTCGTGCGGCACCAGGGCGAGATAGCGCTCGAGGTCGGCCGCGGCAGCGGCGTGGCACTCGAGCTGCTGATAGAGCAGGCCGCGGTCGCGCAGCTCGTGCAGGTTGTCGGGCGCCAACAGCAGATTGCGCTCGCAACACGACAGCGCGCCGTCAAATTCCTTGGCCTCGAGATAGATTTGCTTCAGGTTGCTGAGCATGCGCACCAGGATCTCCTTCGGCGCGGCAGGCCGCAGGTGGTGCGCATCGAGCTCGGCCGCGTCGCCCATCACCGCGCGCAGGCGCTCGTGGCACTGCTCCTCCGTCAGTACGACACCGAAGAACGGGTCGATGATGATGTCGCGCTCACCGCCCGCATATTTGGCGAGGAAGTGGCCCGGAAACCCCACACCGTGCACCGGCAGGCCGAGTCGCCGGCCGACCTCGGTGTACACCAGTGCCAACGTGATCGGGATGCCGGTGCGTCGCTCGAGCACCTCGTTGAGGAAGCTGTTGCGGCGGTCGTAGTAATGGTCCTGGTTGCCGGCGAAGCCCTGTTCGACGAACAGGAACCGATTCAGCGCCGCCACCCGCGCGACGTCGCCCCGCTCGCTCTGCAGACAGGGGCGGGCCGCGTCGGCCAGCGCGTCGAGACGCCGCACATAGACATCGACGTCGAGCCCCGGATACGCCTCCGCCGCGATGAGCAGCGCCGCCTCGCCGAGGTCGATGGCGTCCTCCGGGCCGGTGGCGAGAGCGGCAAAGCGCTCGCGGGCGCTGGGGCGGTGCGACATGCCACGCTCTTAGCCCAGCTGCCCAGCAGGGGGCAATGCGTCGGCGACCCGAACCGAGGGGGGAGTCAGGGGAGGGAATGGACAGGGCGCCGGGCGCTAGTATAGGGGTGCGGCATGGCGAATGGCGGCGGCAGAGGGGTGCCCTCTGGTCTGCTCAGTGTATTGGACCGTGACGGCCCGCTCATCATCCTGCCGCACGACAACCCCGACCCGGATGCGCTGGCCAGTGCCGCGACGCTGAAGTTCATCGCGCGCCAGCTGTTGGAGAAGGACGCCACCATCGCGCTCGGCGGTTTCGTCGGCCGGGCGGAGAACCGCGCCATGCTGCGCTATCTGAACATTCCACTCGTGCCGGTGGCCGATCTGCCGTTGAGCGATCCGGCATCGATCGTCGCGTTGGTCGACACGCAGCCCGGCCGGCAGAACAACTCGCTGCCCGCCGGCGTGCGCCCGGCGGTCGTCATCGATCACCACCCGACCTACACGGGCGCCGGGCCGCTGCCCTTTGCCGATTTGCGCCAGGGCTATGGGGCGACGTCGACGATCATGACCGAATACGTCATGGACTCGCGCCTGGAGCTCGAGCCGAAGATCGCCACGGCGCTTTTCTACGGCATCATGTCCGAGACGCAAGACCTCGGTCGCGAAGCGACCGAGCCCGACATGGAAGCCTGCCAGTTCCTCTACCCGTTCACCAACAAGCGCCGGCTGGCGAAGATCGAGAACGCGCGCGTGCCGCGCGAATACTTCTGCGGGTTTCGCGATGCGATCCAGGAAGCGGTGATCTACGACCGGGCGATCATCTCGGTGCTCGGCGACATGCGCTACCCGGACATGGTCGCGGAGATGGCCGACCTGCTGCTGCGCCTGGACGAAGTCGATTGGGCGGCGGCGATCGGCCACTACCAGAACGCGGTGTACGTGTCGTTGCGCACCATGCACCGCGACGTCAACGCCGGGGAGCTGTTGCAGCGGGTGCTGGGCAGCGACCACGCCGGCGGCCACGACATGATTGCCGGCGGGCGCGTCAGGGTGCCGCACGGCGCCGTGGGCTGGGAGCGGGCGGCGCTGGACATCAAAGAGCGCCTGCTCGATGCCATCGGCATGGCCGGCGCCGACGGGCGTCCGCTGGTCGATTGACTGCGTGGCGCCGCGTGCCTGCAGCTGCGTTGACAACGCCAGGTGGCGATGGTAGCGCCACGGCTGCGGAAGCTCGACGTGACCGACCGCCTTCCGCGTTGAAAGCCCCTTCGCACCGAGAGAGAAGGACCAGCGCCAGCGCGCGGTATTCGGCGCCGACCGGGGCGCAGTGCTGCGACAACAAGAGGACCCGAAACGCATGGCAGGGATCGTCGGATTCGGAACGTATATCCCGCGTTACCGGCTCCCGCGCGAGGTGATCGCGAAGGAGTGGGGCCAACCGTCCATGGGCGGCGAGAAGGCGGTTGCCAGCCATGACGAGGACAGCCTGACGCTGGCGGTGAACGCGACCCTCAACGCGCTGCCCGACGGCGCCGAACCGGTGGACGCGGTCTTCTTCGCTTCGACCACGCCGCCGTATCGCGAGAAGCAGGCCGCCGCGACCGTCGCCATGGTGCTGGACGCCGGCTCGGCGGTGCGCACGGTCGATTTTGCCGACAGCCTGCGCGCCGGGACCTCGGCCTTGATCGCCGCCGCCGACGCGGTGAACGGCGGGGTGCAGCGCGCCGTGGTCTGCAGCGGCGACTGCCGCATGGGCGAACCCGACAGCCTGGCCGAGCAGAACTACGGCGACGCAGGTGCCGCGCTGGTGGTCGGCAGCGAGGGGGTGCTGGCGGAGATCGTCGGGACGTGCAGCGTCAGCGAGGAGTTCCACGGCACCTGGCGCAATGATCAGCAGGACTTCCTGCACGCGTTTCCCGGCGCCTTCGAGACCAAATTCGGCTACGCCCCGTTCGTCATCGCGGCGGCGCAGGGCGTGTTGGCGCAGACCGGAACCAAGCCCGAGCAGATCGCCCGGGCGGTGATCGCCGCGCCCAACCCGCGCGCCGTGGCGGGCGTCGCCAAGAGCCTCGGGCTCGACGCGAAGAAGCAGGTGCACGATACGCTGTGGGCCGTGGTCGGCGACACCGGTACGGCGCAGCCGCTGGTGCTGCTGGCGGCCGCACTCGAGCATGCCAAGGCCGGCGATCTGCTGCTGCTGGTCAGCTATGGTGACGGCGCCGATGCGATCCTGCTGCGCGCCACCGAGGCACTCGCCCATTACCGCACGGCGCAGAGCCTCTTCTCACAGGTCGAGCGCAAGCGGCTGTTGCCCACCTACGGAAAGTACGCCCGCTTTCGCAAGCTGATCCGCAAGGAGACGGTGGCCGAAGACCTGTCGACGCCGGTGGTGCTGTTCCGCGATCGCAAGGCGGTGCTGTCGCTGTACGGCGGGCGCTGTCCGCAGTGCAGCACCGTGCAGTTCCCGCGCCCGCGCGTCTGCATCGAGTGCGGCCACCGCGACGGCATGGAAGAGCACAAGCTGGCGCGCCGCGGCACGTTGTTCACGTTCACCAACGACTACCTGCACGACTCGCCCGACTCGCCGACCACCCACGCGGTGGTGGAGCTGGACCGCGGCGGCCGCCTGTATCTGCAGCTCACCGACTGCGATGCCGACACGGTCGAGATCGACATGCCCGTCGAGCTCACCTTCCGCAAGTACCACGAGGGGTCGGGGCTGAATAACTACTTCTGGAAGGCGCGGCCGCTGTCCTGAGCGGAGGGAGACGATGTCACTCAAGGACACCGTGGCGGTGATCGGCGCCGGCTGCTGCAAGTTCGGCGAGAACTATCACCAGAGCGCCGAGGACATGATCGTCGATGCGGCGCACGAAGCGTATGCCGACGCCGGCATCGAGCCGAGTCGCATTCAGGCCGCCTGGGTGGGGACGATGGCGTCGGGTTCGGCGGGCGTCGCGCTCGCCGATCCGCTCAAGCTGTTCGACATCCCGATCACGCGCGTCGAGAACTACTGCGCGTCGGGAATGGACGCCTTTCGCAACGCCTGCATGGCGGTGGCGGCGGGTATGTACGACGTGGTTCTCGCGCTCGGCTTCGAGAAGCTGCGCGACAGCGGGCAGCGCGGGCTCGGTGCCGCGGCGTCACATCCGCATCCGGTCATTGGCCACGGCACTACGGCGCCGACGCTGTTCGCGCTGGCGGCCAACCGCTACTTCCGCACGTACGGCATCGGCAAGGACGCCCTGGCCAAGGTGGCGGTCAAGAATCACCACAACGGCACGCTGAATCCCAAGGCCCACTTTCGCATGGAGGTGACCGAGGACCAGGTGCTCGGCGCGCCGCTGATCTGCAGTCCGCTCGGGTTGTTCGACTGTTGCCCGACGACCGATGGCGCGGCGGCGGTGATCGTCTGTCGCAAGGATCTGGCGAAGCAGTTGCGCCCCGACCCGTTGACCGTGCGCGGCATCGGCCTCGCGGTGACGTCAGGCGAGCCGTACTTGAAGCCCAACTTCGCCTACACCGGCTTTCCCGCCACGACGCTCGCGGCGCAGTCTGCCTATCAGCAGGCCGGCGTCGCGGTCGGCGATATCGATCTCGCGGAAGTGCACGACTGCTTTACGATCACCGAGATCCTGAACTACGAGGACCTCGGTTTCTGCGCGCGCGGCGAGGGGGCGCGTTTCGTCGCCGAGGGCCGCGCCGCGATCGGCGGCGAGTTGCCCGTGAACCCGAGCGGCGGGCTCAAGTCGTCCGGCCACCCCATCGGGGCAACCGGCATTCGCATGATCTACGAAGTGAGCCAGCACTTGTGGAACAAAGCGGGCGCGCGCCAGGTGCAGGGAGCCGAGGTCGGCCTGGCGCACAACCTGGGCGGCCCCGGCGCCGTTGGGTGCGTGACCATTCTGTCGAATTGAGCGCGGTGCGATCGGACCACCGGTCGCACCGCGACACTGCAGGGGAGGAAGCATGGATTTTGGTTTCAGCGAAGAGCAGGAGATGCTGCGACAGAGCGCGCGCGAGTTTCTCAACAGCGAGTGCGCCATGCCGTACGTGCGCGAGATGATGGAGAACGATCGCGGCTACAGTGAGGACCAGTGGAAGAAGATGGCCGACCTGGGCTGGGTCGGGCTCATCATTCCCGAGGAGTTCGGCGGCGCTGGCCTGAACATGGTCGACATGGTCGTGGTGCTCGAGGAGATGGGGCGCGCCGTCATGCCGGGGCCGTTCTTTGCCTCGGCGATTCTCGGCGGCATGGCGATTGCCCTCGGCGGCAGCGCCGAGCAGAAGCAGCGCTATCTGCCCGACCTGGCGACGGGCAAGATCAAGGCGACGTTGGCGCAGGTCGAGGAGAGCGGGCGCTGGGATGCCGAAGGCATCGCGTTGCCGGCCAAAGCGGCCGGCAAGGGTTTTGCGATTTCGGGCACGAAGCTCTTCGTGCACGATGCGCACAACGCCGATGTCCTGGTTGTGCCGGTGCGCACCGGGGGCGCCGGCACCGACGGCATCACGATGCTGCTCGTCGATGCGAAGGCGAAGGGCGTTTCGATCCGCTTGCTCAAGACGATGGACCAGACGCGCAAGCTCTGCGAGGTGCAGTTCGATGGCGTGTCGGTCGGCAGTGACTCCGTGCTCGGTCAGGTCGGGCAGGGCTGGCCGTTGCTCGACCGGCTGATCGACTCCGCCAAGGTCGCCATGTGCGCCGAGATGTGCGGCGGCGCGCAGCGTGTGCTCGAGATGAGCGTCGAGTACGCCAAGGTGCGCGAGCAGTTCGGCAAGCCGATCGGCAGCTTCCAGGCCATCCAGCACAAGTGCGCCAACATGATGGTGCAGGTGGAGAGCGCCAAGTCGGCGACCTACTACGCTGCCTGGGCCGTGGCGAACGACGTGCCCGAGGCGCACCTGGCCGCGTGCATGGCGAAGGCGTACTGCTCCGATGCGTACCGCTTCGTCGCCGCTGAAGGGATCCAGATCCACGGCGGCATCGGCTTCACCTGGGAGCACGACATGCACTTGTATTTCAAGCGCGCCAAGGGCTCCGAGGTGACGTTCGGCGACGCGACGTGGAACCGCGAGCTGGTCGCACAGGTCGTGCTCGATCAGCCGGAAGGCGTCGCGGCGCAAGCCTGACCGAGCGCAGCGCCCGCGACCTGATCCGTCAGGCCGCGGGCGTCCCCGGGACGACGCGGCGCCCGTATTCGTAGAAGCCAAACCCGCTTCGGTCGGCGCCCCACGTGCAACGCGCCGTCCCGAAGGTGATGCGCGCGGCGCGCCCGTGGCCGAGCGGGCGACTGATCGACACGCACGTCCGCGGCTCGGCGAAGATACGATCGTCCCCGGCAAGCCGCAGCGTCAGGCGCTCCGGCGTGTAGCGATCGGCGACGGCGAGGTCGACCGCCAGCGCGCGCAACGGCTGCCGGTGCGCTCCCTCGTTGGTGAAGCACGTGACCGTGCCGCTGTCGCGGGCGCTTGCGGTCTGCGCGCTGATGCCGAGGTCGGGCGCGAAGGCGACTGACAGCGCTGTGTGCGACGCGAGCGCAGACGCCGTGCGCGCCAGCACTCCGGCGCCGGCAAAGGCCGGCACGGCGACGCGCCATTCGCGGTCTTCGAAGCGGATGCGCCCTTCCACCGCGCCATACGTCGGCCCGGTCGTCGGTGCGTACACGAGGTCGACTGTTGCGTGGCACAAGCGCGAGGCGGCGAATGCCTGCTCGAGGTCGATGTAAAGTTTACCATCGGCTGTCTCCAACAGGGCGCCGTCGAACTCGAGGCGAAATCCACTCGACGCGGGGCTGAACTGCGGCCCGCCGCGCAAGCGGTCGCCCCGCCGCTCGTCGCCGACGAAGAGGGCAATGCGCTGGCTGCCGAGCGAGAGCAGGAGTCGACCGCTGAGCGTGCCGCCAGACTCACGAGTCACACTGCTCATCAGTCCGATATCGCTGCGCGGATCGTAGAACTGAAGCGCCGCCGGTGCTGTCGGTAGCGGGGGCGAATACAGCGCGTTTCTGCGGCCCGATGAGGCCGGCGCGGCCGGCGCGCCGGAGAAGGCACGGGTCGCCGCGGCGACGAAACCGTCGCGGCGGCCGCCGGGCCAGCGCAGGGGGACGCCGAGCTCGAGCTGAATGGCCTGAACGCGGTCGTGTTCGGCCCATTCGGCCAGTCGAGCGGGCACCCCCGGCGGCGGAGCGGCGTGCCGGCGAAACAGCTGGATGAGGTTGTTGGGATGACTGCCCGGGTAACGCTCACCGTAGGCCGTCTCGACCTCTGCCTCGGCACAGAGCTGCCGAAAGAGCCGCAGTCGTTCACCCACGTAGCGCGGTGTCACCGTCAGTGCGGCGCCATGCGTCGCGACGCCGTCCTCGCCGTCGAGCGCCATGCCGATGCCGATGTCACACTTTGGCTGGATGACGTTCCAGCCGTGCACGAAGAGGACTTCTGCTATCGCGTGGCGCTGGAGAATGTCGGCGAGCAGGTCCCCGAGCAAGACGAGAAACCACGGCGCACGCTGGACCACCTGCGAGATGCGATTGAGGTCCGTTTCGTTGCGGTCGAGCTGGGTGTTGGCCAGCAGCGATCCGTTCAGCTGCTCGGCCAACTGGAGGGCGAAGTCGGCGGTGTGAAGGTCGTTGACTTTGCGCGGGTGGAGCGCCACCGAGGCGGCACCGAACCGTCGCCCGCCATGGGGCGCGACCACCAGCACGGCGCTCTGTCCATGTCGCCATGTACATCCGCGTGGAACGTCTGTTTGCTGCATCTGGGACCTGTTACTGCGCGGTATGGCCGACGTCCAGTCCGGCGCGCCGCCATCCGGTCTGACAGGGTCGAGGGACGAGGCTGAGGGACAGCCAGTGATGTCGTTCGTATGCGTAGAGCCACACTTGACACGCCTTCATAGTCCGGTACTGTTTATCACGTTTTCCAGTAGCAGGTTGTCTGTAAACCATTGCGCGCGGCCGCAAGGCTGCGAGTTGATGAAGGAGGATGCTGATATGAGATCAGACTTACGTCTCACAGATTTGCGGCGCCGCGATAAGGGCACCAGCAAGCTCATGAACGTCAAGATCCCAAGCCACGTCAGTGACGCCATCCAGCGTGTGGCGAAGGCGCTTGGCGCATCGAAGACCGAGGTGGTCATCGCGCTGCTCAACGAAGGCCTCGACGTCGGGTCCGACGCGCTGAAAGGTTGGAAGCGCCCGAAGAACAACCTACCGCCGCCCAAGCGGGTGTGTGGCGTCAAGGGTTGTGGTCGCGCGTATGTGGCCAAGGGTTTCTGCGCCAATCACTATCAAGCCGCTCGGCGCGGTAAGATCGAAGCAGCAGGTTGACGCCGCGCGATTCGTTTTGTGTTCCGGGCGGGCTGGGCTGCGCGATTGCCTGGCCCGCCAAACGCGCGGCGTTCGCGGCGCGTTGATCTACCGGGTGTCAGCGGGAGACGCTCTGGGCCGCGCCCGTGGCGCTGGGCGCTGATCGGACTTTCGCTCTTCTGCATTGGGTTTTCCTCCATGGACTGTTATGGTCCATTCAACGCCATGAAAAGAGCGGTTGGGAGCTGGATCGGCGTCGCGTCGCTGGTGGCTGTCGCACTGGGAGGCGCTCCATCGCCGGTGCGCGCGGGTCGCATCCCGTGTGCGGACGTGATCAACGAGTTGGACCGCGTCGACTCAGAGTCCGGCGCACGCTCGGCCGACCCCGTCAAGGTTGCGCGGCGCCTCAAGATCGACCCGCGCTGGGTCGAGCGCTGTGCCGAGGCCTATGGCCGCCGCCTGGCGCACCGGGCTCCCGACCACGGGGTGGGCCGCGAAGACCAGGACGAGCAATGGGAGGAGCGGGAGTCGGAGGAAGTCTCGCGTGAGGAGCAAGAAGCGCAGGGCGAGACGTATGAAGCGGATGTGCGCGAGGAGAAACGGATCAGCCGACTTCCGGACGCCCCGCCCGACACGCATGAGTGGAGCCCCACCTTCGGCAAGGAGTGGAGCGAGGTGATGCCGCCCGATTGGAAGATCCTGCTCCACGATGACGATCTGCCGGCCGTAGCCGAGTAGCCCGCCGCCGCGCGGCGAACGGGTAGGCAGGAGTGACGATGACGTTGTTGGTGTTGGTGCGGCACGGCGAGTCGCAGTGGAACAAGGAAAATCGCTTCACCGGGTGGGTGGACGTGTCGCTCACGGAGCAGGGCCGCGAGGAGGCACATCGGGCGGCGCGGCGCCTCAAACACATTCACTTCGACAGGGCCTATACGTCGGTGCTGCAACGCGCGATCGAAACACTGGACATCATTCTGCGCGATCTGGGGCAGACCGACCTGCCGGTCATCCGAGACGCGGCGCTGAACGAACGCCACTACGGGGAGCTGCAAGGGCTGAACAAGGCGGAGACGGCGAAGAAGTACGGGGCCGAGCAGGTTCACATCTGGCGCCGCAGCTATGACGTCGCCCCGCCCGGCGGCGAGAGTCTCAAGGACACGGCGGCGCGCACGCTGCCGTACTTTCAATCGACCATCGTTCCCGATCTCGCGGCCGGTCGGAACACGCTCGTGTCGGCGCATGGCAACTCGTTGCGCTCGATCGTCATGCACCTCGAGCAGCTGAACAAAGAGCAGGTCATGGAGCTCAATCTCGCCACCGGCGTGCCGATCGTGTACGAGGTCGATGCGGCGGTGCACGTCCGCTCGAAGCGCATTCTCGCCGACTGAGGCGCGGCTCAGGGGCGCTGGCCGGCTCGCCTCCGTTCCGATACCGATTCCCCTCGCAAAAGATCAAGGAGGCACGCGTGAAGCTCGACACCGGTTTCATGGCTCCGCTGCGCGACGTTCCGCGCCTGGCGCAGGCGGCTGAGGCGATCGGCTTCGACGCGCTGTGGTCGGTCGAGACCAGCCACGACCCGTTCTTTCCGCTCGCGCTGGCGGCCGAGCACACCCAGCGGGTCAAGCTCGGGACGGCCATCGCGGTGGCCTTTCCGCGCAGCCCCATGGTTCTGGCGCAGATCGCGTGGGACATGCAGGCGCTGTCGGGAGGACGCTTCATCCTCGGCCTCGGCACACAGGTCAAGGGTCACAACGAACGGCGCTTTGGAGTGAAGTGGGAACACCCCGGACCGAAGCTGCGCGAGATGATTCAGATGATGCGCGCGATCTGGGATTGTTGGCAGAATGGCACGCGGCCCAACTTCAAAGGCCAGTTCTACACCTTCACGCTGATGACACCGTTCTTCAACCCGGGACCGATCGAACACCCCAACGTGCCAGTCTACATCGCCGGGGTGAACGAGTACATTTGCCAGGTTGCGGGCGAGTTGTGCGACGGCTTTCACATCCACCCGCTGCACTCGTTGAAGTACCTGAACGAAGTCGTGTTCCCGAACGTCGAGAAGGGAGCCGCGCGAAACGGTCGCCAGCGACGGGACGTCGCCATGTCGACCAGTGCCTTCGTCATCGTCGGCAGCGATGCCGACGAGATCGAACGCGGCCGCGCGCTGGTGCGGCAGCAGATCTCGTTCTATGCGTCGACCCGGACCTATCAAGGAGTGCTCGACGCACACGGCTGGGGCGACGCCTGCTTGCGGTTGAACGAGAAGGCGGCCAAGGGCGACTGGGGCGGGATGGCCGCCGAAATCACCGACGAGATGATGGAGGTCTTCGCGGTCACCGGGACCTATGACGACATCGTCGACAAGGTCAAACGGAAGTACGACGGCGTGCTCGACCGCATCGCTTTCTACCTGCCGTTCGCGCCCGGTCCGAACGACGGCCGTTGGCGCGAGATCGCCCGCGCTTTCAACGGGTAGCGCGCCGCGATGGCCACGGCCGCGACGGACGCGCCCGCCCTCGATCGCAAGCGCCAACTGCGGCTCACCACCCGCGGTCGAAAGAGCGGTCAACCGCGCACGGTGACGATCTGGTTCGTCGCCCCCGATGCGCGCCGGGTGCTGGTGCAGCACGTGAGCCGCAAACCGGCGCAGTGGTATCGCAACCTGCAGCAGGATCCGAACGTCATGGTCGACTTCGGCGACGGGCCCATCGCGGCGCGGGCTCTGCCGCTCACTGATGCCGATCAGATCCGAGAGGTGCTGCGCTTGATCGGGCGCAAGTACCGCCTCGCCTGGTTGATTCGCCTGCTCGGCTGGGGCAGTCAGCCGGTGGCCGCGGAGCTCACTCTCCTACCGGCATAAGACGCCGGCGGCCGGCGTCCCGGGCGTGTTGGGGCGGCGGACTCTCGCTACCCGAAGACCAGGATGTAGGCCGCCAAGACAACCACGGCGACCAAACCCACCAGGTAGAGATAGTCGGTCAGCTGCACTCGCATCGGATCGGGTCTCGAATAGGAGGACGCGGGATGGGCGCTCGAGGGGGCGAGAGGAACAGTGGGGGAGCTTAAGTTCCCGGAAGTTGCCTTCCCGCCCATCCCGCGGGAGGACCACACTTGGACTTGGTCCACCAACCGCATGCCTTGTGGCTACGAGCAAGTGCTACGCCACGTGGTGGGCATCGGCGCGATGGGCGAAAAGGGCTTCCGGGCGTTGTCGACGGACTTTCTCGCACTGGCGATCTCGCAGGATCGTTGCAGTTTGGTCAGACCCGCGGGATGTAGCCGTGTTGTTCCAGATAGCCCAACATGGCTGCCAGCGTCTGTTCCTCTGACTGGTTGCCGGTATTGAGGACGAGCTCAGGGCTCTCGGGGGCCTCGTAGGGGGCTGAGATGCCGGTGAACTCGGGGATCTGGCCGGCGCGGGCCTTCTTATAGAGGCCCTTCGGATCGCGCTGCTCGCAGGTCTCGAGCGGGCATTCGACGTAGGCCTCGATGAAGTCGCCCTTCGGCATCAGGGCGCGAACCGTGTCGCGGTCGGCGCGGTAGGGCGAGATGAAGGCGGTGACGTTGACGACTCCCGCCTCGGTAAACAGCTTGGCGACCTCGCCGATGCGGCGGATGTTCTCGGTGCGGTCGGCGGGCGAGAAGCCCAGGTCCTTGTTCAGGCCGTGGCGGACATTGTCGCCGTCGAGCACGTAAGACCACACGCCTCGCTCCCAAAGGGCTTTCTCGAGCGCCACGGCAAGGGTCGACTTGCCCGACCCCGACAGGCCGGTCAACCAGATCGTGCATCCCTTGTGACCTGAGATCTTCTCGCGGTCGTCCTTGGTGACCATCCCGGCGTGCCAGACGATGTTCTTGGATTTTGGTGCCCCCATGAGTGTCCTTCTCCTTGCGATCTGCTGATTGTGGGCCGGCTGCCCGGCAAAGCGCCCTTCATAGCCGAGGGGCGAGAGGGGCTCAAGCGAAGCCGGGGCGCCAGCACAGAGCGGTCGGAAACCGGGCCGAGTGCTGTGCAAACTTGTCCAGACGTTGTCCCAGCGTCGCGCCCCGATCAAGCGCAAAGCTGTCTGGCCTTTCATTGGAGCGAGGCGCGGAAATTGCTGCCGCTGGCCAGCTCGGCGCGATTGGGCCGGGGAGGTCAATGGGGGCAGCAGTGATTGAAGAAGTCGGCGCGAGAGGTAGCTACGACCCGAGTGTCAGGGGGGGGATGATGAATCCGCGCGTGCTCATCGTCGACGACAACGAGGACGTCCGCCGCATTTTGAGTCTGCGCCTGCAACACGCCGGCTTCGACGTCGGCGATGCGGCCGATGGGGCAGAGGGGCTGGAGGCGGTGCGGCATTCGAGCTGGGACCTCGTGCTGCTCGATCTGGTCATGCCGCGCATGGACGGCTTTCGCTTTCTCCAGGAGCTGAGCGCCACGGCAGCCGTGCACCCCCCCATCGTGGTGGTCACGCAGTACGACGACGTCGAGAGCCGCCAGCGCGCCCTGGCGCTGGGGGCATCGCAGTACGTCTCGAAGGGCAACGCCTTCGAACGCAGCTTCGTGGGCGTGGTGCGCCAGTGGGTGAACAAGCCGGCCAGCGACCGCTGCAAGCCGGCCTGAACGGACGCGTCACGCAGCCGTGCGCGGCGCGGCCCGCACGGCTCGGTCGAGTGCCCAGGCTCGGATGTGCTCGACCTGTTCCTTCATCGTGCGTGACAGCGGCACGATCTTGGCCGTCATGTTGAGCAGGTCATCGGCGTTCACCTCGCGGTCGGCGAGCTTGGCGGCGGTCAATGCCGAGACGACGCATTGCTCCATTTCGGCCCCGGTCCAGCCGCGCGTGAACTGCTTCAGCCGTTCCACCTGCAGCGGCGCCGGGTCGATGCCGCGCTTCTCCAGGTGAATGCGGCAGATGTCGACCCGCTCGTCCTCGCCGGGCAGATCGACGAAGAAGACTTCGTCGAATCGCCCTTTGCGGATCATTTCGGCCGGCAACAGGTCGATCCGGTTGGCGGTCGCGGCGACGAACAGGCCGCGCGTCTTCTCCTGCATCCAGGTCAGGAAGAACGCAAAGATGCGTCCCAGCGTTCCGGCGGCGTCGTCGTTCTTGGAGGTGACGCCCATCTCGATCTCGTCGAACCACATGACCGCCGGCGCCATCTCTTCCATCGTGCGACAGGCGCCGACGAAGGTCGCTTCGGGGTTGCCATGGCGACCCGAGAAAATCTCGATCATGTCGATGCGGTAGAGCGGCAGGCCGAAGCACGACGCGATCGCCTTGACCGCGAGGCTCTTGCCGCACCCCGAGATGCCCATCATCAGCAGGCCCTTGGGGACGATGTCGGCGCTGAGCTGATCGCGCATCTGGAACAAGCGCCGCCGTTCGATCAGCCATTTCTTGAGAATCGGCACACCACCCACCTCTTCGAGCGGTGTGGGATTGGCAATGTATTCGATCACGCCAGTCTTCTTCTTGACCAGCAGATGCTTCTCCTCCAGCAGGTACGGCACCGAGCTCGAATCGATACGTGAGCTGGCGGCCAGCGCGCGGCGCATGGCATGCCGCGCTTCGTTCTGTGTCAGCCCCTGCAGCGCACGGCCGAGCTGGGTGAGGGTGCCGGGGTCGGTGTCCATGCTTGCCCCCGTACCCTCGAGCACCACCGCCTCGTGCTTGAGAAACGTGATCAGCTCGTTGAAATCCGGCAGCGGCAGATCGATGACCACCAGGTCGCGCTCGAGCTCCGCCGGCACGTACTGCACCGGCGACGAGATGAAGACGTATTTCTTCGTGTCGAACAGCGCGGCGTAGGTGTCGCGCAGGCGCCGGCGCACTTCGTTCGATTCCTGCATCGGCTGGTGGAAGTCCTTGAGGTGAAACAGCGCGGCGCCTTTGTGCGCGATGGCGAAATCGAGCGCCTCGCGCGGGCCCGCAGGCGGGGCGCCGACCCCGCTGCCGTCGCCGCGGCGCAGCCCTTCGGTGATGCTCCAGGTGAAGACAGGGACCGCTTCGGGGAACAGTTTGTGCGCCGCCTCGTCGAGCAGCCGACTGACCCGGTCTTCCTCCGGCGAGACGATGTAGATGATCGGCCGGCCGGCATCGACCAGCTCCTTGATCGATGCGAGGGCGCGGTTGGGGGCTTCGGGTTGGTCGCTCATTAGGGTTGTCCGTCCTGGTGGTGCTTCAGACGTCGCGCCCGGCGCGACTATTCGGTTGGAGCCTATACATAGCACACAAATCGCGTCACGTGTTGCCGACCGCGCCGCACTCGACGAGCGCGCGCACTTCGGCCTCGCTGAATCCAAACTCCGTCAGCACCTGCGCGCAGTGCTCGCCGGGCTGCGGCATCGGGCGCCCCCCCACGCCCGGCGTGCGCGACAGGCGCGGCGCCGGCGCCGGCTCTGGATCGCCTTTGGCGTCGGCGACCAGCAGCGCGCGCGCCCGTGGATGCGGATGCGCGGCCACCTCGCCGAGGTTGAGCACCGGCGCAACGCAGGCGTCGGTGCCGTCGAAGACCGCGCACCATTCGTCGCGCGTCCGGCTGGCGAAGATGTCGGTGAAGCGCTGGGCCGTCGCGGCCCAGTGCGACTGGTCGAGCTGGTGCGGCATGCCGGACGCGTCGATGCCCAATCCCTGCAGCAGCGCCGCGTAGAACTGCGGCTCGATCGCCCCGACGGCGACGTAGCCACCGTCCTTGGTGCGGTACGTGTCGTAGAAGGGGGCACCGGTGTCGAGCATGTTGGTGCCGCGCTCGTCCTTCCAGAACCCAGCCGAACGGAATTTCCAGATGAAGGCACTCAGGTACGCCGAGCCGTCGCACATGGCGGCGTCGATGACCTGGCCCTGACCGGAACGGGCGCGCTCGACGAGGGCGAGCGCGATACCGAGCGCGCACAGCATGCCGCCGCCGGCGAAGTCGCCGAGCAGGTTGATCGGCGGCAGGGGCTTCTCGCCGCGCCGCCCGATCAGCGACAGCGCGCCCGAGATGGCGATGTAGTTGATGTCGTGCCCGGCCATGTTGGCGTAGGGGCCGCTCTGGCCGTAGCCGGTGAGGCGGGCGTAGATCAGCCGCGGGTTGCGCGCGCAGGCGACGTCGGGTCCGAGCCCGAGCCGCTCCATCACGCCGGGCCGGAATGGTTCGAGCAGCACGTCGGCGCTCTCGATCATGCGCAACAGCCCGGCGATGCCGTCGGGACTCTTGAGGTTCACCGCCACCGAGCGCTTGCCGCGCGCCAGCTGGTCCATGTTGCCGCCGCCCAGGCGGTCGACGCGCACCACATCGGCGCCAAAGTCGGCCAGAATCATGCCGCAGTACGGCGCCGGCGCCAGGCCCGCCATCTCGATCACGCGAATACCGTCGAGCGCTCCCATCGATCGTGTCCTCTCTGCTGTGTTGAGGCGGCCACTGCGGCCGTGTCGGAACGCTTCTAGTTACGGACTGCGCGGTGCAAACTCAAGCCGCGCGGCGCGCGGGCTTGCAGGTGGCGCTGCCGGGTGCTGAGTATGCCGCGCCAGCGGGAGGGGCATGGACGCAATCGAGTCGACGACGTATCCGTGCGAGCAGCTGCGCGACTTCAGCCGCCGCGTGTTTCTCCACTTCGGCGTGCCCGAAGCCGACGCGGCGCTCGCGGCCGAAGTATTGGACACCGCCGACCGGCGCGGCATCGATTCACACGGCGTGGCGCGCCTGCGCACCTATGTCGACATGTTCGGCCTCGGCCGCATCAACCCGCGCCCGACGCTGCGCATCGCGCGCGAGACCGCCAGCACCGCCACCGTCGACGGCGACAACGGCCTCGGCCTGGTCGTCGGCCCGAAGGCCAACGCCATCGCGATGGAGAAGGCCGAACGCGCCGGCAGCGGCTGGGTCAGCGTCTGCAACTCGAACCACTTCGGCATCGCCGGCTACTACCCGCTGCGCGCGCTCGAGCGCGACTTGATTGGTTGGGCGATGACCAACTCGACCAAGCTGGTTGCCCCGCTGTGGGGAGCCGAGCGCATGCTGGGCACCAACCCGATCGCCATCGCTTTTCCCGGCTGCCACGAACCGCCGATCGTCATCGACATGGCGTCATGCGCCGCCGCGTACGGCAAGATCGAGATCGCGGCGCGCAAGGGGGAGAACATTCCGCTCGGCTGGGCGATCGACCGCGATGGACACGTGACCGCCGAGCCCAGCGCCATGGTCGCCGGCGGCGCGCTGTTGCCGCTCGGTTCCGACCGCGAGCACGGCGGGCACAAGGGTTACTGTCTGGCCGTGATGGTGGACGTGCTCTGCGCCGTCTTGAGCGGCGCCAACTGGGGCCCGTTCGCGCCGCCGTTCGCATTGCGCCAGGAGATCCCCGCGCGCAGCGTCGGCCGCGGCATCGGCCACTTCTTCGGCGCGCTGCGTATCGACGGATTCGTCGATCCCGGCGAGTTCAAGGCGCAGATCGACGACTACATTCGCGTCATGCGCGCCACGCGCCCGGCGCCGGGCATGCCGGGGCCGCTGATCCCGGGCGATCCTGAGCGCGCCGCAGAGCGGGAGCGCAGCGCACGCGGCGTGCCGCTCATCGCACCGGTGGTCGACGATCTGCGCGACATCGCGCGCAGCACCGGCGTGCCGTTCGACTGACGCTACGGCGAAGTGAGGCGGAAGCCGTAGGCGATGCGCCCGCGCGCGGTGCGCGAGTCGGCCAGGTTGGCGAGCTGAAAACGGCTGCGGCGCGCGACGGCGAGGGCGGCGGCGTCGAGCGCGTCGTAGCCAGAGGAGGCGTCGATCGCCGCTTCGCGCACCGTGCCGTCGGCGCTCAGGGCGACTTCGACGCTGACCGTGCCCTGCCAGCCGCGCGCCCGGGCGACGCGCGGGTAGTCGGGCTTCGGGCAGATCACGCAATGCGCCCGCAAGTCGCCGCCACTGCCGAGCCCGTTGCCGGGGCCATGGCCCTGGCCGCGACCAGAGCCGATTCCGCCGCCTTGACCAGAGCCGCTGCCGCCCGCCTGCTCCGTTCCGGTGCCAGATGAGGTCGGCGCTCCACTCGCCGCCGCGGCCGGCGCCGCGGGTTCGACCGGGCGCGGAGCAGGTCGCGCGTGGTCGGTCGCGCGGTGCGCCGGCGCGGCGACCCGCTGACGTTTGGGTGCAACTGGCGGAATGCTGGCGTGCCTCACGCGTGGCGCCGGCGCGGGGGCGACCGGAGGACCACCGCCTGCCGCGACGCTGCTGCCCGAGCCACCGCCACCGCCGCGCAGCAGCGATAGCATGATCAGCTGGCGCGGCACTTCGTGCGCAAACAACGCCAGGCCGGCGGCGAAGAGCAGCGCGGCGTGCAGCGCCAGCGACACGGCCAGAGCCACACCCGTGGCTCGTTGCTTGGTGACGTCGGCGGGATGCTGATGAGCGCGCACGATGCGACCCTGATCCTAGGGAATAAAGACGATCTCGAACGGCGGCAAGCCGAGGTCGAGCGGTTGCGCAGTGAGTTGCGTCCCGTCCGCAGCGCGAAAGATTCGGATGCCGTCCTGCTGCTGGCGCCGGTCGGCCAGGAAGAGCTCGCCGCGGTCGTTCAGCTCGAGGTCGAACAGCGTGTAGCCGCTGGCCTCGAAGTGTGTGCCGGTGACGGCGGCCGTGATCGGATCGAAGGAGATCAACGCCGTGGCAAAATCGGGCCGCGAGACGACGGCGTAGGCGAGACGATCCGAGACGATGACAAAATCCGTGATGTCGCCGCCGAGATCCTCTTCGCTGACGAAGAAGCCTTCCGCCCTCCCGCTGGCGAGATCGACGCGTTCGATGCCGCCGTCCATGACGCCGAACAGGCCGGCCTGCGAGACGTAGATCTTGCCGCCGCGTACCAGCAGGCCTTTGGTGGCCGCGAACGGATTCTCCCCGCTCAGCTCGATGCTGTCGACCAGTGTGTCGGTGGCAATGTCGATGACGGCGAGGGCGCCGTTGCCCGCGGGCAAGCGCAGCCCCGTGTTGATGTCGAGGCGCGCCAGGGCGACGTACAGCCGGTTGCCGACCACGGCCATCTGATTCATGTCGGGAATGCCGTCGGCGTCGGCCAACGAGCCGAGATCGATGGCGCCGCGCAGGAAGTCGCTGCAATCCGGCCGCGGCGCCGGGTTGACGATCAACAGCTCGGGCTCTTCGTACAGCGAGACATAGGCTTTGGTGCCACCGGCAAAGGCGATGTCCTGCGGGTTCGTGCCGTTGCCGGTCGAGCACTGATAGCGGGTGCGAAAGTTGTCGGCCGGATCGAGCAATTGGATGTTGTCACCGAAGCGCCGGTTGATGACGTAGACCAGGCCGTTGCGGGTGCGTGCCACGGCGTCGCTGTGCAGGCGGCGCTGGGGAGTCGACCGCGAGACCACGCGCGGCCCATCGAGGCTGACGGTGGCGAATGAGCCGGCCTGGAAGTTGGAGGTGACGACGAAGGCATGCGTCTGCGCCGCACAGCCCTGCATGGCATCGGCCACCGCGGCGACCAGCTCGTCCACGGTCATCCGGTCGTCGCCGTTGCGGTCGAGGCCGGCGCACCGATCGGGCGATGCCGCGCCGAGGGCGATGTTCACCGCGAGCACGAGCTCGTCGATCGTCACACTGCGGTCGCCGTTGCAGTCACCGGTGCAGCCGGCCGCGGGACGACCGAGCAGCAGGCTGGCGGCCAGAATCAGTGCGACGAGTCGGTACATCAGAACGTCGCCTTTACGCCGCCGAAGAACGACAGACCCGGCAACGGGAAATCGCCCAGGTCGCGCAAGTCGGCATCGGCGAGGTTGGCCGCCTCGAAGCGGACCGACAACCACGGCAGCGGCTGCACGGTACAGCCGAGCGTGTGGATGGAGCGGTGCGGCACGATCAGGAAGTTGTCCTCGTCGGTCGGGTTCTCGCCGATGTACGTGTACTCGTAGTAGAGCGAGCCCCAGTCGTTCGACAGCCGGGGGCGCACGAACAGCTCGTCGGCCGGCCGCAGCGGAAGTTGATTGCCTTCCGGCGAGTCGACGCTGCGGTTCTCCGAGTCCTGGTGCGTGTAGTTGAGATCGACGCCGAGGTGATCGAACGCGGCGGCGCTGGCGCTCAGCTCGTGACCGACGATGCGCGCGTTGCCGACGTTGTCGGGGCGGAAGTACTTCGGGCTCACCTGCTCGAACGCGATCAGGTCGCTGATGTTGTTGTGGAAGTAGGCGTATTCCAGCCGTCCGGCATCGAACCAGCGCCAGTCCGGCCAGGTGACGATGAAGCCGACGTCGCGATTGATTCCTGTCTCGGGGTCCAGCGTCGCTCGCCCGAGCACCGAGCCGGCGTTGCCGAATAGCTCGGAGAAGTTCGGGGCGCGTTGAAAGCGGCCGATGTTGCCGCGCACCCTGAGCCATGAGGCGACGCGGGCCTCGGTGCCGATCGATGGGCTCCACAGATCGCTATCGGAGGTCTGCGCCCCGCTGTTGGGAATGTTGGCGGTGTCGACGGCGCTGAAGTCGTCGTGGAGATGGTCGTAGCGGAAGCTCGGCACCAGGGCGAAGCGGTCGGTGATCAGGGCGATCTCGTCCTGCACCGCCAGCGTCAGACGCAGTCGGCTCTGATCCGGCCCGTCCTTCGGCGCGTTGTTCTCGTTGAACGGAAAGAACCGCTCGTACGCGAGCTCGGCAAACCCGCCGACGATCTGGTCGTAGGGCGCATACCAGGTGGAGGTCGCGCTGCCGCCGACCAGCGCGGTCTGATTGTGGGTCGACTGGCGGGCGCCGAAGTCGCCCTCCGGGTCGTCGAACTCCTGCAGGTTGTAGACGCCGAACAGCGTGCCGGCGGCGTCGAGCGCGCCCTCGGCCATGCCGGCGGCGCGCAGGCGCAAGTAGGTGAGCGAGCGCAACCCCAACAGCGACGGTTTGTCGAACTGGTCGACGCCCGGGCCGGGCACTCCCTGGTCCTTGAAGAAGAGCTCCTGCACCGCATCGGCCACCAGTCCGTCGCCGAGATGGTGGGAGGCTTTGACGAGGCCGTCGACGGCGTCGAACTCGTTGTTCTTGCGCGTCGTCGTTTCATCGTCGCCCGGGAAGTCGAACGTGCCGTTGTCGTCGAAGTAGGAAAAGTCGCCCTTGCTGCCGAGATAGGTGACATGGGTGAGTAGATCGGTGTCGCCGATGCGCCGCGAGTCGGTGGCGACCAGCTTGCGGGTTTCGAACGAGCCGTAGTTGAGCGACAGCTCGGTTTGTGGCTCCGCTGCCGGTGGTCGGGTGACGAGGTTGACGACGCCGCCGATGCCGCCGCCGCCGAAGCCGACCGGGACGGTGCCGCGATAAACTTCGACGCGTGCCAGGCTGTCGAGCGGCAGGTCGGAGAGGTTGACGGTCTGATCCTGTGCTTGCGAGAGCGGGACGCCGTCGAGATACACCGGCACCTGGTTGGCCGACGAGCCGCGGATGGAGATGGTGCTGAAGGCGCCGAGGCCGCCGAAGCGGTGCACCTGCACGCCGACCGTCTCGCTCAGCACATCGGCGGTGGTCTCGATCGGGGCTTCGCGCGCGGGCACATCGACGACCGAGACGAAGGCGGTGGGGGAGCGTTGCTCAGCTTCGCTGATCGGTTCGGCGGTCACCTCGATCTCGGCCAGTGGCGGGGCCTCTTGTGCGGCGACGGGGTGGCGTGCAGCGACGAGCAGGCTGGTGGCGGCGAGAGCGAGGGCGCGCATGGCAATCTGTCCGCGCCGCATCACGGGTTGCGCTGCACCGCCTGCGCGACGAGATCCGCGGCGGTGATGCGATCGTCGCCGTTGACGTCCGCCTCCGGCCCCGAGGCCACCGCGCCGCCACCGGCGGGGACCCGATCGCCGTCGCCGTCGAAGATCTCGGCGATGAGCAGGCTCGTGTCAGCGTCCGTGATCTGTCCGTCGCCATCGAGATCGCCGGGTGCGACAATCGGGATGGTTGCGCTCGGGGTTGCGGTGGAATCCGGCGGCAGTGGGGTTTCAGTCGGACTGGGCGTCGGCGTCGGGCTGGATATCGAGCTCGGGTCGCAGCCGTGCAGGGCGGCAACGGCGTCGAGATCGAAGCCCGCATTTGGCGAGATGGAGAACTGCGGCATGTCGCCAAAGTCGGGAATGACGCCGGCGACGTCGGTGATGCGCACATAGGCGGCCCAGGTCAGTCCCACGGCGGCGAGGTCGAACGCGTCACCGCCCGACACCGACGGGTCGAGCGGGTCAATGCCGTTCTCGGGGTTGCTCAAGACCGGTGCGCGGCCAGCCAGTCCGGCGTGGGTCGTGGCATCGAAGGGAAACTCGATGAAGTTGACACCGTCCTGGCTGACGGCGACGAAGCCGAACTCGGTGAACAGCGGCCCTCTCTCCGAGCCGGCGTGGAAGACGTTCTCGAAGACGGTGAAGTCCGCGCCGGGGCCGTCGCAGATCACCGGCAGATCGAATCGCAGCACGATCGAGCCGCCGCTGCCGAGGGCGAGGATGTCGAACGAGCCCTGCAGCAACCCGGTGCCATGCGGCGGGCCGAGAACGAGTTGCTGCGACCCGAAGCCGCCGTGCATTCCAGGGGTCAGGGAGGCGACGGCGTCGGCGAACGGATCCTGCGCATGGGTGGGTTGGGCGAGCGCGAGCAGAGCGCCCAGGAAGAGTACCCAAGCCGAGGTGTTCGCCATGTGGTATGCCGTCATCGACGCCGTGCCTCCGTCGTCCCTATGGTGCGGGCTGGCAGATCAGCTTGACGGTATCTGAATCCTTACCGCCGTCTGCGTTGGTCACCTTGACCTGCAGCTTGCCTTTGCCGTCCTTCTTGCCGGAGGCCGTGATCTTGACCGGGACGTAGTAACCGTCGCTGAAGATGCAGGTCGAGCCGGTCAGGGGCAGAGCGGCAGTCGCGCGCGCGGCGGCATCGGCGATCGATGCGGCGGGCGGGTTGGCGGTGATGCTCACGGCGGTCACGTTGCTGGCCGTGTCGCACGTCGCGAGATCGGGATCGTCGACGTTGAGGCAAAAGCCGACCGGGAACAGGCAGGCGTCGTTCTCCGCCCCGTCGCTGTCGCAGGCGGCGCCGTCGCTGCAGGTCGCGGTGCCGTCGACCACTTGCAGACCGTAGGCTTCGAAGAGGCACTCGGTCTCCGCCGAGCCGCTGTCGCCGGGACTCAGCTGATCGATCGGGGTGAAGCGGTGCAGCGATTTGTCCTCGTCGGTGGGGGTGAAAGTGGACGACAGCACCTGCAGGCGGTGCGTGAAGGGATCGAGGGTCATGCCGCCGACAAACGTCAGGCCGCTGGAGAACGTCGTCGAGCTCCCGTTGCCGGGATTGAACGACACCAGGTCGCCGAAGAACGCGCCCGAAGCGAGCAGCCGGCCATCGCTGTTGAAGAGCAGGTCGACCGTGCCGAAGGGCGTTGGCGAAGCGGCAAATGGCACCGGCGGAACCGCAGCGCCAGCGGAGGTGAACTGCTGGATCTGTTTGTCGACGAAGCTATCCAGTGTCTCGGCGACGAACAGGTTGCCGTTGGCCGGGTTGAGCGCGAGCCCGGCGGCGAGGTCCAGGCTGGGGACAAAGACGCTCGGTGTCGAGCCGACGATCTTGATCACCTTGCCGGCGGCGCCGCCGGCGGAGTCGGAGACAAAGACATTGCCGGTTGCATCGACCGTGACCGAGGCGGCGGTCGGGACGCTGTCGGCCGGCAGCAGCTCGAGCCCCGGTGCGGCGAGGCCCGACGCGGTCGACGCCGACGGGATGGCGAAAACGGTGTCGCCAGTTTGCGCGCCGAAGGGGCTGACAATGGCGAAGTCGTCGTTGTCCGCGTTGTCCGTGACATACAAGATGTCGGCGGTGCGATCGTATGCGCAGTCGCTGATCGAATTGAACCCGGAGGCGACCAGCCGTACCTCGCCGGATTCCTTGGCCAGCACGATCGATTGCGCGTTGGCGGTGAAGCCGGGTCCGAGGCCGACGAAAGTGCCGACCGGGCCGGCGGCGATGCAGCCTTGCGTCAAGTTGCCCAGCAGCTCGGTGGAATAGATGTAGCCGGTCGGTGCCGTGACGGCGCCCGCGCCGGTGGAGAGCGCCGCGCCCGCCAGGGCCAGCGAGGCGAGGTACAGAATGCGATTCCTGCTCATGATGCGGTTTCCTCCAGTTTGAATGTTGGCGCTCAGTGTCGTTTCGGTCGTGCGCAGCGTCGGGCCGAACCAGGGCGGCCCGATGGTGAGGCACGTGACGGCGGGCCGCGAACACAAATGCGTCCGCCGCGCCGCAGGCTGGAGACCCGCGACCTGGCCTGAGCGGCCAACAAAAAACCCGGCGACGCCTGCGCGCCCCGGGTATGAGTATGAGAATCGTCCAGCATGATTCTCGTCCCCACACCCCGGAGGACTTTGAAATCGCTGCTGGGTCAGGTTTCCTGACTTCCGGCTTTCTACTGGCGGCGCCTTCCCATCCTTCTCGGACAGTGGCAAGCGTGCCGCGGTCGGTTCCGGTTACAGTAGCGGGGGCTGTGCCGGCTTTTCACCGGCTTCCCTCTACCCATCAACTTGGGAGCGGAGCTATCACGCGCGCGCCGCGGCCGTCAACGGGGGGGCAGCCGGAAAAGTCGTGACTCGTTCTCTCCGAGCATCTGGCTGAGTTGCGAGATTGGCGCAGCCGCGCCACGACACGCCCGACGCTGAGCGGTGATCAACTGTCCTGGGCGACCAATCCGATCAAGGCATGATGATTGCCAGGCGACGTCGCATGTTTCGCTGCGATCGTCGCATCGCGCGGAGGAGGGGGACAGCGATGGAGGGGATCGGGCGTTCTGTATTGGAAGAAGGGCCGGTGGCCGACGGAGGGACAGATCGGCGCACGCGCGCGGTCGTTCTTGCGGCCGTTGTCTCGCTCTGCGCTTCGGCCGTATGGGCGCAGGGCGTGCCTGGATCCATCATCCTCGCCACCGGGGACGAAGTGTCCGGCGCCGGGCGCGTGGGCAGTTACGGCGTCGGGATCCTCGGCCTCGATGACTTGGGTCGGGCGCTCATCCGTGCCGACGACAGTTCCGGCAACCTGTTCTGGGCTGATGGCGAAAGGATCGAACCGGCCGTGAACGGTGTCGATACGTCTCCCGATTACCTGCGATTCGAGGAAGTGAGTCTTGCCGGCTCGTTGGCGCTCGTAGTTTACGCCAACGCTGCTGGTGCGCAGTTCACGGTCTACGCGGTCTCATCCGGCCGGCTCAAACGGGTCGTGGCGGTCGGCGAGCGCGACGCGGACGGAAACACGCTGTGCTGGATCGAACACGTCCACATCAACGATCATGGAACGGTCGCTTTTTCGGCGCCGGTCGTTCCAGAAGGGCTATCTTGCGACGCCTGGCGGAGCGAGGATCCCGTCGTCGAGTACAACGTCTATGTCGCTTCCGAAGGGATCCATAAGGTGTATGGAAAGGGAATTCCTTTTTCACCGGGTGTCGAGACGGAAGAGGGGCGGCTGGTTGCGATTGCCAACGACGGGAGCGTCGTCGTCGCGTCGCAGCTCAGCGGCGCCGACGCGGTGCTGCTAGTGGCAGAGGGAAGGGTGCGGCGCGCACTGGTGGCGGTTGGTCAAGTCGGCCCGGCCGGCTTTCCGCTCGAGAGCATCACGCTTCGTCGCGGGAACCGGGCGGGTGAGGTGGTCTTCACGGCGCGTGAGGGCGGATTGCGCGGGCTGTATCGCACCGGGGGTGGTGGCGTGCGGCGCCTGTTGGTCGAAGGCGAATTGATGCCCTGGGGAGAGACGCTTTACTCCTCCGAAATCCAGTCGGGTTGGCTCACGCTCAATGACGTGGGCGACGTGCTCGTCGGTATTGCATCCCGCGCCCTGCTTCTGCCGGCGGGTGGTGCCGCGCCCGAAGTGGTTGCCTACCCGGCCCTGTACGGTTTCGTGAACAACAGCGGCGAGGTCGTAGTGATCGACCACTCGACGCCGGAGGTGTATCGCGCCGTGCGGCTGCGGGACGGTGAGCCGCGCACGCTGGTGAGCACCGGCGACCAACTCCCGGGCGGCGAGGTCCTCGCAGCGCACGGTATCGGTGCAAGCTGCCTGGCCCCGAACGGGACGGTCGCGGCCTCGCTGCGCGCCGTCAGCGGCGAGGCGGTGCTCGCCTGTGGCGATGCACAGGGGTTCCGTCCCGTGAGCCGATTCGGCGACCCGACACCGGTCGGCCGGCGCTTCTACTCCTTCGACCAGTGCGGCTTCGACGCCGCCGGCACGCTGCTGTTTGCTGGCAGCACGCTGGTGCCACTCAACGAGCCGGCAACCTACCGAGTGGACGCGGCGATCTTTCGTGCCACGGCGGACGGCATCGAGCGGCTCATCGGACCAGGGGATCGAGCGGCGGATGGTTCAATTGTCCGCACGTTGCGCCAATTGCCAGACGCGGTGCCTAGCCGCGTTTTCGACGTCAACGCAGCGCAGCAGGTTCTTGCGTTCGCCATGTTCGGTATCCCACCCTACACCAACGGGGCCTTTATCGTTCGTCGGGAGGACGGCGTCATCGAGCGGCTGCCGGCGGCGCTGCGGCGGGAGGGTGGATACGGGGGCGGAATCACCTTCCCCGACTACAGTGCGATCGACTACGACTGGCTGGCAGGGGTTTCACCGCCTCGGGCCGAGACTGGAGTCCTGCGTACCGATTCACCGTCGATGGCGAGCACCGCATCGGCAGACGAGGCGCGATGGGGCGCGCGCCAGGTCGCCCTCTCCGACTCGGGTAGCGTGTTCATCCTCAGCAGCGAATGTCGCCATCCAAATGGATGCGGCAGCTCCTATGACGACGAGAGCGTCATCCTCGAATGGCTGGGCGGAGAGATTCGCCGCGTTGCATCCGTCCACGACTTGGCCGAACCCAACGCCTCCTCTCCGATGTTCGAGCATCTCGTCGCGGCGGGTGACCACATCGCTTTCACTGCCACCCGTCTTGCCGGGTGGTCGGATGCCTCGAACCGAATCTTCACGTATACCAGCGGCGAAGCCTCCCCTACGGAGGTCGTTCGCGCCGGAGACGACTCACCGCTCGGCCCGTTGCACAATCCTTTCACAGTCGCCATCACGGCGACCAGGACGATCTATTTCGTCGACAGCTCCACCGGCTCGGAGCCGATGACCTTGTTCTCCTGGCACGACGGTCAAATCGAGGTGGTCGGTGAATGGCCGGGATACGCGACGCTCGAAGCAGCAGGTGCGGACAAGCTCCTGTTGAGCGATATCCGGCAGCGCCTCGCCACGCTTCGCCTCGTCGGCTCGCCGACCGGTGATGCGAGCTGTCCAGCCCCGCCGACTGCGGTGCTTCCTTCGCCGACCGTCACGGCGACTCCGCGGCCGACGGCTACACCGCTGCCGCCATTCGATCCGCTCCCGCTCGCCACATGCCAGGAGGGACGGTCCTGCGTTCGCGTCGGCTCCGCCGTCGGCTCGGTCGGGGAGGCGGTGCGCTTCGAAGTTTCGTTCGACGCCGGCGGCGCACAGGTTACCGATATCAACGGCTCTCTTCTGCTGCCACCAGTGCTCGACCTGATCTCGTGCGAGCTCGACCCGTCGATCGACAAGCCCGGCAGTTGGTTCTCGGGCGAATGGCTGTTCCTCTGGACGAGAATCGGCTCGGCGGAGGACGTCGACCCGATTCCCGACGGGGCCTTGCTCTATTCCTGCACGGCGATGTTGTCGGCGCAGGCTCCCGTGGGTGCCTATCCGATCCGTTGCTACGACTTCCGGCTGTTCACTCTGCACGGCGATGGGGTGCCCTCCAGCTGCTCTGATGGCGTTTTGATTGTCGAGGTGCGGACCGCGACGCCGACAAACACGGCAACGGCGACACCGCAGCCGTCGCCTTCGCGCAGCGCCACAGTCAACACACCCACAGAGACCCCGCTTCCGACCGTGGCTCGAGACAGGTCGGCCGATGGCTGCCAGATCGATCGCAGCGGAGAAGCCGCAAGCGCATGGTCGATCGTTATCGGCGCCCTCGTCCTCCTGGCACTGCACCCGTTGCGCAAAGCTCGCTGGCGTCCGTCGTCCGAGCGCGTCGCGATCCTGACCCTCGCGATCTTGCCGCTCGCCAGTCGGGCCGACGCCCGCTGCGCCGGGGATTGCGATGGCGACGGACGCGTCGGCGTCGCCGAGCTTCTCTACCAGGTGTCGGTTGCGGTGGGACACCGTCCGCTCGGCGATTGCGGCAGCGCCGATGCGGATTTCGACGGCGCGCTCTCGCCCGCCGAGCTGATCACCAGTGTTGGGAGCGCGCTGCATGGTTGCCCGCGCCCCGCTCAGTTTGCTGCCGTGCAGTACCTCGCTGTCGGATCGATATCGGACGTGACGGTCGCTGACATCGACGGTGATCGGGTTCCCGATCTCATCACGACGGACCACCTTGCCGACGAGGTGTGGGTGTTCCCCGGTCGCGGTGATGGCACCTTTGGCCCCGGTACCAGCCACTCGCTGGGCCCGCGGCTCGGCGATTTGTGTGGCGGGGAATACGCTCGTTCGATGTCGGGTCCGCTCGCCGTGGAGGTGGCGGATGTCGACGGGGACGGTGGCGCGGACGTGGTCACCGGGGACTTCTGTTTTGACCCGCTCTACCTCTATCTCGGCAACGCGGCGGTCGCGCCCCTCGAGGTGGGGCCCGGAAGAGTCCCGCGGTTCGCTTCGACGCGAGACCCCGAAGATTTGGCAGGAGCTTCAGAGCGCAACATCTCCGTTCTCTTAGGCCAAGGGAACGGGACCTTCTCTCCCGCGCAGCACTACCCGAGCACACTGCTCTTCGGTTACTCCGACCTGAAGGTCGCGGACGTCAATCAGGACGCCATTCCCGACCTCGTCGCCCCCCACGAACATGGCGTGCTCGTCCACTTCGGCGACGCCGCGGGAGATTTCTCGAGCCCGCAGTATGTCTACGACGACTTCACCTGGTTGCCTCTCGCAGTCGAGATCGCCGACCTCGACCGCGATGGCGTGCGCGACATCGCGCTGCTCAGTTCGGTGAGCGAGAACGTCTCGTTGTTCCGCGGCACGGGGGGCGGCGCCTTCGAGATGCGGCCCGGCATCGGTGTGTGGCGAGGTGCTTCGGATCTGGCCGTGGTCGATGTGAACCGGGATGGGGCTCCGGACGTCCTCGTCTCGGCGTTCGAGAACGACCTGTTGTTGTATCTGTCCGTGCGTCGGGGTGGTTTTGCATCTTCGCAGCGCATCGGACCTACCGGCGCGGGCCCGATCGACATCGCCGTCGCCGACCTGAACGGCGACGGCTGGCCGGACTTCGTCACCGCCGATGCGTACTATCGCTCCGTTTCGGTGTTCGTTCAGCACGTGGCCGACTGAGGCGGATAGATGCGCTGGCATCTTGACGCCAGCATTGCGAGGCATCAAGATGTCTTCATGCGGACGACCCTGACACTCGACGACGACGTGGCCACCAAGCTCAAAGAGCTGGCGCGGCGCAAGAAAGTGCCTTTCAAAGAAGCCGTCAACGCCGTGCTCCGCCGCGGCCTTGTGGCTCAGCAAGGCCGCCAGCGGGACGCCCGACCTTTTCGCGTCGAAGTGTTCCACAGCCCGTTCCGCCCAGGGGTTGACCCCATGCGGCTGAATCAGTTGGCCGACGAGCTCGAGATCGAGGATGCGGTCGCGCGTCCGGGTCGATGATCCTTCCCGACATCAACCTGCTCCTGTACGCGCACAACAGTGCTGCCCCCGGCCATGCCGCCGCGCGGCAGTGGTGGGAGGATCTGCTGAACCGCGAGCAGCCGGTCGGCTTGCCGTGGGCTGTCGTCTTCGGCTTCGTGCGTTTGGTGACCCATCCAGCCATCCTGACAACGCCGCTCGACCCGACGGCGGCGCTCGATCGAGTGACGACGTGGTTCGATCAGCCGTGTGTCCAACCCCTCGAACCCGGCCCACGGCACCTGGCCATCGCGCGCACCTTGTTCGCGGCGACCAACGTCGCCGGACGCCTCACGACGGACACCCACCTCGCTGCGCTCGCCATCGAGCACCAATGCGAGCTGCATTCGAACGACAACGACTTCGAGCGCTTCCCCGGGCTGCGTTGGCGCAATCCCCTGTCGGCTTCGTAGCCGGCGGCCCTCGATGATGACGCGCCCGGCGCCGCGTTTTGACTTTCGCGGCGCCAGCGTCAACCTTCGCCGCGCAGACATGACGAACGCGAAGGGCAATCGATTTGATCGCGCGCGCAGCGGCCGAGTGACGGCGGTGTGGGTTCTCATCGCCGTCGCGTGGGCTGGAGCGGCGCGGGCGGAAGCGCCGGGACGCATCGTGTCGCTGGCGCCGTCGGTGACCGAGATCCTGTTCGCGCTCGGCGTCGGCGAGCGCGTCGTCGGCGTGTCCACGTACTGCGACTACCCGGCCGAGGCGAAGCGCGTCGACCGCATCGGAACGTTCCTGACGCCGAACGTCGAATTGATTCTCGCCAAGCGGCCCGATCTGGTCATCGGCGTGCCGAGTCCAGGCAACCGCGCACCGGTGGAGAACCTGCAAGAGCTCGGGTTGCGTGTGCTCATCGTCGACCCGGAGGGCGTGGCGGCGATTGCGACGGCCATCCGGGACGTGGCGCGCGCGGTCGGCGTCGAGGCGGCGGGAGAGCGCCTGGTGCGCGACATCGAGAGCAAGCTGGCGGCGATCGCCGCGCGCTTGGCCGGCGCTTCGGCGCCGCGTGTGCTGATGGTGGTGGGACGCGTGCCGCTGGTGGCGGCGGGGCGGGGGACGTATCAAGACGAGCTCATCCAGCTCGCGCACGGCACCAACGTCGCGGCGCCGAGCGGCGAGCGCTGGCCGCATTTGAGCCTCGAGTTCGCCATCAAGGCGGCGCCCGAGGTGATCATCGACGCCAGCATGGGCAGCGAGAGCGAGCCCGGCGGCACGGCGGGGCGCCAGTTCTGGCAGGGTTTGCCGACGATCCCCGCGGTGCGCGATGGGCGCCTCTACGGTTACCGAGTCGACCATCTCCTGCGGCCCGGGCCGCGCGTGCCGGAGACGCTGGAGACGATGGCGCGCTACATCCACCCTGAGCGCTTCGAGAGTCCGGCGCCGGCCGAGGGCGGATCGTGACCGCGGCTGCTGTCTACCTGACCCGAGCGCGCTTCACGCGCGTCGTGCTCGGCCTCGCCGCGCTGCTGGCGGTGGCGGTGCTGGGCAGCGCGCTGGTCGGCTCGGTGCAC
The DNA here is from genome assembly GCA_964455095.1 of uncultured Binatia bacterium (SeqCode). Classification (GTDB taxonomy): domain Bacteria; phylum Desulfobacterota; class Binatia; order HRBIN30; family CADEER01; genus CAYVUV01. The sequence goes on from CAYVUV010000190.1 coordinate 48,903, forward strand.
ATCGATCTCGCCAACGCGCTGTTTGGCGCGGCCGACGGCAACATCGACGCGCTGATCCTGTTCCGCACCCGTCTGCCGCGCGCGCTGCTCGCCGCCGTCGTCGGCGGCGCGCTGGCGGCGGCGGGCGCGGCGCTGCAGGCGCTGTTGCGCAATCCACTCGCCGAACCACACCTGCTCGGCGTGTCCGGCGGCGCTGCCCTGGGCGGTGTGATCGCCATGGTGCTGGGCGGCGCCGCATCGTCGGCGCTGGCGCCGTTCGGCGCCTTTCTCGGCGCGCTCGGCGCGATGCTGATCGTCTACCGCCTCGGCACCGTGCACGGACGCCTGCAGCCGTACACGTTCTTGCTCGCCGGTGTGGTGTGCAACGCCTTCACCGGCGCGCTGGTGATGTTCGTCAACACGCTGGCCGACTTCTTCCAGGCGCACGGCATCTTGTTCTGGTTGCTCGGCAGCCTGTCGACGCAGAGCTACGGGCTGGTGGCGGCGAGCGCGGCCTACCTCGTCGTGGGTGTCGGCGCACTGCTGGTTCAGACGCGCGCCTTCAACGCGCTCAGCCTCGGCGACGAGAGCGCCGCGCAGCTGGGAGTCGATGTGGCGCGCACGCGCCGCACGACGTTCGTCGTCACCTCGTTTCTGGTCGGCGCCGCCGTGTCGGTGAGCGGCATGATCGGCTTCGTCGGCCTCATCGTGCCGCACCTGGCGCGCCTGCTGCTCGGCGCCGACTACCGGTTGCTGTTGCCCGCGTCGGTTCTCCTTGGCGGCACGTTCCTCGTCCTTGCCGACACCGTGGCGCGCAGCGCGCTCGGTGTGACCGAGATTCCGGTCGGCGTGGTGACAGCGCTCTGCGGCGGGCCATTCTTCATCTATATCCTGCGCCGGGAAGGGGGGCGCACCTTTGAGTGACCTCGGCTTCGCGCTGCGTAACGTGACGTTCGGCTACGACCGCCGCGTCGTCGTCGACGACGTCTCGTTCGACGTGCGCCCGGGCGAGTTCCTCGGCATCATCGGGCCCAACGGCTCAGGCAAGTCGACCTTGCTGCGCCTGATGAGCGGGCTGTTGCGCCGCGGCGGCGGTGAGTTGAGCATCGACGGACGCTCCATCGAGCGGTACCGGCGCCGCGAGCTGAGTCGGATGCTGGCGGTGGTGCCGCAAGAGACGGCGATCGCGTTCCCGTTCTCGGTCATGGAGGTCGTGCTGTTCGGCCGCACGCCACATTTCGGCGGCTTCGGTTTCGAGGGCGACCGCGACCTGGCGGCGGCGCGCCGCGCCATGGAGCGCACCGACACCACGGCGTTGGCCGGACGGGCGATCACCGAGCTGAGCGGCGGCGAGCGCCAGCGCGTCGTTCTCGCCCGCGCCCTGGCGCAGGAGCCGCGCTACCTGCTGCTCGACGAGCCGGCGGCCTTTCTCGACATCCGCCACGAGGTGGAGATGTACGACCTGCTGCGCGACCTGCAGCGGGAGGGCATGACCGTGGTCACGGTGCTGCACGACCTCAACCTGGCGGCGCTTTACTGCGAACGCGTCGTGCTGCTCGACCAGGGGCGGGTAGCCATGGCCGGCACCCCGGCCGAGGTGCTGACCTATGCGACGCTGACGCGCGTCTACGGCACCGAGATCTACGTCAGCCTCAACGACATCACCGGCAGCATCAACGTCCTGCCCCTCAACCGCGCCCACCGCGAACGGCTGCGCGCCGCCTTCGGCGACCCTCCGACCTCCGACAGCTGACATCGGACTACCCCAATTTGACTCGCTCTGGGGCCTGTGTTAGCGACCCACCTAGGGGAAAGCACCGTCCTTTCAATGCATTTTCAGTTCGCCAGCGTTCTGGTTTTCCTGTTCCTGGGAGCGGCTCTGGTCGCCCTCATGACCGGATTGAGCTCCTTGTTGCGCCCGAATAACCCGGAGACCAACAAGCTCTCGACCTACGAATGCGGTGAGCCGCCAACCGGCAACGCGTGGATCAATTTCAACATCCGCTTCTATCTGGTGGCGCTGATCTTCGTGATTTTCGACGTCGAGGTGGCGTTTCTGTACCCGGTGACGGTCGTCTTCCGCGACTGGGTGCTGAAGGGGCAGGGGCTCTTTGCGCTGGCCGAGATCGCGATCTTTCTCGGCATTCTCTTCGTCGGGCTGGTGTACGTGTGGGTCAAGCGCGACCTCGAGTGGCTGAAGCAGGTGCCGGCGGCGGAGACCGAGTCGCCGAAGATGCGCGAGGCGGCGTGACGCGGACGGGCGGGGAGCGGGGAGACGCATGGCACTAATCAATTCTTTTCCCGAGATGGTCCTAACCACCTCGGCCGACGCATTCCTGAACTGGACGCGCAAGTCCTCGGTCTGGTGGATGTTGTTCGGCCTGGCGTGCTGCGCCATCGAGCTCATGCAGACGCAGGGGCCGCGCGCCGACGTCGACCGCTTCGGCGCCGCCCCGCGCTCTTCGCCGCGGCAGTCCGACCTGATGGTCGTTGCCGGAACCTTGACGCTGAAGATGGCCCTGCGCACGAAGGTGCTCTACGAGCAGATGCCGGAGCCGCGCTACGCCATCGCGATGGGCGCCTGCGCCAGCTGCGGCGGTCTGTTCCAGCTCGCCTACTCGGTGTGTGACGGCGTCGACAAGGTGATCCCGATCGACGTCTACGTGCCCGGCTGTCCGCCGCGCCCGGAGGCGCTCACCGAGGGCATCCTGAAGCTGCAAGAGAAGATGATGACGGAGACCTGGCTGGTGCGGCGTTCGGCGGCGGCCACCGCCCACGCCTGATCGAATTTGGGTTTTTCCTTCCCGCAAGATCGACGATCCCCGAGCATGGAAGCAGCGACGGTGTATGAGCGCCTGAAGGCGCACTTCGGCGAGCGTGTGAGCACGGCGGAATTGGCCGTCAAGGACCCGTGGGTCGTCGTCGATGCGGCGGCGATTCGCGACGTCTGCCACTATCTGCGTGCCGATGCCGAGCTGCGCTTCGACTCGCTGTCGAATCTGACCGGGGTCGATTACAAGGACCTCGGCCACATCGAGGTCGTCTATCATCTCTATTCGTACCCGCACCGCCACGCAGCGGTTCTGAAGGTGCGCACGCCGCGCGACCACGCGGTCGTGCCCTCGATCGAGCCGGTGTGGAAGGCGGCGAACTGGCTCGAGCGCGAGGTCTACGACCTGCTTGGCGTGACGTTCACCGACCATCCGGATCTGCGCCGGTTGCTGATGCCCGAGGACTGGGTCGGTTATCCGCTGCGCAAGGACTTCGTCGAGCCCGAGGAATACCACGGCATCAGCACGCGCCGGGAGAGCCTGCTCCGCTAAACGCGGGGACGGGAGCCGGATATGAGCCTGATCGCATTCGAAGTCGACGTCGAGCAAGTCGGTGGCAACGGCCTCGACACCGAAGAGATGACGCTCAACATGGGGCCGCAGCACCCCAGCACGCACGGCGTGCTGCGCTTCGTCGTCAAGGCCGACGGCGAGGTGATGCGGCAGGCGATCCCCGACGTCGGCTACCTGCACCGCTCGATCGAGAAGATCTCCGAGAAGGTCGGCTATCACGGCTTCATGCCGTACACCGACCGCGTCGACTACGTCGCCGCCATGTTCTGCAACCAGGGCTGGGCGATGGCGGTGGAGAAGCTCGCCGACATCGAAGTGCCGAAGCGCGGCGAGTACTGCCGCGTCGTCGCCGCCGAGCTCAACCGCATCGCCAGCCATCTGTTGTCGGTCGGCACCATGGTGCTCGACATCGGCGCCATCACGCCCTTCTTTCACGCTTTTCGCGAGCGCGAGAAGATCAACGATCTGCTCGAGGAGCTGTGCGGGTCGCGCCTGACGTACAACTACATGCGCATCGGCGGCACGGCCTGGGATTTGCCGCCGGGCTACGCGGAGAAGGTGCTGGCGTTTCTCGAGCGGCTCGAGCTGATGCTCGATGAGTACGACGACCTCATCTCGCGCAACAAGATCTACGTCGAGCGCTGCGTCGAAGTCGCGGTGATCAGCGCCGAGGACGCCGTCGACTACAACCTCGTCGGTCCCAACCTCCGCGCCTCGGGCGTGCGCTACGACGTGCGGCGCGACGAGCCGTACTCGGTGTATCCCGACCTCGAGTTCGATGTGCCGGTGGGCCCGGGGCCGGTCGGCGTCGTCGGCGACAGCTTTGCCCGGTACTGGGTGCGGCTCCTGGAGATCCGCGAGAGCGTCAAGATCCTGCGCCAGTGCTTCCGGCAGATCCCGGACGGACCGGTGATCGCGAAGGTGGCGCGCAAGCTGCGGCCGCCGGCGGGCGATGTCTACGTCCGGGTCGAAAGCGCGCGCGGCGACATGGGGTGGTACGCGGTCAGCGACGGCACCGAGTACCCGTACCGCTGCAAGGTGCGCACGGGCTCGTTCGCGGCGATGGGCATCATCGAGAAGATCAGCCCCGGGCTGATGTTGGCGGATTTGGTGACGGTGATCGCCAGCCTCGACATCGTGGCGCCCGAGGTCGATCGCTGAAGGGGCGCGCGCGATGCAGAGCTTTCTCGACGGCTTGATCGCACAGGGCTACTTCGCCGGCGTGCCCGTGGCGGTGGTCTACGCCATCGGCGTCGTCGCCGCGGCCGCGCTCGTCGTCTTCGGCTTCATCCTCAACGTCGCCGGCGTCACCACGTTCATCGAGCGCCGGGTGTGGGCGCGCATTCAGTCGCGCATCGGCCCGAACCGCGTCGGCCCGCAGGGGATCCTTCAGAGGCTCGCCGACGGCATCAAGCTGCTGATGAAGGAGGACATCGTCCCCACGGCGGCCGACTCGCGCCTGTTCAAGCTGGCGCCGTACGTCGTCGTCATGGGCTTTGTCGCCGCGTTCGTGGTCATGCCGTTCAGCAGCGTGCTGATCGCCGCCGACCTCGACGTCGGGATCCTCTATCTGACTGCCGTGACCTCGCTGGTCGTCGTAGGCATCCTGATGGCCGGCTGGGCGTCGAACAACAAATGGTCGCTGATCGGTGGCGTGCGCGCCGCGGCGCAGATTGTCAGCTACGAGATCCCCGCCGCGCTGTCGATCTTCCCGGTGGTGCTGATCACCGGCACACTGAGCACGCAGGCGATCATCCGCGCCCAGGGCTGGTTCCCGACCGACTGGTTCATCTTCCACAACCCGTTCACCTTCTTCGCCTGCTTCATCCTCTTCACGGCGCTGCTCGCCGAGGGCAACCGCACGCCGTTCGACCTGCCCGAAGCGGAGTCGGAGCTCGTCGCCGGTTTCGTCACCGAGTACAGCGGCGCCCGCTACCTGTTCTTCTTCCTGGTCGAGTGGGGCAACCTGTACATCATCAGCGCCGTGATCGTGACGCTCTTCCTCGGCGGCTGGCAGGTGCCGCCGGTGACCGACAGCCCGGTGTTGCTCAACGCCCTGCAGTTTCTCACCTTCTTCCTCAAGTCGTATTTCGGCGTCGTGGTGATCATGTGGATTCGCGCCACGCTGCCGCGCATTCGCGTCGATCAGCTCATGACCACGTGTTGGAAGTACCTGGTACCGCTGTCGTTCGTGAACTTCCTCGGCACCGCGGCCTGGGTGGTCATCTGGCCCGACGGCAACCGCGTCGCCGAATACCTGATGACGGCGATCGGCTTCGCGCTGGTCGGTTACTTCTTCTACCGCGTCGGCTTCCACCTGAAGCGCTCGCGCGCTCAGTTGCTGCTCAGCCCGTTCTCCTGAGCGGGCGAGGGGAGAGGACACGATGGCCGCCAACTTCAGCGCCTACCTCCGCAACATCGTCGACACCGCCACCTCGGTCTTCGAGGGCATGGCGGTGACGTGCTCGCACTTCGTGCGCAAGCCGTCGACGGTGCAGTACCCCGACCGCACCGATCTGCGCGTGCAGGACACCTTGCCCTTCCGCTACCGCGGCATTCTCGAGGTGGACCTGGAGATCTGCACCGGCTGCCTCGCCTGCGAGCGCGCCTGCCCGATCGACTGCATCGTCATCGATGCGCCGAAGGACAAGCAGACCAAGCAGATGCTGCTCACCCGTTTCGACATCGACATCGCCAAGTGCATGTACTGCGGGCTGTGCAGCGAGCCGTGTCCGACCGGGTCGATCCACCACACGCCCGAGTTCGAGGGCGCCGACTACTCGCTCGAGAGCATGGTGCGGCACTATGTGAAGGACCCGGTCTTCGCCTACAAGCCGAAGAAGGGGCCCGAGACCGATCCCGTCATCGCGCCGATCCTCGAGCGCGGCATGCGCTACCTGGAGGAGTTCGCCTCGCCCGACGCCAAGCCGGCCGAGGCCAAGAAGACCGAGGCCGCATGAGCGACTTTTCCTTCTTTCCCCTGGTGTTCTACCTCATCGCCGGCGTGACGGTGGTGTCGGCGATGGGAGTTGCCTTCTCGAACAATATCGTTTACTCGGCGTTCTCCCTGATGGGGACGCTGATGGGGGCGGCGGGGCTGTTTGTGCTCCTGGCTGCCGACTTTGTCGCGGTGGTGCAGGTGCTGATCTACGTTGGGGGGATCCTGGTGCTCACGTTGTTCGCGGTCATGCTGACGCATCGGATCGCCGACGTGCGCGTCTCCAACCGTTCCCTCGGCCGCCTGCCGGCGCTGGTCGTCATCGGCGCCATCGGGTTTGTGATGATGCGCGCCGTGGTCAACACGACGTGGCACCAGATCGCGCCCGAGACGCCGGTCCCAACCACGTACGGCATCGGCGACCAGTTCCTGACCAGCTACGTGCTGCCGTTCGAGCTCGCCTCGATGGTGCTGCTGGCGGCGCTGGTC
>CAYVUV010000191.1:0-104823 GCA_964455095.1 uncultured Binatia bacterium (SeqCode)
TTCCAGGTTCGGCGTGTGCGTGCTGACGCCGAGGAAGCGCACCTTGCCCTGCTCTTTCAGGCGATCGAACGCCTCGTGCATGTTCGGCGCCATGAGGCGCTCGACGCGGTCGCACGAGTGGATGTGGATCAGGTCGACGTAGTCGGTCTGCAGGCGGCGCAAACTGCCCTCGACCGCCTCGATGATCTTCGGCACCGGCGTATCGTTGGGCAGATGCCCGTCGGAGACGCAGAACTTGGTCGCCAGAAAGACCTTGTCCCGCTGCCCCTTGATGGCTTCGCCGAGCAGCTTTTCCGACCCGGTCTCGGCGTAGTCCGGCGCGGTGTCGAAGTAGTCGACGCCGCGCTCGAGGGCGCGGCGCGCGATCTCCACATCACTGATGCGGCCCGAGCCGAGCGAGATGTCGGACACCATGGCGTTGGTGCGTCCGAGCCGCCGGTAACTGCGAATGCGCGCCTCGCGCCACTCGTCGCGCACCGCCGGCGCCGTGTTCTCCACCTCGGTGCGGAAGAAGTCGTTCGCCACCGGCAGCCAGCCGCGGTTGTGGAGCACGGCGGCGGCCACGCCGCCGCCCGCCGCCGCAACGGTCGCGCCGCCAGCGCCGAGGGCGCGCAGTACGACACGGCGCGTCGCGCCGGGCGCTTCGGCGCTCGGTTCCGGCGCGGCCGGCGCCCGCCACAGCCAACCCGGCGCCGCGGTGCGGCAGCGCTCGCACACCGCCCGGCGCGGGCGCCACAGCGTGGCGGCAATCGCCAACAGGAGCGCAGCGAGCGTCACCCACAACTTCCACAGCGGCAACGCGCTGCGCTGCTGGCCTTCCGCCAGATCGTGCAGCAGGCTGCCGCCCAACCCGTAGGCGAGAACGAAGCCGAAGGCGTACAACGCCAGCAACACGAGGGGACGGACGCGCACTTCGCGATCACGGGTCTCCCCGCCGCACTCTGCACACTTCATGCTCACCTCCTGCCGTCGAGGGTTGGCCGCCAGACTATGCGGCCTTGCTCTCCGTGTCCATGGCGGCGTGCTGGAGACCCGGACTCATCCCGGCCTGGCGCGGAACAGGAATACGGCCGGCGCTTCCCCTGCCTTGCCGCTGTCCGCGTCTTTGAAACTCTCGCTGAAAGACTGCAGCAGCTCGAAGCGCGGGTCGTTGAGGAGCCCGTCCAGTGGGATGTCGGCCTCCGCCGGGCCGAAGTGCGAATCCCAGGCGACCAGGGCGCCCACCGGCACATGACCACTCCCCTGATTTAGCGCCTGGAGGTGGCGCGTCCTGTGTCTATCGAACGGATCGCGGTCGAGGCGAAACGTCAGGTACGGGTGTGCGCAATAGAGCAGCCCCTCGTTCAGGTCATGCTGCTTGATCCAGGCGGCGGCTTGTTCCAACGGAATAAGCTCGCCAGCAACCCGGAACGGCACCAACACACTGCGCGTCGCTTGATATAGATTGCAGCTCACGGCGAGCACGGCCAGCGCGCCGGCTAGCTTGTGGTGTCGCTTCTGAAGACCGTTCAACGCGATGATGCTCCCCACGGCCCCCAGCGGCGATACCGCGGCCATCACTCGCAGCAGTCCGTAGGAGCTGAAGAGCCCGAACTTCCAGAATATGGAATGCATGGCGAGGTAGGTGAGAAATACGCCGAACACCAGCCAGACCTCTTCGGTCAACAACTCGTGCTCGCGTCGTCGTGCCAGCCCTCGCCATGCGGTCCAGACTCCGCCCGCCAGAAAGAGCATCGCCCCCGCCGTGCCCAGAATGAGCTTGAAGTTGCGCGCGAACTGCAGCAGGTTGCCGCGCCCATAGAGTCGGTTGCCGCGGTACGGGTTGTCGTGGACGACCCAGAGGAAATCGCCGTCGTGCAACCCGCCGACGACGCTGTACAGCAGCGTCCCCGCGGCGAGTAACGGCACCACCCTGAGGCGCCCGCGCACCACCAGCACCGCGGCGAACAGTGGCAGGAGCAGAAACCCTTCGGTGCGCGCGAACGGCAGAAACGATACCAGCAGCGCCGCCGGCGCGTGCAGTTGCTCGATCATCAGCAATACCGACACGATCAGCACCAGCGCGAAGAGCGGCTCGGTCAGGCCGCTGACGATGACGGCGAAGTACAAGGGCATGAACACGGTCAGCAACACCGCGGCCGGGGCGAAGCGCGAGCCGAGCGCGCGCGCGATCATCCCGGCACACCAGGCGGTGAGCGCCGCGCACAGCAGATTGAAGAACACCGCGCCGCCATAGCCGGCCTGCGCGAAGGGACTGCTGAGCAAGATGAAGAGGGGCTTGCCCCAATGATTCAGGAAGAGCTCGGGATGGCGCCACGCGTAGCGCGCCATCTCGTAGTGGTGGATGCCGTCGCCCGGATCGTAGACCCCGTCAGAGACGAGGTGCACCGTCGCGGGTGCGGCAATCGCGGCCACTGACAGCAGGAGCAGCAACGCCGTGGGTCGGGACATCGATCGTCACGGGCGTCGGTCGGGTGCGGGCTAGGCCGGATCGGCAACGATCGGCGCCGTGAGATCCGACAGGCGGCTGCGCTGCCGGCCCTGGGCGTCGAAATTTCCTGGCTCGAGCCACTGCCGAAACGCCCGGTCCAGTGCCGGCCAGTCGCGATCGATGGCCGCAAACCAGGCCGTATCGCGGTTGCGCCCCTTGTAGACGGTCGCCTGCCTGAACACGCCTTCGAACGACAGGCCGAGCCGCCGCGCGGCGGCGCGCGATGGGGCGTTGAGCGCATCGCACTTCCATTCGTAGCGCCGGTAGCCGAGCCCAAACGCGCGCTGCATCATCAGGTACATCGCCTCCGTGGCGGCGGGCGTGCGCTGCAGCAGCGACGAGAAGCGCAGGTGGCCGACCTCGATCGAGCCGTTGCGCGGATCGATGCGCAGATAACTGGCGACGCCGATCGCCTGCGCGCCCGCCGCGTCGAGAATGGCGAAGAAGAGCGGATCATCGCCGAGGCAGACGGCGTGCATCCACTCGAGGTAGGCCTCGAAGCGCTCGAACGGCCCGTACGGCAGGTAGGTCCAGGGGCGCGCGTCTGCATCGAGCGCATTGGCGCGGAACAGGTCCCCAGCGTGGCGCGCGGGATCGAGCGGCTCCAGGCGACAGAAGCGCCCGGCCATCGGCTCGCGCGACGGCGGGGCGGGGCGCTGCCATTGCGGCAGCGCGAAGCCGATCGGTTGCCCGAGATCGTTGACCAGATTCCCCATCGCTCCTCTCGGTTCTGAGCGTCGGCGCAGAGAAAGGCGAGCGAGCGAACCTAGATCGCGGTCATGCCGACTCGGGCCCCTCGCCTTCCGTTCCCTCGCTGCCTGTTCCCTCGCTGCCCTCGCCGTTGGTCGTCTCACCGCCGTCTTCGCCCGGCACGCTCTCGGCCAGCAAGGCGACGCCGACGACCTTCTCGCCCTCGCTGAGGTCGATCAGTCGGACGCCCTGGGTATTGCGGCCGATCACCGAGATGCCGCGCACCGGGGTGCGGATCACCTTGCCGCTGTCGGTGATCAACATGAGGTCCTGATCGTCCTTGACCATGCGCACGCCGATGACGCGCCCGTTGCGCTCGGTCACCTTCATCGTAATGATGCCCTTGCCGCCGCGGGTCTGCAGGCGATACTCGTCCATCGCCGTGCGTTTGCCGTAGCCCTTCTCCGCCACCGACAGCAGGGTTGCCTCGAGGTCGACCACGTCGACGGCGACGACGCAGTCGCCCGGATCGAGCTGGATGCCGCGCACGCCGGCGGCGGCGCGCCCCATGGGGCGAACGTCCTCTTCGCGGACTCGGATCGCCTGCCCCTCCTGGGTCGACAGGATGACTTCACTGGCGCCGTCGGTCAGCCGCACGCCGATCAGCTCATCGCCCTCGTTGAGGTTGATCGCGATGATCCCCGACGGGCGTGGGTTGGCGTACTCTTCCAGCGCGGTCTTCTTCACCACGCCCTGGCGGGTGGCGAAGATCACGTACTGCCCGGGCTGGAACTCGCGCACCGGCAGGAAGGCCGAGACCTTCTCGTCGCCCTGCAGGTTGAGCAGGTTGACGATCGCCTTGCCGCGCGCTGCCGGGCCGGCATGGGGCAGGGCGTGGACCTTGATCCAGTACAGTTTGCCGCTGGTGGTGAAGAACAGGATGAAGGCGTGTGTCGATGCGACGAAGAGGTGCTCGCTGAAGTCCTCTTCCTTGGTCACCGCGCCGATCTTGCCGCGGCCGCCGCGGCGTTGGGCGCGATAGAGGGCGACCTGATTGCGCTTGATGTAGCCCTCGTGGGAGATGGTGACCACCATGTCTTCTTCGGTGATCAGGTCCTCGTCGGCGATGTCAGTGGCGACGTCGACGATCTCGGTGCGGCGCGCGTCGGCGTAGAGCTTGCGGATCTCGCGCAGCTCTTCGCCGATGATCTTCGCCACCTCGCCCTCGTCGGACAGGATCTGCTGGAAACGGGCGATCTGCTTCAGCACCTCGGCGTGCTCTTCGAGGATCTTGTCGCGCTCGAGGTTGGTCAGGCGCTGCAGTCGCATGTCGAGAATGGCCTGCGCCTGTATCTCGCTGAGGGCGAACTGCGCCATCAGGCCGTCGCGCGCCGCGGCCGGATCCGAGGCGGCGCGGATGAGCTGGATCACCGCGTCGAGCGCATCGAGCGCGATCTTCAAGCCCTCGAGGATGTGCAGCCGCTCCTGCGCCTTGCGCAGCTCGTAGACCGTGCGCCGGGTCACGACTTCCTTGCGGTGCTCGATGAAGACCTGCAGGACTTCCTTCAGGTTGAGCAGGCGCGGGCGGCCGGCGACGATGGCGAGCATGTTGATGCCGAAGGAGTCCTGCAGCGGCGTCAGCTTGAAGAGCTGGTTGAGCACGACGTCCTGGTTCGCATCGCGCTTGAGCTCGATCACCACGCGCATGCCCTGGCGGTCCGATTCGTCGCGCAGGTCGCTGATGCCCTCGATCTTCTTGTCGTTCACCAGCTCCGCCATGCGCTCGATCAGGCGGGCCTTGTTCACCTGGTAGGGCAACTCGGTGACGATGATGCGCATCTTGCCGCCGCGCGCCTCCTCGAAGGCGGTCCGCGCGCGCATCTGCAGCACGCCGCGTCCGGTGCGATACGCCTCGCGAATCCCGGCGCGGCCGTGCAGGAAGCCGGCGGTGGGGAAGTCAGGGCCCGGGATGAAGCGGATCAGGTCGTCGACGGTGAGGTCCGGCTGTTCGATCAGGGCCAGCAGCGCGTCGACCACCTCGCCGAGATTGTGCGGCGGGATGTTGGTCGCCATGCCCACCGCGATGCCGGAGGAGCCGTTGATGATCAGGTTCGGAATGCGCGCCGGCAGGACGACCGGCTCGCGCATGGTGTCGTCGTAGTTGGCGGCGAAGTCGACGGTCTCCTTGTCGAGGTCCGCCAGCAGCTCGCCGGCGATGCGCGCCATGCGCACCTCGGTGTAGCGCATGGCCGCCGGGGGATCGCCGTCGATGGAGCCGAAGTTGCCCTGGCCGTCCACCAGCGGGTAGCGCAGCGAAAAATCCTGCGCCATGCGCACGATGGTGTCGTAGACGGCGGAGTCGCCGTGCGGGTGATACTTACCGATCACGTCGCCGACGATGCGCGCCGACTTCTTGTAGGGGCGATTCCAGTCGTTGTTGAGGTCGTACATCGCGTACAGCGAACGCCGGTGCACCGGCTTGAGGCCGTCGCGTGCATCGGGCAGCGCGCGCCCGGCGATGACGGACATGGCGTAGTCCATGTAGGACTGCCGCATCTCGTCTTCGATCGCGACGGGGATTCTGTTGCCCTTACTGATGGTGTCCATGCGTGTTCAACTCGCTTCCGCGGGGAGTAAAAACGGCCGAAGCCACCTCAAATCACCCCCACCTCAATCCTCCCCCGTCGAGGGGGAGGAGGCCGGAGCGCTAAAGCCTTCCCCCCTTGCGGGGGAAGGTTGGATGGGGGGTAGAGAGACAACCGCGCAGCGCACCATATCGCCCTGGTCAGCTAGATGTCGAGGTTCTTCACCGACAGCGCGTTCTCCTCGATGAACCGCCGCCGCGGCTCGACCTCGTCGCCCATCAAGGTCGAGAAAATCTCGTCGGCTTCGTAAGCGTCCTCGACCCGCACCTGGAGCAACGTGCGCGTCTCCGGGTTCATGGTCGTTTCCCAGAGCTGCTCGGGGTTCATCTCGCCCAAGCCTTTGTAGCGCTGGACGTCGACGCCCTTGCGCGCCTGGGCCAGGATGTCGGCGACGGCGGCGCCGAGCGCCGCGGCACTGGTGGCCTTGCTGCCCGCCGTGATGGTAAACGGCGGCGCCCCGACGGCGCGCAGCTCGGCCATCAGCCGGCGCAGTTCCTCGAATTCCGGCGTGCCGCAGAACGCCGAGTCGACCACGGTCTTCTGCTGACTGCCGTTGGTGCGCGCCCGGGCGATGATCGTCCACCCGCCGTGCTCGCTGTCCGGCTCGAGATCGAAACTCAGGGGCAGAAGCAGCGGCGCCTCCGCGGTGAGCCGCTCGCGGACGGCGTCGGTGATCTGGCGCAACACGGTTTCGTCGCCAAGTACCGCCCGGCTCATGCGCTCGTCGCGCGCCAGCGCCGCGACGATCTCGCGCTGCTTGCGCTGGCGGGCGATCACGTCGAGCACGCGGTCGCACCGCAGCTGCTGTTTGATGACGCGCTTGAGCGCCTCGCCGGTGAAGGCGGGACCACCCGCGGTCGATTGGAGGTGCACGTCCTGCGTGCCGAGATCGAGCAGGTAGTCTTCCAGCGCCGCCTCGTCCTTCAGGTAACGTTCAGCCTTGGCGCGCTTAACGCGGTACAGCGGCGGCTGGGCGATGAAGATGTGGCCGCGCTCGATGAGCTCGTGAAACTGGCGGTAGAAGAGCGTCAGCAGCAGCGTGCGAATATGCGAGCCGTCGACGTCGGCGTCGGTCATGATGATGACGGTGTGGTAGCGCAGCTTGGAGATGTCCTTGTCCTCTTTGCCGACGCTCGTGCCGAGCGCGGTGATGAGGACCCGGATCTCCTGCGACGACAGCATCTTGTCGAAGCGCGCCTTCTCGACGTTGAGGATCTTGCCGCGCAGCGGCAGGATCGCCTGATTGCGCCGGTCGCGGCCCTGCTTGGCCGAGCCGCCGGCCGAATCGCCCTCGACGATGTACAGCTCCGCCAGCGCCGGGTCGCGTTCCTGACAGTCGGCCAGCTTGCCCGGCAGCGAGGCCGAGTCCAGCGCGCCCTTGCGCCGCGCCAGGTCCTTGGCCTTGCGGGTCGCCTCGCGGACGCGTGCGGCGTCGAGCGCTTTGGCCACGATGATCTTGGCGTCCGATGGGTGCTCTTCCAGGTACTCGCCGAGCTTCTCGTTGACGAGGGCCTCGACGAATCCCTTGACCTCGCTGTTGCCGAGTTTGGTCTTGGTCTGCCCTTCGAACTGCGGATGCGCCAGCTTGACGCTGATGATCGCCGTCAGTCCCTCGCGGGCGTCCTCGCCCTGCAGGCCCTCGCCACCTTTCACCATCCCGTGGGCGGTGGCGTAGGCGTTCACCGTCCGCGTCAACGCCGCCTTGAAGCCGCTGAGATGGGTGCCGCCCTCGATGGTGCTGATGTTGTTGGCGAACGAGAAGACCGTCTCGGCGTACCCCTCGTTCCACTGCAAGGCGGCCTCGATGGCCAGGTCGTCGCGCTCGCCGGTCAGCGCGATGACGGTCGGGTGGATCGGCGTTTTGGTGCGGTTCAGGTGCTGCACGAACTCCGCTATGCCGCCGCGGTAGAGGAACTCGTGGCGTTTGTCCGTGCGCTGATCCTCGATCATGATGCGCACGCCGCGGTTGAGAAACGCCAGCTCGCGCAAGCGCTGCGAGAGGATGTCGAAACTGAAATCGGTGCTCTCGAAGATCTCGTGATCCGGTTTGAAGGTAACCTTGGTGCCGCGCAGGTCGGTGGTGCCGACTTCCGCCAACGGTGCTTCCGGGGTGCCACGGTGATAGCGCTGGGTATACACGCGCTTCTCGCGCTTGATCTCCACCGTCAGGTCTTCGGACAGGGCGTTGACCACTGAGACACCGACGCCGTGCAGACCGCCCGAGACTTTGTACGCACCGGTATCGAACTTGCCGCCGGCGTGCAGCTTGGTCAGCACTACCTCGGCCGCCGACATGCCCTCGCTGTGCATATCGACCGGAATGCCGCGCCCGTCATCGTCGACCGTGACCGCTCCGTCGAGATGGATGACGACGGAGATGTTGGTGCAATGGCCGGCCATTGCCTCGTCGATCGAGTTGTCGACGACCTCGAAAACGAGATGGTGCAGGCCGCGCTCGGCAGTATCGCCGATGTACATGCCGGGGCGTTTGCGAACCGCGTCGAGGCCCTCCAAAACTTTGATCTTGTCGGCCCCGTATCCGGGTTGCTCCTCGGCCCCCAAGTTGTCCATTCCACCCTCAGTTTTTCCGCGGGATTAATCCAGCGTTTGCTTGAACCGGTTGACGGTACCACAAACGGGCCCACAGGTAAAGCTACTGGGTGAACAATAAACCGTTAATAATCGATAACTTACACCAATAATTGTGGGCGGGTAAGCGACCGCTGCGCAAACTCTTCGCGGCGCTCTTTACCAGGCTGCAGCACGGCCTGCCGTCAGAGGCGCATTGGCATGACGATATAACAATAGTCTGGATCTCCGACATAGCGCACGACGCCCGGGCTGACTTCGTCATTGAGCCCGATTTCGACGCGGCCATCGGATGGCTGGGCAGCCAATGCCTCGAGGAGATATTTGGCGTTGAAACCGATGGCGACCGGCTGTCCGTCGTATTCGATAGCGATCTCTTCGGCCGCCTCTCCGACGTCGGGATTGATCGAGGAGAGCTCCAACTTCTGCCCGTCGATCTGCATCTTGACGCCACGCGTTCGTTCGCTGGAGACGATCGACACGCGGCGCAAGGCGGAGACGAGCTCGCCGCTGTCGACGGTTGCGACGCGTTCGGAACGGCCCGGCACGACTTGTCGGTAGTCGGGAAATTCGCCCTCGACCAGGCGCATCGACATCTGCACCGCGCCGCGCCGCGCGTGCGCCATGCCACTCACGACGCTGAGCTCGATGGCCTCTTCGCCACTCTCGAGCACCTTGCGCAGCTCGACCACCGCCTTGCGCGGAATGATCACGCCTTTCTCGAGCTTGCCACTGTCGACCGGGCGCGTGATCATCGCCAGGCGGTGGCCGTCCGTGGCGACGATCCGCAGCCGCCCGTCTTCGGCGCCCTCGACGTACAACCCGTTCAGATTCACCCGCGTCTCGTCGCCGGAAATGGCGAAGATGGTGCGCTCGATCATGGTGGCCAGCACTTCACCGGGCACCGTCACCACCTGCCCCTTTGTCCCGTCCGGCGGTTCCGGAATGGCCGGGAACTCGCGCGGATCCAGTCCAACCAGGCGAAAGCGCGAGCGGCCAGCCGAGATCTCGATCCAGTTGTTGTCCTGCGACCGGATGCGAATCTCCCCCTCGCCGAGCTCGCGCACCATCTCGAACAGCTTGCGCGCGCTGGTGGTGAGACTGCCCTTCTTGCGCACCGTCGCCACGCATCGCCGCCGCACCGCGATCTCCTGATCGGTCGCGGCGACGGAGATGCCGTCGCTGCCGGTACTCTCGATGAGCACGTTGCTGAGAATCGGCACCGTCGTCCGCCGTTCGGCGATGCCTTGCATCAGGTACAAACCGGCCAACAATTCGTTCCGTTCGATGGCGAATTCCATTCCACCCCCGCCTGACTACTTACTCTTAGGTTTTATAAAAGAGAGAAGACTAGTACATAGTAGGGCCTGTTCATATGCGAGGAGCCTTGTGGCAGAAGCCGTTCCGCACAGTGGCGAGAGAACCGCTGGGGAGGCCGGGCACCGCCATTCCCCAGGTATGCTCGGCCGCGTGCACCCAGTCTCCACCCCCTCTCCGCAGCTTATGAACAACCCCAACGCATCGGCGCGCGATTACCCGCTGCGCTCCAGCATTCGCTCCAACCGTTCGACGGTGGCGCGGAAGCTCGAATCTTCCTGCAAGCGCCGTTCGACCACCTGCGCCGCGTGAATGACCGTCGAGTGATCGCGCCCGCCGAAGCGATCGCCGATGACGGGAAACGACGCCTGCGTGTAGCGGCGACACAGGTACATGGCGACCTGGCGCGGCAGCGCGACGGTGCGGGTTCGTTTCTTCGAGCGCAGCTCGGTGGGACGGATGTTGAAGAAATCACACACGGCCTTCTGAATCGACTCGATGGTGATCGCGCGCTCGTGCTTATCGCGCAGCACATTCTGCAGCACCTCCCGGGCGAAGTCCACGGTGATGGGGCAGCGGTTGAGCGAGGCGAACGCACCGAGACGCGTCAGCGACCCCTCGAGCTCGCGCACGTTCGAGTCGATGTTCGACGCCAGAAAGAGCGCTACTTCTTGCGGCAGCTCGATCTGCTCCAGATCGGCCTTTTTTTCGAGAATGGCCACGCGCGTCTCGACGTCGGGCGGCTGGATGTCGGCGATGAGACCCCACTCGAAGCGATTGCGCAGCCGCTCTTCGAGCTCCGGGATCTCCTTCGGAAACTTGTCCGAGGTGAGCACGATCTGGTGATGGCCCTCGTACAACGAGTTGAACGTGTGGAAGAACTCCTCCTGTGTGCGCTCGCGGCCGGCGAGAAACTGCACGTCATCGACGATCAAGACATCGATGCGGCGGAAGCGGTTCTTGAACTCGTCCATCCGATCACGCCGCAGCGCGGCAATGAGCTCGTTCATGAACGATTCAGACGACAGGTACATCACCCGCGCGTCGGGCGTGCGTTCCAGCACTTCGTGGCCGATGGCGTTGACCAGGTGCGTCTTGCCGAGCCCCACTCCGCCGTAGATGAACAGCGGATTGTAGTGATCGCCCGGCTGGCTGGCGACGGCCTTGCACGCGGCGTGCGCGAACTGGTTGCTGGCCCCGACGACGAAGCTGCCAAACGTGTACTTCGCCAGCAGCCCGGCGCTGCGCGTGGCGCTGCGCAGGGGCACCGCGGCCGGTGCCGCGCTGGGGAAGAGCTCTTGCTGACCGGGGACCTCGACGCGGACGTTCAGATGCCGCAGCTCGCCGTCGCTGGCGTTGAGCAGGGCCGCTTCCAACGAAGCCAGGTAGCGCTCGCGCACGATCTCGGCGGTCGAACGATCCGGCGCCTCGACGACCAGCGTCTGTCCGTTGCGGCCGAGAATGTGCAGCGTCGACAGCGTTTCGGCCGCGTCGGTGCCGCTGTGCTGATCGGCCACCACGAGGAGGGCATTCTGCCAGGCCTCGCGAATCATGAACGGGACTTTATCAACAGGGGCAAATGAGAGGAAAACGCCATATTATCCAGCAACTTTCGGGGAGATAAGAGGCCCTCTCCACAGAACGGTCCACAGGCACTGCCGGAGGCCTGACGTCCGCTTTCTGGGCCTCTAATCGGCGCGGACAACGTCAGTTGGGCGAGTCGTTTAACGCGTTCGCGGCAAAGGAGCAAGAAAAATCGTGCGCGCCTCACCACGGTTCCCGCCGCCGCGTTGACCGGCGCCGGAACGAGGTGTAGCGAGACCGCAAGCGAGGGCTTGCCAAACATGCGCAGCGCAATCTCCGAACAGCTCTTCAAAGAGGCGAGTGGGTACATCCCGGGCGGCGTCAACAGCCCGGTGCGGGCGTGGAAGGCGGTCGGCGGCTCGCCGCGGTTCATCCAGCGCGCCAAGGGCTCCGAGATCGTCGATGCCGACGGCAACCGGTACATCGACTACGTCGGTTCCTGGGGGCCGATGATTCTCGGCCATGCGCACGGCACAGTGGTCAAAGCGATCCAGGACGCGCTGCGCGACGGCACCAGCTTCGGCGCGCCGACGGCACGCGAGGTCGAGATGGCCAAGCGCATCGCCGCGGCGCTGCCGGCCGCCGAGCGCGTGCGGCTGGTCAGCTCGGGCACCGAAGCGGCGATGACCGCGATTCGGCTGGCGCGCGCCTTCACCGGGCGCACGCGAATTCTCAAGTTCGACGGCTGCTACCATGGGCACTCGGACGCGCTGCTGGTGCGCGCCGGATCCGGGGCGATGACGTTCGGTGTGCCGGACAGCCCCGGCGTCACCGAGGCGGTGGCGAGCCAGACGTTGGTGGCGCAGTTCAATGCGCTCGACGAAGTCGCGGCGCGCTTTCACGCCGAGGGCGACCAGATCGCCGCCGTGATCGTCGAGCCGGTGGTCGGCAACATGGGCGTGGTGCTTCCCGAGCCGGGCTTTCTCGACGGCTTGCGCGAGGTGACCGCCGCGCACGGGGCCGTGCTGATCTTCGACGAGGTGATGACCGGGTTTCGCCTCGCCTACGGCGGCGTGCAGACGCAGTGCGGCATCACGCCCGACCTGACTTGTCTCGGCAAAGTGATCGGAGGCGGCTTGCCCCTGGCGGCGGTCGCTGGGCGCGCGGAGATCATGGACCGCCTGGCGCCGTTGGGTCCGGTGTACCAGGCAGGAACCTTGTCGGGAAACCCGCTTGCCGTGGCCGCGGGACTGGCAACGCTAGAGTTGATCGAGCGCCCCGGGACGTACGAGCGACTGGAGGTAAGCGGCGCGCGGATCGAGGCCGGTCTGCGCGAGGGGTTGCAGCGCCACGGCGCGCGCGGCTGCGTCAACCGCGCCGGTTCGATGTGGACCATATTTTTCGGTGTCGATGCCGTGCGCGACGTCGCGACGGCGCAGCAGTGCGACCGCGAGCGCTTCGGCCGCTTCTTCGGTCGCATGCTCGAGCAGGGCGTCTACCTGCCCCCGTCGGCGTTCGAGGCCGCGTTCATCTCCCTGGCGCACAGCGACGAGGACATCGAGGCGACGATCCGCGCCGCGGACCGGGCGATCGAGGAGTCGGCCTAGCGGCCGGCCGGCCCCATGGATCGCGACGGGCTGGTAGCCGGCGCGCGCTACGCGGCGTTCGGGTTCGAATTTGGCGCCATCATCGCCGCCGCGGTCGTCGCCGGATACTACCTCGACCAGTACTGCGGCACCGCGCCGCTGTTCACGCTGGTGCTCACGATCGGGGGCATGGTCGGGGCCGTCAGGCGCTTGATTTGGTCGCTAAAAAAGCATACCTCCCGCTGATTCCCTTCGCTGACTCACCCTATGGAAATGCGAGCTGAAGACATCGAGCGCTGGCACCTCGCGCTGCTGGGCGCTGCGACGGCATTGGCGCTGCTGACGCGCTGGGTGTCGCCGGCCAGCGTGTTGCTCGGCGGGGCCGTGATGGGGGTCAATTTCTGGCTCATGCGCCAGGTGTCGAAACGCGTGCTGGCGCGCGCGGGGCGCGGCCATCCGGCCTTCGTGGTCGGGTTGATCCTGGCGAAGTTCACTTTGTTTCTCGGCCTGCTGGGCCTGTTGTTCTGGCGCGTGCCGATCGACGGCGCCGGGTTTGGCATTGGCGCGACGATGCTGTTGGTCGCGTGTGTGGCGGCCGCGCTGCGCGGGCAGCCGGCGGCGCTGTAGGGGGTTCAGACGTGGAACACGGCTTTCAATGGGTCTCGATCATCCCGGGGCTGAACGCGATCCCCGAGCACACTGCCACCGCGACGTTGGTGGTGCTTGCCCTCCTGGTATGGGCCCTGATCGGCCGCCGCCAGCTCGCGGCCGCCAGCGACGCGGTCGTGCCCGACGGGACGATGACGGCGCGCAACAGCCTCGAAGTCTTCATACAGTGGTTCGCATCGCTCGTCGAAGGCGCCCTGGGCCCGCACTCGCGCAAGTACGTGCCGCTCTACGGCACCTTTTTCATCTTCATCGTCGCTTCCAACCTGGTCGGTCTGATCCCCGGATTCTCGCCGCCGACGAGCAACATCAACATCACGCTGGCGCTCGGCGTGACGTCGTTCGTGATGTACAACGTCTACGCTTTCCAGGCCCACGGCGCGTCGTACCTGAAGCACTTTCTCGGCCCGGTGTGGTGGCTGGTGTTTCTCATGCTGCCGCTCGAGATCATCGACAACTTCCTGCGGCCGATCACGTTGACCCTGCGACTCATGATGAACATGTTCGCCGACCATCTCGTGCTCGACATCTTCACCGGCCTCACCTACGCGGTGGTTCCGGTCGTCTTTCTGATGCTCGGCACGTTCGTGTCGCTGATCCAAGCCTTCGTGTTTACGCTGCTCAGCCTGGTGTACGTCGCCCTCGCCGTCGGCAGCCACGGCGATGATCACGAGCACCACTGATCGATTCAAGACTGTTCAACCCAGAAGGTTCGCGGGCCGAGGTGTGGCGAGGATGACAGATGAGGCGTGGCCGGAAGCGATCTTCTATTTCACCGTAAGGAGGACAGGAACCATGTGGAGCAAGATGAAAGTACTGGCGATCACCACCATCGCGATGGCGGTGAGCCAGGGGACGGCCTTCGCCCAGGAGGGCGCAGCCGATCCAAGCAGAGCGTGGATCGCCATGGCCGCGGGTCTCTCGATCGCCATCGCGGCTGCCGGCGCCGCGATCGGACAGGGCCGCGCCGTCGCCGCCGCCATGGAGTCGATCGGGCGCAACCCGAACGCCGCTGACCGCATTCAGCTGCCCATGATCATCGGTATCGCGTTCATCGAGGCGTTGGCCATCTACGCCCTCGTGATCGCGTTCTTTCTGCAGGGCAAGATCTAGTCCGCAATCAGTTACATGCAGTGAAGGGGCGGTGGTGGCGACACCCCGCCCCTTTTCTTTCGGCGCGGCACCGCGACGCGCCTTGTAGTCCGCGCGCGCGACGCGATATCATCCCGGCGCGGGAGACATCATGGGGGATGCGGAACGCGCGGCACCGCGCACACTGGTGGCCGGTTCGATCCACCGCGGCGCACGCACCGTGCTGGCCGCCCTGGCGCTCGAGAAGATCCGGCCCAATCCCGCCCAACCGCGCCGCCACTTCGACCCCGACGCGCTCGCCGAGCTGTCGGCCTCGATCCGCCAGCGCGGCCTGCTGCAGCCGGTCATCGTCAAACGCGACGGCGACGGCTTCCTGCTCATGGCCGGCGAACGCCGCTACCGGGCCGCCAAGCTCGCCGGCCTCACGGTCATCCCGGCGCTGGTGCGCGACGATGATCCGATCGAGATCGCCATCATCGAGAATCTGCAGCGCGAGGATCTCTCGCCGCTCGAAGAAGCCGAGGGCCTCGGCGCGCTGATCGAGCAGTACGGCTACACGCACGACGGCCTGGCCGAGCTGGTGGGCAAGAGCCGCCCCTATGTCAGCAACACACTGGCGTTGCGCCGCCTGCCCGAGCACATCAAGAACGCCTACCACGAACGCCCGGAGGTCTCGCGCGAGATCATGATCTCGGTGGCGCGCGCCGAGACGCCCGAGCGCCAGGAGCTGCTCTGGCGTCTGGCGACGATGCGCAAGCTCTCGGTCCAGCGCTTCCGCTCCGAGCAGGCTGGTGCGGAGGGCGCCGCTGACGAGATCCGCGAGATGGCGCGCCTGGTGCGGCGCCTGGGCCGCAAGCTGCGCGCGCTCGACACCGCCGCCCTGCCCGACGACCAACGCCAGCACCTGCGACGGCTGCTCGATCGCGCCCAGGCGCGCATCGCGCGCACGCAAATCAGCCTCGGCGCGAAGGATTGAGTCCGCCGCGTCAGGGGACCACGCCGGCCTCGCGCAGGGCGATCTGGACGGCGGGGTACTGCACCAAGAGGGCCGGGTAGGCGATCGGCATGGCGCGCATGTCCGCCAAGGCGAGCATCCCGCCGGCGCCGCCGGGACCGCCGCGCAGGGCGACGAGATCGCCGCTCAGCGCGATATGCTGCGCGACGGGCGGCGACAGCAGCGATTCGAGCAGCTCTTGCGCGGCGCGGCCGTTGCGCGCCGCGGCGGCGATCGCCACGATGTCCGGCAGCAATACGGCGCCGAGGCCACTCTGATCGGGCACGAAGACCTCGATGCGCGGGGCCCCTTCCTGGGCGGCCAGTGCGAGGTCGCTGTCGAGCAACGCCACGGCGCGCTCGCCGGCGATCAGCGCGTCGCGCGCGGCCTCGTCGGAGGCCACCAGCAACGCGCCGCCGTCGCGCAGCGCGCGGTAGAAGGACACCCCTCGCTCGGTGCCCAGTGCCGCAAACAGCGCCGCGGCATGCAGCGCGCTGGAGCCGTCGTTGGGCGTGGCGAGCACCAGGCGCGCCGCCCACTTGGGTTCCGCGAGCTGCAACACCGAGGTGGGCGCGTCATCCGCCGACACCTTGTCGCGATCGTATGCAATGACCCGGGCCCGCGCCACGACGGCAATCCAGCGCCCGTCCGGATCGACGAACCCGGGAGGCGCGGCGGCGGTCAGCGCCACCGGCAGCTGCGCCAGTTTGCCGGCCCGCGCCAGGCGCAGCGGGCGCAGCGGATCGCGCTCCCACAATACGTCGGCGTCGCCTGCCCCGACCGCATCGATGATGCGCACGTCGGTCTTGGCGTTGGAGCCGTAGGTGCGCAACACTGGCTCAGCCAGCTCGCGGCGCGCCGCCGCGACCCCGACGGTGAGCTCAGAGCGGCGCTCGCAGGCGCCAGCCGTCAGGGCGAGGAGGAGCAATATCGACAGGCGGACGCGCATGACGGACAGGCCGCCGACCATAGGGACGCGCCGCGGCGCCGTCAACGCAGCGCCTTGTCGCCCGCTTTGGCATCGGCTAGCGTCAGCCGCGCACGGTGACAGGGATGGCGACCAAAGAGGACTTCTACGATCAGGCCGTGGACCATGTCGCCGAGGGCGACCTGGAGGCAGCGGTCGCGGCCTATCGCCAGGCCCTGGCGCTCGATCCCGACTATGCCGACGTCTGGGAGGGCCTGTCGATGGCGCTGGCCGATCTCGAGCGCTTCGATGAGGCGGTCGCCGCGGCGACGCGGGTGGTCGAGCTGGTGCCGGACGATCAGCTGTCCTACACCAACATCTCGCGCATCTACCAGCGCGCCGGCGACGTGCCCAAGGCCGAAGAGTGGGCGGCAAAGGGGCGCGTGCTCGACTGGAAGCGCCAGCTCAAAGAAGGCAAAGGATCGGCCGAATGAGCCACCAGGTGCCGCGATGAGCGATGCCGCTCCGGTGCGCGCGCGTCCGCGCTATCCCGTCGAAGTGCGCCGCTTGGCCGAGGAAGGCCTGCTGCGCATCACCTGGGACGACGACCACGTCAGCGACTATCCCCTCGCCTATCTGCGCGGCTGGTGTCCGTGCGCGACCTGCCAGGGGCACGGCAACGAGCGCCGCTATGTGCACGCCGCCAACGTCGCGGTCGCGGCGATCGGCGTGGTGGGCAAGTACGCGCTCAACGTGACGTGGGGCGACGGCCACGACACCGGGATCTATTCGTACCGCTATCTGCGCGAGCTCTGCCCGTGCCCGACCTGCGCCGGGCAAGCCGCGGCGCAGTGAGCCCGCGCCGCGGAATCACCCCTTCGCCTTCTCCCAGTTGATCAGCTTGCGCTCCTCGGCGTTCATCTTGTCGCGCAGGCGCGAGCCCTTGCCGAGGTGGCGCACGCTGAGCGGGCCGTCCTCGGTGAAGTACTCTTCGTAGGATTTGGCCGGCTCGTAGACCTCCGGCTTTTTGTCGCCGATCTCGACGCCCAGCAACTGCTCGACGAAGTCGATGTTGTACATGCGCACCGCGTCGTAGTCGGTGAGCAAGGCGCACACCTCGACGCAGATGTAGCAGCCGATGCACTCCTGATAGCGGTCCTGTACCGGCTGCAGGCCGCGTCCGGGCAACGAGTTGTCCTGCAGGTACTCGATGCAGCCCACCGGGCAGAACTCCGGGCACTTGCCGCAGGGGAAGCACAGGTTGGTGTCCATGAACGCCACCTCGCGCGGCCGCTTCTTCTTCTCGGCGATTTCCTCCGGGAGCGGCGCTTCGGGAATGCGGTCTTCCTTCAGGCGGCGAATGATCAGTTCAACTGCGGCGGCCATCAACATCCTCCTGGAAACTGCGCGTGCCGACGGCGCATACCGCGGCGATCGGGCCAGTGCAAGGCGCGTGCGGGCCTAGAATCCCCGCACATACGGCAGGCGCGCGGCCGTGGCGCGGACTTCCTCGCGCGCCGCGAGCAGCACGCGGGTGGCGTCCCAGCTGCCCTCCAGGAGCTGTCGCCGCGCCGTGGCGGGCATCTGCACCGGATAGCTCTTATCCTGGTAGGTGGCGGTGAGCGCGTCGACGTCGACGACCAGCTCGTGCGTGGGGTCCTGCTCGACCGCCGCCATCAAGGCCGCCACCGTTGTCTCGTCGGCGGTCACACAGGGGATCCCGAGCGCGACGCAGTTGCCGAAGAAGATATCGGCGAACGACTCCCCGACCAGGGCCTTGATCCCCCAGCGCAGCAGCGCCTGCGGCGCGTGCTCGCGCGAGGACCCGCAGCCGAAGTTCTTGTTGACGATGGCGACGCGCGGCCCTTTGGCCTGGTAGCGCGGGTCGTCGAAGACGTGGCCGGTCTCCCGCCCCTCGGCATCGCGGCGCACGTCGTAGAAGGCGTACTGGCCGAGGCCGTCGAAGGTGATGGCCTTCATGAAGCGGGCTGGGATGATGCGGTCGGTGTCGATCTCGTTGCCGCGCAGCGGAATCGGCCGGCCGGCGACGCGGCGGATGGTGATCAGCGTTTCGCTCATGCGACGCTTCCTTTCAACATGGTGCGGACATCGCTGACGGCGCCTTCGATGGCGGCGGCGGCCACCATGGCGGGGCTCATCAGCAGCGTGCGACCGGCCGGGCTACCCTGGCGGCCCTTGAAGTTGCGATTGCTCGACGAGGCGCAGATCTCGCGCCCGACCAGCTTGTCGGGATTCATCGCCAGGCACATCGAGCAGCCCGGCAGCCGCCACTCGAATCCGGCGGCGCGGAAGATGTCGGGCAGTCCCTCGGCTTCGGCGGCACGGGCCACCGCCTGCGAGCCCGGCACCACCAGTGCCTTGACGTGCGGCTTGACCTTGCCGAGCTTGGCGATGCGGGCCGCCTCGCGCAGGTCGGACAACCGCCCGTTGGTGCACGAGCCGATGAAGGCGACGTCGATGCGCGTCCCGGCGATCGGCGACCCCGGTGTCCAGCCCATGTAGGCGTAGGCGTCCTCGGCCGTCTCGCGCTCGCCGGCAGAGAGGCCGTCGGGGCGCGGGATCTGCTCGTCGACCCCGATCGCCTGGCCCGGGTTGATGCCCCAGGTGACTACCGGCGACAGGCTGGCGCCGTCCAGGTGCGTGACCTCGTCGTATGCCGCCCCGGCCTCGGAGGCCATGCCGCGCCACCACGCGACCGCGCGCTCGAAAGCGTCGCCCTGCGGGGCGAGCTCGCGCCCGCGCAGGTAGGCGAAGGTGGTGTCGTCGGGGTTCACGTAACCGCAGCGCGCGCCGCCCTCGATGCTCATGTTGCAGACGGTCATGCGCTCTTCCATCGACATGCGGCGCAACACCTCGCCGCCGTACTCGTACGCGTAACCCACCCCGCCGTTGACTCCCAGCGTGCGAATGATGTGCAGAATGACGTCTTTGGCGTAGACGCCCGGCCGCAGCGCACCGTCGACGTCGATGCGCCGCAGCTTGGGCTTCTGCAGCGCCAGGCACTGCGTCGCGAGCACGTCGCGCACCTGGCTGGTGCCGATGCCAAACGCCACCGCGCCGAACGCTCCATGCGTGCTGGTGTGGCTGTCGCCGCAGGCGATCGTCATGCCCGGCTGCGTCAGACCCAGCTCGGGACCGATCACGTGGACGATGCCCTGATGCCCGCTGGCGCGGTCGTAGAGCCGCAGGCCGAACTCTTTGCAGTTGCGCTCGATGGCCGACATCATCCCTTCGGCCTGTTCGTCGTCGAACGGTCGGGCGGCGGTATCGGTAGGGATGATGTGGTCGACGGTTGCCACGGTGCGCTCGGGATAGAGCACCGGGAGCCGTTGCTCGCGCAGCATCTGGAAGGCTTGCGGGCTGGTGACCTCGTGGACGAGGTGGAGGCCGATGAACAGCTGTGTCTGGCCACTCGGCAGCTGGCGCACGGTGTGGGTGTCCCACACCTTGTCGAGCAATGTCTTACCCATCTCGATCCTCCATGGCGCGGCCCACGCGGCCACGACCGGTGAATCTAGCCGGCCCGCCGCGCGATCGCTAGCCAACCGGGGGCGCGCTCAGGAGTCGCGCGTGCGGACCAGCTGGTTGGTCATGCGCTCGAGCCGGTCGCTGAGGATGCGGGTCAGATTGAGGAAGACCTTCGAGGCGATGCGCGGGTAGCGGCGCTGGATGCGGTTCAAGAAGCGCTCGTCGACGGCCAGGGCTTCCACTTCGCCGTCGGCGATGACGTCGGCACTGCGCTCGTTGTTGCGCACCAGGGCCATCTCGCCGAATACGTCGCCGCGCCCGAGATCGGCGACGCGCCGGCGTTCGCTGCCCGTACCCGCCCAGACCCCGACCTTGCCGCGAATGATGACGTACATGTCCTCGCCCAGCTCGCCGCGGCGCATGATCTCCTCGCCCGGGGCGAACTTGCGCAGCCGGCCCATGAGCACGACGATGCGCGCTTGCGCCGGGCGCAGACCGGCGAGCATGGGAATGGTCCGCCCCGGGTCGACGCCGAGTTGGACCGACAACAGGTCCCACAACGTGATGATCTTGGTCGTCGACAGCAGGGCCGGCAACACGCAGAGGTTGGCCAACATGGCGCTGAAAAGCGTCGCCGCCGACAGGATGCCGAACTCGCGGATGGGCACGAAGCTGGAGAGACCGAAGGTAAGGAAGCCGAACAGCAACGCCAGGGTCGTGTAGATGATGGGCAGGCCGACCGTGCGCAGCGTGCGTTCGATGGCGGCGGACTGATCGGTCTCGCCGCGCACTTCGCGGCTCAGGCGGGCCATATAGTGGATGGTCGAATCGACGGCGATGCCAAGCGCGATGGTGGCGATCAGACTGGTGCCCAGATTCAGGTAGTAACCGCCCCACCCGAGGATGCCGAAGAACAAGGCTACGGGCAGGACGTTGGGAACGATGGCGAGGAAACCGACGCGCGCCGACAGGAACATGAGCGACATGACGGCGAAGATCATGGCCAGGGACAGCGTCAGGCTCTTCACTTGCCCGGCGACGATGTCGGAGCTGGTGCCGGTCAGCAGCACCAGGTTGCCGGTCGGTTGGACGCGCAGCTCGGCCGGGAAACGCTGCGCGATGTAACTGCGAATCAGCGCCAGGGTTTCCTCGATCGCGCGCGAGCCCGAGAGGTTGGTGCGCACCAGGACGTTGCCGCGGGCGAAGTCCTGCGTGACGACACCGCGGAACGTCTCCGGCTTGGCGTCGACCATCTTCAGCACCGGATCGAGGTTTCCGGGGGCCTCCCAGAACGGCTTGGGCTTCTCGGCCTCGATGATGTGGCCCTGCTCGTCGAGCAGGATGTCGCCGTGGTCGGCACTCTGCAGCCCCTGCTCGAGAAGCTCGAGGTAGTCGACGATCGAGATCGACGAGGTGATCCCCGGCAGGGTGACGAGGAACGCCTGCAAGTCCTTGATCTGCTTCAGGACCTCCCAGCGTCTCAGCGTCCCCGCCCCGGGGCCTTCGATCACCAGGTAGAAGGGGTTGCTGCCGACGATTTCCTGGTTGATGACCTCGTTGTCGTGGCGCACCTCGGTGCTGGGGTCGAAATACGACAGGAAATCGGAGTCGACACGGATGTACTGAGCCCCGACCGCCCCGCCGATGGCGAGCGCGGCCGCGACCGCCAGCACGGCCCGGCGCGCGAGATCCGAGCGCGCGCTCAGCGCGGTGAGCGCGCGCGACAGGCGCAACGAGCCGCCCCCCCTGCTGCGTTGGCCCGACGAAGCGCCGAGCATCTGTAGTGCGGCGGGCAGAAAGAACAACGTTGTGAAGGTGAGGAAGACGAGTCCGACGACGGCGAAGACCCCCAGGTCGCGGATCGCGGTGATGGTGTTCAGCATCAGCGCGCCGAAGCCGATGACGGTCGTCAGCGCCGAGATGAGCAGCGGCACCGCCACCAGCTCCACTGCCCGGGCCACGAGCTCCTCGCGCGGCACGTCGCGCCCACCGAGCTCGACATAGCGCGCCATGACGTGAATGCCGTACGAGCTGCCGATGACCAGCAGCAGCGGCGGCAGGACGAACGTGCCGAGCGTGATCGACTTGCCGGCCAGTACCATGACGCCGAGGGTCCACACGACCCCGAGCAGCACGGCCGTCAAAGGCAGCACGACGCCGCGCACGCTGCGAAACGACAGGCAGAGGACGATCAAGACCAGCAACAGGGCGAGCGGCGTGAAGCGAAACAGGTCCGCGCGCATGAACTCCGAAGCGGCTTGCTTCACGTGCGCGGCGCCGGTGTAGAAGAACTGCTCCGGCCCGCGCTCGGTGTCGAGCAAGGCGCGGATCTTCGCATCGATGCCGAGATCGACGTACTGCGCGTCGGTCAGGTCCTTGAAGAAGACGTTGATGGCGGCGCCGCGCAGGTCGCGCGACACGAGGTTCTGGCCATAGAGCGGCGTATTCGCCAGCTTGGCCTTCAGCGCCGTCAGGTCGGCCGCGGTTGGCGGCAGGCGCGGCAACAGGCGCGGTGGGGTGAATACGTCGGCGGCCGGGTCGACGGCGTTGGTGAGGCTGAGCACACGCTCGACGCCATCGAGCTTGCCCAGGGCGTCGGTGACGCGCGCAATCTTCTCCAGCGTCGCCGCGGCGAAGAGGTCGTCGGCACGCATGCCGACCACCGCGACATCGTCGCTGCCGAAGGTCTTGCGCACGTCGGCATAGTACTGGACCGCGGGATCGCCGACCGGCAGGACGCTCTCGAGCGAGCTCTCGATGCGCACCCGCACCGCGTACATCCCTAGCACGAGCGTGATGGCGACATGCGCCAGGACGATGAGTCGGGCATGGCGCACGAGCCAGCGGGCGAAGGACTGCATCCAACCCGACCCTATACCGCACCGCCCGACGCGGCCCAAGGGCGCGCCGGGCGACCCGGCTGCTCAGAGGCCGAGGATGCGGTCGTAGAGCGTGAGGCGCGAGACGTCGCCGCTGTCGATGCGGCGCGCGTTCATCTCCACCATCAGCATGCGGCGGTGGATGAAGGTCGTCGCGACATCGAGCTTGTCGGCGGCGTGCGGCGCCTGCAACAGCAGTTCGGCACCGGCGACCACGTCGATGACCATCTCGCAGACGCGCTTGGCGTTGAGCAGGGCGTACTGCGGGTCGCCCATCAACGCCGGCACCGACTCGGTGATCCACTTGATGCCGCCACACAACGCCTCGACCAACTCGGGGTAACGCTCGCGCACCGTCTCTATCTGGCTGCGGGTGCTGTCGAGCGCCGTGAACAGCGCGCCTTTGGCCATCTCCTTCAGGGCGAAGCTGGCCTGGATCTCCGAAGTACCTTCATAGATCGTGGTGATGATCGAGTCGCAATGGAACTGCCCGGCGCGCGCCTCGGCCATGTAGCCGATGCCGCCGTGTACCTGCACGCCGTGCCGCGAGACCTCGTTGCTGATCTCGGTCGCGTAGAACTTGCACAGCGGGGTGAAGAAGCGGACCAGCTGTTGGTTGCCCTCGTACTCGGTCTGCAGCGCCGCGCGCGCCGGGTCCTGCTGCCCGCGCGGGCTCGCGAGGTAGTGGTGCAGCGCGTCGGTCAGGTCGATCAGCGCACAGGTGCGGTAGAGCAGCGCGCGCGCCGCCTGAATGTGGAGGACCATCACCGTGAGCATCGATTTGACCAGCGGCTGTTCGATGATCGGGGCGCCGAACTGCACGCGTTGTGCGGCGTAGGCGCGCGCTTCCTGATAGGCCCCTTCGGCGACGCCGATGGCCTGCGCGGCAACACCGAGCCGGGCCTGGTTCATGAGGTCGAGCATGGCGCGGAAGCCGCCGCCGGCCTTGCCGAGCAGGTAGCCTTCGGCGTGATCGAGCTCGACCACGCACGTGGGGGAGCCGTGGATGCCCAATTTGGACTCGACCCGGGGGACCCGAATCGCGTTTTGACGCCCGTCCGGCAGTGTCACGGGGCACAGGATCAGGCTGAGACCGTTGGTGGTGCCGCGCGACTGGTCAAACGTGGCGGCGTCGCGGGCGAGCACCAGATGGATCGGGGCGCCGCCGTTGGTGATGTAGATCTTCTCTCCATCGACGAAGTACCGCCCGTCTTCGAGCGTCACGCGGGCGAGGATGCCGCCGAGGTCGGAGCCGGCCTGCGGCTCGGTGAGGTCCATGCAGCCCTGCAACTCGCCGCTGGCGAAGCCCGGCAGGTAGCGCTGCTTGATCTCGTCGGAGCCGTAGGTTTCGATGTCGTGCGCCACACCGGCCTGCAGTCCGACGATGGTCATCAGGCTGGAGTCGGCGCGCGCCACCATTTCCAGGTAGGCGCAGTTGAGCAGAAAGGGCAGGCCGTAGCCGCCGTAGGTGGGGCTCAACGGCAACGAGACGAGGCCGGCGCCGCGCAGCTTCTCGTACCCCGCCGCGATGTGTGGCGGCACCACCACCCGGCCATCTTCGACCCGCACGTGTTCGTGCCAGTGATCGCGCGCCCCCGCCTCGATGTCGGCGCAGATCTCGCCGGCGGTGCGCAGAATCATCTTGTAGGTTTCGATCTCCTCGGGCACGTTCGCCGGCGTGTCGCGGTGCAGGCCGAGAAACCGCTCCCAATCGAAGCGGTGATCGATGAAAAGTTCCATGTCCGAGTTGAAAAAGGGCAGCGCCATTGCCAACTCCTCGTAGTGAGATGAACCTACCACGATCGATCTGGTCGCAACATGGAGTATCCGTTCGCGGCGATTTGCGTCGCGCCCGGCCCTGGCGTAGTAGCGTAGAGGTCCGGCGAGAGGCCATGCGTACTGTGTTGAACCCGTCCGACCCGACGCGCGACGAAACGGCTGTCTTTGCAGTTCGCCGAGGGGATACCAGATGCGCTTTCTGACCGCAGCCATTATTGCCGGGGCCCTCGCGTTGGTCATCGCCATCGCCGTCTTCATGCGCATGGAGCCGCAAAGCGAGCCCGTGGTGTCGGCGGAGAAGTCGGCGCCGGCAGGCAAGAAGCCGCTCGGACGCAGCGCCCGCGTCGAGGACCGGCTCTCGCAGATGCGGGCGGAGTACGACCGCCGCCAGCCCGACGGGGCGATGCCGAACGCCCAGGGCCCGGAGGCGCGGGTCAAGGAACTGCCGCCGCGGCAGCCGGGGCAATTGCCGCCCGCGGCGACGCCGTCGGACGTCGAGCCCGGCGACGAAATGGACGACGAAGACCGGGCAGAGTTCGAAGAGCAACGCAATACCTTGCTGACCGATCCCGACCCGGACGAGCGCATCGGGGCCATTCTGCTGCTGACCGGGGCGGACGACGAGCAAGTCAAGGCGACGCTGATGGAGGCGATGGGCGATCCGGACGCCGAGGTGCGCCTGGCCGTGGTCGAGGCGCTCGGCGACTACTCGGACGATTTGTCCCCGGACGTGCTGAACCCGGCGATCAACGACCCGGACGCCGAGGTGCGCTTCGAAGCGGTGAGCATCCTCGGCGACATGGAGACGCCACAGGCCCTGGCGATGGTGCGCGGTGCCCTCAACGACCCGGACGAGGAAGTGCGGTCGTTGGCCTCCGGTATCCTCGAGATGGCCGACGACGACGAGAAGTAGCGAAGGCGCGACTGGACCGGGCGATGAGCAGTAAGATCGAGGCCCTCAAGGGGCGCGTCTGCGACCGCGTCGAAGCGGAGCGCGGTGCGTTGGTCGAGCTGTGCGATCGCATTCATACGCATCCCGAGCTGCGTTTCGAGGAGCATCGAGCAGCGGGATGGCTGGCGGACTACCTGTCCGGCGCCGGATATGAAGTGCAGCGCGCTGCCTACGGCCTCCCGACCGCCGTCGCGGCGCGGCGCGGCACCGAACGCCCGCGGGTGGCCATCCTGTGCGAGTACGATGCGCTGCCCGGCATCGGCCATGCCTGTGGGCACAACGTCATCGCCGCCGCCGGTGCGGGCGCGGCGGCCGCGCTGGCCGCCGTCGTCGAAGAGGCGGGCGGCAGCGTAGTCGTGCTGGGAACGCCCGCCGAGGAAGGCGGCGGCGGCAAGATCCTCATGGCGCGCCAGGGGGCCTTCGACGACGTCGACGCGGCGATGATGGTACATCCGGCGGGCATGGACCTGGTCTCGATGCACGTGCTGGCCGTCAGCGTGATCGAGGTCGAGTACCGCGGCCGCGCCGCCCACGCCGCGGCCTCGCCGCACCGCGGCGTCAACGCGCTCGATGCGCTGGTCACCGCCTACAGCGCCATCGCACAGCTCCGCCAGCACATTCGGCCGACGGAGCGCGTGCACGGCATCATCACCGACGGCGGCCAGGCGCCCAACATCGTTCCCGAACGCGCCGCCGGCGTGTTCTACGTCCGCGCCGCGACCGAGCGCCGTCTGGCGGAGCTCAAGCGCCGCGTCGAAGCGTGCTTCCAGGCCGGCGCCCTCGCGAGCGGGGCCCAGGTCACCTTGCGCACGGTCGGTGAGGACTATGCCGATCTGTGGACCAATCAGCCGCTGGCCACGGCATACGGGGTCAACCTGGCGCGTCTGGGCCGCACCGCGGCGAGCCTGTCGGACGTCTCCTCCACCATCACGGGGAGCACCGACATGGGCAATGTGAGCAAGCTCGTGCCGTCGCTGCACCCGATGATCGCGGTGTCGCCGCCGCACGTGCCGCTGCATTCGCAGGAGTTCGCCGAGCACGCGGGGTCGGAGGCCGGCCACCGCGCCGTGATCGACGGTGCCAAGGCACTGGCCATGACGGCCATCGATATCTTGTGTCAGCCGCAGCTGCGCGCGGCGATGCAGGCGGCCTTCGCGGCCGAGCAGGGACTCGGGTCGTCCTGAAGCCGGGCTAGAGCGCGTCCTCGTCTTCCTCGTCTTCGTCCCACTCGAGCAACCGCACC
Source organism: uncultured Binatia bacterium (SeqCode) (assembly GCA_964455095.1). Taxonomy (GTDB): domain Bacteria; phylum Desulfobacterota; class Binatia; order HRBIN30; family CADEER01; genus CAYVUV01. The sequence continues at coordinate 26,844 of CAYVUV010000191.1, forward strand.
CACACGATGACGCCGCCGTCGACCCCCGACTGATCGGGCCGCCGCTCCCAGCGCCGCACGAAGACGCGACCCTCGTTGTCGAGCCAGCGCGGGATGACCTCGCGCAACACGCCGCGCCCGCCCGGGCTGCCGCGGCCCTTGCCGTAGATGATCCGTAGCGACGCCAGGCCCTGGTCTTGCGCGTCGCGCAAGAACTGTTCGGTCTCGCGCAGCGCCCGCTTGACGCCCATCCCGTGCAGGTCGAGGGTCGGCAGAATGCCGAACGCGGCGCGCAGCAGGGCGCGGATCTCCGACATAGCCATCCAGACGCACTCTTATCAGGGCGGGGCGGCTTGCTTCCAGCGCGACCGGTTGGTACGAGCCGACCCATGCACCCGAGCCCCGCGCGCGAGCACAGCGCCAGCAGTGCCGGCGTCTCCTGGCCGGAGGGGGTGGCGGACTCGGTCCTGCAAGGCAAGGAGATCGATCAGGCCACGGCACTGCGCATTCTCGAGGCGCCCGACGAAGAGGTCCCGGCGCTGCTGCGCGCGACGTTCCGCGTCCGCGCCCATCACCACGGGCGCCGCGTCAAGCTCTGCCTGCTGCGCAACGCGCGCAGCGGCTTGTGCCCGGAGGATTGCCACTACTGCTCGCAATCGGCCGTCTCGGAAGCCGCCATCCCGCGCTACCGCCTCGATGCAGTCGAGGAGCTGATCGCCGGCTCGCGCCGCGCCGTCGCGGCCGGGGCACGGCGCTTCTGCATGGTGACCAGCGGCCGCGGGCCGAGCGCGAACGACATCGCGCGCTTCGCGGACGCAGCCCAGCACATCAAGGCCGAGTTTCCCCATTTGGAGCTCTGCGTGTCGCTCGGCTTGATGGAGGAAGAACAAGCGCGCTCGTTGAAGCGCGCCGGCATCGGCTGGGTCAACCACAACCTCAACACCAGCGAGCGCTTTCACGCCGAGATCTGTTCGACGCACACCTATGCCGACCGCGTGCGCACGGTCGAGAACGCGCGCAGCGCCGGGTTGTCGACCTGCTGCGGGGGCATTATCGGCATGGGCGAGCGCGATGAGGACGTCGTTGAGCTGGCCTTCGCATTGCGTGCGCTGCGGGTCGACTCGCTGCCGGTCAATTTCCTCATCCCGATCGAGGGGACCCCGTTCGAAAGTCACCGCGAGCTGACGCCCATGCGCTGCTTGAAGGCGCTCTGCCTCTTCCGGCTGACCAACCCCGCCGCCGAGATCCGCGTCGCCGGCGGCCGCGAGCTCAACCTCGGCTGGTTTCAGCCCCTGGCCCTGTTGGCGGCCAATTCGATCTTCGTCGACGGCTACCTGACGACGCCCGGGCAAGCCTCCACCGACGCGCATGCGATGGTCGAGGCGATGGGATTCGACGTCGAGCCCGACGGCGCGCAGCCTCAGGCGAGTATCTCGCCCGCCGCCTCGGCGTAGACGGCTAGATCGCCGGCGCTGAACAGAACGAAACGCACCAGCTCGATCTGCGGCTGCGCGCGCAGGTACTCCGCCACGGTGCCCAGCGCGATGCGCGCCGCCGCCGCGATCGGATAACCGTAGGCGCCGGTGCTGATTGACGGGAAGGCGACCGACTCCAACCCGTGCTCAGCGGCGACCTCGAGGCTGCGCCGATAGGCGCTGGCGAGCAGCGCCGGCTCGCCGTGGCGCCCGTCGCGGTACACCGGCCCGACCGTGTGAATGACGTGCCTGGCCGGCAATAGCCCGCCCGTCGTGATCTTGGCATCCCCGGTCGCGCAGCCGCCCAGGGCGCGGCATTCGGCGAGAATCGCGGGCCCGCCGGCCCGGTGAATGGCGCCGTCGACGCCACCGCCGCCGAGCAGCGTGGTGTTGGCGGCATTGACGATCGCCGCCGTTCTCTCGGCCGTGAGGTCACCGCGGACGAGCTCGACCCGGCTCGTCCCGACCGCAAAAGTGCGCATTGTCACCGCTGTCCCATGATGTACCGCCGCATGGCCGACTGGCGAAGGTGCCAGCATCGGTGGCGCAAATGCGAGCGAAAAGAAGTTGCGTGAGCCCTGCCGCCAGTTCATTATCAACACAGGTCCGCCGAGGTCACAAGGCGCCGTCTTTGCAGTAGCGCTGCCGGCCGTGGATCGAGCAATCTGTTTGACAAATTTCAGCCCTCGCGAGAAAGTCTTGGCACACCGTTACCCCGCTGGAGCGCCGCAGTCCGGAGACGCACCGGCCAGTTCACCGTGGTCATGGAGCAACGCATGAGTCGACCCAGAAGCGCCCTTTTTTCGCTCGCCGTCCTGCTGTGCACCGTACAGGGAGCGACGGCGGCCATCAGTTTCAGCAGCGCCGATCCGTTCACGGTCGCGGCGCGGCCGGAATACATGGCCACCGGCGACATCAACCGCGATCGGCGCGATGACATCGTGGTCGTCAGCCCGCAGAGCAACGAGGTGAACTTGCTCCTCGGGTCGCCCACCTCGCCGCAGCGCTTCAACCCCGGCACCACGCTGCGCTTCGGCAAAACACTCAGTCAGCCGGCCATCGGTGACCTCAACGCCGACAACAACCCCGACGTGGTGGTGCCCGACGAGGGCGCCAAAGGCGTTTGGATCCTGCTCGGACGCGGCGACGGGACGTTCCTGCCACCGTTCATCGTCAACGTCGGTCGCAACCCCTTCGCGGTGGCAATCGCCAATTTCGACGGTATCAACAACAACGATCTCGCCATCGCCGACCGCCGTCAGGACCGCGTCTTCGTCCGGCTAAACGACGGTGAGAATCCGCCGCGCTTCTCGGTGGGGCCGGAGCTGACCGTGGGCGACAGCCCGGAGGCGATTGCGGCGGTCGACGTAAACAAAGACGAGAAAGCCGACATCATCACGCTGAACGTCGGTGGGCCGCGCGTGAAGGACGTCAGCGTCCTGCTCTTTCAGCGGGTTGCGGCCGGTTTCCCGGCGTTCGACCCCGAGCGTCGCTTCCTGGTCGGTGAGAACCCCGAGGCTTTCAACGTCAAGGACCTGAACAGAGACACCGTGCCGGATCTGGTGATGCTCAATCGGCCCACCGGGACCGGCAACAGCAACGTCGACGTGTTGCTCGCCGACGGGACCGGACAGTTCCGCGCCCAGCCGGGGCTCGAAGTGCCGTGCCCGTTCTTCACCGGCGGGCTGTTCTGTCGCGCCCGCGCCCTCACCGTCGGCGATTTCGACGGCAACGGCAACGCCGACCTTGCGATCGCCATCACCGACCCGCGCCGGTTCTCGCAGACCGACGCCATGCAGGTCTTCGCCGGTCGCGGCGAGGGCGGCTTCGTGGCCGGATCCGTGTTCTCCATCGGCAAGTCGCCGACCACCGTTCTCGCCCCCGACCTCACTGGCGATGGCCCCCCCGACCTGGCCGTCGCCACCAAGCGCGTCCTGGCCGTGCAGGCGTTCCTCAATGTCTCGACGCCGGGCGACAAGGCCAACGGGGCCGAGTGCGTGCTCGGCGACGAATGCCTGGCGGGGCGCTGCACCAACGGTCGCTGCTGCGCCACGCAGTGCTTCGATACCGAGCGCTGCGACGTGCCGGGCAGCGAGGGCGTGTGTCTTCCCGTCGTCAACCCGGTGGATTGCGAAGAGGACATCGATTGCGTCAGCCTCTGCCGCAACGACCCCACCCGTGAGTGCACGCGCAATGGCGACTGCGCCAGCGGCGACCGCTGCGACTTGAAGACCTGCAAAGACAACTTCTGCTGTGACTTCGACTGCACCATCACGCAGCGCTGCGACGTGCCGGACTTCGAAGGCATTTGCATCGACCGCGGTGAAGACGGCGTCGATTGCTTCGAAGACGCCGACTGTCAATCCGGTTTCTGCCGCGACGACTTCTGCTGCAATCAGGACTGCCAGAACGGCGCCTGCAACGTCGCCGGCGTCGAAGGACAGTGCCAACCGCGGCTGCCGCTCGGCGACCCGTGCCAGGAGGATGACGAGTGCGGCTCGCGCGTCTGCGATCAGTTCGACGGCATTTGCTGCGAGGCGCGCTGCGATCCGGTCGACGAGTTCTGTGACGCCGACGGTATCTGCACGGGCTTCGAGACCCCGACGCCGACCGTGAACCCCAATGTCACGCAATCGCCGAATGCCACCGGAAACCCGGTGGGAACTCCCACGCCCATTCCCACCCGCCGTCCGGGGGGGTCGAGCTGTGGCACGCCGCAGGAGTGCCAGACCAATGCGTGCGTGAACAACGTCTGCTGCTTCCTGCTGGAATGCGCGAATGACGAGCACTGCGAGCTCGGCAGCGGCAACTGCGTCGAGGGTACGGCACCGCCGACACTGACGCCGACGCCGACGCCGATTCGGACATCGACGCGGTTGCCGAGCTCGACCCCGGTCGGTGGGCCGTGCGGCGACCGCTGTTCGCCGGATAACTGCGTTGACGGGGTGTGTGTGTTCTCCAGCCGCAGCGGCGGCTGCTCCACCGGCGGCGACGCCCACGGCGGCGGCAACCTGGCGGTGGTAGCGCTCCTACCCGTGATGCTCTGGGTGGGCCGGCGCTGGCACTCGATGTTCCGCCTCGCGCGCGCGCGGGTGCGCGCCGGGCGGCAGTAACGCAGCGAGGGCAGCTGCCCACTCGGGCAGCTGCCCCGCGACCGCCGCGGCGCTGGTGACGGGGAAGACGTAGCCATCGCGCTCACCGCGGTCGCGCAACCAGGCGGCGAGAATCACCGTCGCATCGACTTCCTCCGGCGCCAGGCGCGGCGCCTTCGGGTCGGCGATCTGAACGGCGAGTCGGGTGGCGATCGGCTCGAGCTCGTCGGCCTGTCGTACCTGGTAGCGTTCCGCCAAGCGGCCGTGCGCGGCGACATAGACGTGAACCGCCGTCTGCGCCCGCGCCGGCTGCATGACGACGAAGTGCTGCCGGTCGATCACCCAACCGAGTGTGCGGCCCATGCGCCGCAGCCGCTCGATCAGCTCGAGGTCGCGTTGCGCGCGGGCGGCGGCTTCGAAACGCAGCGCGGCAGCATGTGCCTCGCGGCGTTGCTCGACAGTGGCGCGGGCGGCGTCCATCTCCCCGTCGAAGAGCGACAGCGCCGCCCCCACTTGCTCGCGATAGGCAGCCTCGACCACCGCGCTGCAACACGGCATCGAACAGGCGCCTACCTGCCCCTGAACGCACGGGCTGAAGTCCGGATGCGGCTGCAAGCGGCCCGCGCAGGTGCGCAGATGGAACAGGCGCGACAACAGGTCGGCGACTTCCTGCGCCGCCGCCCGGCTGCGAAACGGGCCGATGTGTCGCGCGCGGCCGCCGGAGACGCGCGCGGTGATGGCCAGGCGCGGGAAGGGGTCGGCCAGCGACAACTTGAGGAAGGCGATGCGCGGCAGGTGTTTTCGCAAGCGGTTGTAGGGCGGTTGCCAGCGGCGAATCTGTTCGGCTTCGAGCAGGGCCGCCTCGAGCTCCGACCCGGTTTCCTCGACCGCGACGTCGCGGATGTGGCGAATGAGGTCGAGGGTCTTCGGGCGATGGCCGGCAGCGTTGCTGAGATAGGACGACACGCGCTGGCGCAGGTTCTTGGACTTGCCGATGTAGAGCAGGCGCCCATCCTCACCGCTGAAGCGGTAGATTCCGGGTGCGGCGGGCAGTTGTTGTACACGCGCGGCGGGCAGCGCGCATTCGAAGCGCCGGCCGTCGCTGGCGCCGTATTGGAAATCCAGCACGTGGGCGAGACGCGTCACGCCGCGCGCGGCGAGCAGCTCGAGAAAGTGCACGAGGATCTCGGCCGTCATCAGCGCATCGCCCAAAGCGCGATGGCGGTCGATCAGCGGGATGCCGAAATGCCCTGCCACGGAGTCGAGCCCGCGGCGGCGCAACGTCGGTAGGAGCCGTCGCGCCAGACGCAAGGTGCAGAGATGGGGCTGGTGCAGCGTGCGGCCGTCCAGCGCCTGCAGCGCCGCGTTCAGGAACGACAGATCGAAACGGGCGTTGTGCGCCACCAACACCGCGTCGCCGGCAAAGGCGAGGAAGCGCCCCATGACCTGTTCGATCGGCGGCTGGTCGGCGAGCATGTCGTCGCTGATGCCGGTGAGCTGGGTGATGAACGGAGGCAACCGGCGGCCCGGATTGACGAGCTGTGCGAAGCGCGCGCCGATGCGGCCACCGTCGACGCGCACCGCGCCGATCTCGATGATGCCCGTGCCACCCGCCGGCTGACCACCGGCGGTCTCGAGATCGACCACGACGAAGGACGCCTCCGACAATGGGCGCGCCAGCGCCGCGTGCGCCGTCGCAATCCAGCGCCCGCTTTCGGCGCTCCACGCAAAGCGCGCATCGTCGGCGAGGAGCGTGCGCACGAAACGGGGGCCGAACTCCGCATCGGCGCCCGGCTGCGTGAAGACGAGGTCCAGCAACTCGCGCGGACTGGCGCCCGCCGGCCGATCGAGCAGATAGAGATGGAGCTTCTCGCGCACGACCCGCTGCCACTACCACGCGGGGGGGCGGCGGCGAAAGTCGCGCGAAAACGCGCGCCGACGGTCAGGCGTTGGTCTGCTGCAGATACGTTTCGATGAAGCGATCGAGATCGCCGTCGAGCACCGCATCGGCGTTGCCCGTCTCCTCCCCGGTGCGGTGGTCTTTCACCATCCGGTACGGGTGCAGCACGTACGAGCGGATCTGGCTGCCCCAGGCGATCTCCTTCTTGGTCTTGTGCAGCGCGTCCATGCGCTCGCGCTGCTTTTCGAGCTCGAGCTCGTACAGTTTGGCGCGTAGGATCTTCATCGCCGTGGCGCGGTTCTTATGCTGCGAGCGCTCGTTCTGGCAGGCCACCACGATGCCGGTCGGCAAGTGGGTCAGGCGCACCGCGGAGTCGGTCTTGTTGACGTGCTGACCGCCGGCGCCGCTCGAGCGGTAGGTGTCGACGCGCAGGTCCGCTTCGTCGACCTCGACCTCGACGCTGTCGTCGATCTCGGGAAAGACGAAGACCGAGGCGAACGAGGTGTGGCGGCGCGCATTGGAGTCGAACGGCGAAATGCGCACCAGCCGGTGCACGCCGGCTTCGCACTTCAGGTAGCCGTAGGCGTAGGGCCCTTCGACAGTGAACGTCGCGCTCTTGATCCCGGCTCCCTCGCCGGGCTGCACGTCGACCAGCTCGGTGCGGTAGCCGCGCCGCTCGCACCAGCGCAGGTACTGGCGCAGCAGCATCTCGGCCCAGTCCTGCGATTCGGTGCCGCCGGCACCTGAGTGCAGCGTGACGATGCCGTTGCCGGCGTCGTGCTCGCCGCCGAGCATGCGTTGCAAATCGAGGTGATGCAGCGCCCCCTCGATCTCCTCGAGCTTCTTGGCCGCTTCGGCCGCCGCGTCGGTATCCTCCACCGCCAGCTCGAGGTAGAGCTTGGCCTCGTCGAGCTCGGCGAGCTGCTTGCGCCAGGCGGCGAGCGGCGCGCTCAGCGTCGAGCGCTCGCGCAACACCTCTTGCGCTTTCTGGCTGTCCTTCCAGAAATCGGGGTCGGCCGAGACGAGATCCAGCTCTTCGAGCCGCGTTTCGCGCTGTGGGGCGTCAAAGATACCTCCCGAACGCCGCCAGGCGCTCCTCGACGGCAGCGGCGCGTTCTTTCAGCTCGTTCAGTTCGACATCCATGGCGAGTCAGCTCCTGGGAGGGATTTGGACCGGGCAAGCGCCAGCCGCGCCGCCATCATTCACGTGCGGCGCGGCGAAGGCAAGCGAGCCCCGGCCGCTGCGCGGTCGAGGTCCGCGAGCCGGCGCAGCAGCCGCCGCTGCGCGGCGAACATGCGCCGCGCCTCCGCCGGCGAGCGCTCGTGATCGTAGCCGAGCAGGTGCAGCAAGCCGTGGGCGAGCAGCGTCCGCACCTCGTCCGCCACCGCCGCCGCGCGCTGAGCCGCCTGACGCGCGGCCGTGTCGAGCGAGATCACCACGTCGCCGAGCAGCTCGGGATGCAGGGCGATGTTCTCGCCCTCGTGCTGCGCGAACGCCAACACGTCGGTGGGGCGGTCGGTGCCGCGATAGGTCGCGTTGAGCCCGCGCATCTCCGCGTCGTCGACCAGCGCGACGCTGAGCTCCGCGTCGACGGAGAGCGCCGCCAGCATCCGGGTGGCGTCGCGGCGCACCTGCGCGGCGCGCACGCCGGGCCAGCGCCGCCGTGTGCTGACCGAGACCGGCACGGCGGGCTCAGGTGGCCGGCGGCTCGCCGCGGCCATCGGGCGGCCGGCGCGCGGCGTCGGAGCGCTCATACGCGGCGATGATGTCGCGCACCAGGCGGTGGCGGACGACGTCGTTCTCGGTGAATTGGCAGAAGGCGATGTCCGGAACGCCGTTGAGGATCACCTGCGCCTCCTTCAGACCGGAGGGCTTGCCCGACGGAAGGTCGATCTGGGTGACGTCGCCGGTGATCACGGCCTTCGAACCGTAGCCCAAGCGGGTGAGGAACATCTTCATCTGCTCGCCGGTCGTGTTCTGCGCCTCGTCGAGGATGACAAACGAGTCGTTGAGCGTGCGCCCGCGCATGAAGGCGAGCGGGGCCACCTCGATGGTGCCGCGCTCGATCATCTTGCGGGCGCGGTCGAAGTCCACCATGTCGTGCAGCGCGTCGTAGAGCGGCCGCAGATAGGGATTCACCTTCTCGGCCAGATCGCCGGGCAAGAACCCGAGCTTCTCACCCGCTTCGACGGCCGGCCGGGTGAGCACCATGCGCGCGCAGCGCTCGTGCATCAGCTCGGCAATGCCCATGGCCATGGCCAGGTACGTCTTGCCGGTGCCCGCCGGGCCGATGCCGAAGACGATGTCGTAGTTGCGGATCGCTTCGATGTAGGCCTTCTGCGCGACGCTCTTCGGCGTGATGACGCGCTTGTGCGCGGTGATGTAGATCGCGTCGAGGAAGATGTCGCGCAGCTTGGCGCCGCGGTCGCGGCGCAGGATGCGCACCGCGTAGTCGACGTCGCTCGGGTAGATGGGGTAGTCGGATTCGACCAGGCCGTAGAGCTCGTTGAACACGCGCCCGGCGAGCTCGCGATCGACCGTGTCGCCCGAGATCAGCAGCGTCGTGTCCGCCGTGCCGATGCGCACGCCCAGGGCGCGTTCGACGGTCTTGATGTGCTCGTCGTGGTGGCCGAGCAGGGTGTGGAAACGCTGATGATCTCCGAAGCGAATCTCGAGCGTATCGTCCAGCACCGTCGGCGACCTAGGGGACCAGCTCGAGGGCGCGCGCCAGCGCCTCGGGAATCTTGGCGGCATTCGAGCCACCGGCCTGCGCGAGCTCCGGGCGGCCACCGCCCTTGCCGCCGACGATCGGCGCGATCTGACTGACCAATTTCCCGGCGTGCACCTGTCCGGCGAGGTCCTTGGTCACCGCCGCGAGCAGCCGCACTTCCCCGTCGTGGCGACTGGCGAGCACGACCACGCCCGAGCCGAGGCGCTCGCGCAGCTGATCGGCGATCTCGAGCAGGCGCTTGGAATCCGCCGCCTCCACTTCGCAGGCGATGACCTGCTTGCCGTTGACGGTGCGTGCCTGACTGAGCAAATCGCCGCTCTGCTGTCCGGCCGCCTGGCGCTGCAGCTGCGCGACTTGTTTCTCGAGCTCGCGTTGCTGGCCGAGCAGGCGCTCGACGCGCTCGGCGAGGTCCTCGTCGCTGCCGCGCAGCAGCGCAGCGACCTGGCGCAACGCCTGCTCGCGGCCCTGCACCCACTCCAGTGCCCCGATACCCGTCATGGCTTCGATGCGCCGCGTGCCCGCCGCGACGCCGCTCTCGGCGCGCAGCTTGAAGAGGCCGATGTCGCCCGAGCGCTGCACGTGGGTGCCGCCACACAACTCGGTGGAGAAATCGCCCATACGCACAACGCGCACACGGTCGCCGTACTTGTCGCCGAAGAAGGCCAACGCGCCCGCCTTGATGGCGTCGTCGTACCCCATCTCCTCGGTCGACACCGCGGCGTTCTCGCGCACGTGCGCGTTGACGTCTTCCTCGATGCGCTGGAGCACAGCATCGTCGAGCGCCCCGGTGTGGGTGAAGTCGAACCGCAGGCGCTCGGGGGCGACCAACGAACCCGCCTGGCGCACATGCGCGCCGAGCACGCGGCGCAGCACGGCGTGCAGGATGTGCGTCACCGAGTGGTTGAGCCGTACCGCGTCGCGCCGCACGCGGTCGACGCGCAGCACGGCTCGTGCGCCGCTGGATAACGCGCCCCGTACGACGGTGCCGACGTGGACGGTCAAATCACCGCGCGGTTTGTGCGTGTCGGTGATCTCGACCAGCGTGCCGTCGGCCGTCGTGATGACGCCGCGGTCGCCGACCTGACCGCCCGACTCGCCGTAAAAGGGCGTCTCGGCCGTGATGATCTGCACGCTGTCACCGGCGCGCGCCTCGGTGCGATCGCTGCCGTCGACCGCCACCGCCACCACCGGCGATTCCCACTCGTAGACGCGGTCGCCGACGAAGCGCGACTGCGCGCCGCCGTCCAACCCCGCCAGCGCCGGACCGGCCTTGCGCGCCTCGCGGGCGCGGCGGCGCTGGGCGTCCATGCAGGCTTGAAAGCCGGCCTGGTCGACGGCGAGGTGGTCCTCGCGCAGAATGTCTTCGGTCATGTCGATCGGGAAGCCGAAGGTGTCGTAGAGCTTGAACGCCACGTCGCCCGGCAGCGTCGCCTGGCCCGTCTGCTTCAGGGTGGCGCGCTCCTGTGCGAGCAGCGCCAGGCCCTTGTCGAGGGTCTCGGCAAAGCGCTCCTCTTCGGTGCGTACGACCTCCTGGATGTAGGCGCGCCGCTCGATCAGCTCGGGGTAGGCGGCGCCCATCACCTCACCGACCGGCTCGCTCATGCGGTAGAGGAACGGGGCCTCGAAGCCCAGCCCGCGGGCGTGGCGCGCGGCGCGGCGCAAGATACGGCGCAGGACGTAGCCGCGGCCGTCGTTGGCGGGCGTGACGCCGTCGGCGATCATGAAGTTGAGCGCGCGGCTGTGGTCGGCGATGACGCGCATGGCGAGGTCGTCGGACTCGGCGGCGCCGTAGCGCCGGCCGGACTGTTGCTCGACGAAGCTGATCAGGCGGCGAAAGAGGTCGGTGTCGTAGTTGGACGGCACGCGCTGCATCACCGCGGCGACGCGCTCGAGGCCCATGCCGGTGTCGACATGCTTGGCGGCCAGCTCGGCCAGGGAGCCGTCGGCCTGGCGGTCGTACTGGATGAACACCAGGTTCCACAGCTCGATGTAGCGCGAGCAACCGACGTTGACGGCGCACTGGTGTCCGGCGACGTGCTGCTTGTCGCACGCCCCCGGTCCGCGGTCGATGTGGATCTCCGAGCACGGGCCGCACGGACCGGTGTCGCCCATTTCCCAGAAATTATCCTTCTCGTCGAAGCGCAGGATCTGGGTCGGAACGATGTCGGTTTCGCCGCGCCACAGCGCCTCGGCCTCGTCATCGGTGCGGTACACCGTCGCCCAGAGCTTGGCCTTGGGTAGCTGCCACACGTCAGTGAGGAGCTCCCAGGCCCAGGCGATCGCTTCCTTCTTGTAGTACTCGCCGAACGACCAGTTGCCGAGCATCTCGAACAGGGTGTGGTGATACGTGTCGCGGCCGACCTCCTCGAGGTCGTTGTGCTTGCCGCTCAGGCGCAGGCACTTCTGCGCGCTGGCCGCACGCGGGTTGGCGCGTTTCTCGCGGCCGAGAAAGACATTCTTGAACTGCACCATCCCGGCATTGGTGAACAGCAGCGTCGGGTCGTTCTCGGGCACAATCGAGGAGCTGCGCACGACCTCGTGGCCGCGGGCGCGGAAGAACTCCAAGAAACTGCTGCGAATCTCGGCGCCGGTCATCCTCGAACCTGTAGTGGATAGGGTGCGGTGGTTCAAGGTGCCAGCCCGGACGGTGGCGCGGGCGACCGCGGTGTGGATCAGAAGCGTTCGATGTCGAGCTTGTTGCGGTCGGAGTGGTCGGCGCTGCCGTCCTGCTCGAAGTCGTCCCAGCGCGAGTCGCTGGTGGAGGCAATGCCGCGCACTTTGAGCTCGAAATCGCTCGGATTGCTGCAGTGAATCAGCGCTTCGTCGTAGCTGATCAGTCCGCTGCGGAACAACGCCATCAGCGACTGGTCGAACGTCTGCATGCCGTAGGTCGTGTGTCCCTGGGCGATGACGTCGGGGAGATCGCGTGCCTTCTGCTTGTCCGCGATGTACTCGCGCACGCGCGCGCTGGCGACCAGCACTTCGACGGCGGGGACCATGCCGAGCCCGTCGGCACGCGGGATCAACCGCTGGCTGACCACGCCGCGAATGACGCTGGCGAGAATCAGCCGCGCCTGGTCGCGTTGGTGCTCGGGGAAAGCGCTGATGGTACGCGTGATGGTTTCCGACGCATCGAGGGTGTGCAGCGTGCTCATGACGAGATGCCCGGTTTCGGCCGCCATGATCGCGGTCTCGATGGTCTCCAGGTCGCGCATTTCGCCGACCAGAATCACGTCGGGGTTCTGCCGCAAAGCCGCTTTGAGCGCCGAGGCAAAGTTGAGCGCGTCGTATCCGACCTCGCGTTGGTTGACGAAGCTCAGCCGGTCGGGGTGGACGTATTCGATCGGGTCCTCGATGGTGATGATGTGTGCCTGGCGGGTGCGGTTGATGTGGTCGATGATCGCGGCGAGGGTCGTGCTCTTGCCGCTGCCGGTGGTACCGGTGACCAATATGAGGCCGCGGCGCTCGGTGGCGAGACGCTCGATGACCGTCGGCAGGTTGAGCTCGGCGACGCTGCGGATGCGCCCCGGGATGACGCGGATGACCAGGCTCAGATGACCGCGCTGGCGAAAGATGTTGACGCGGAAGCGGCCGAGGTCCGGGTGATCGTAGGCGAGATCGACCTGCATCTCGGCGGCCAGGCGCTCGCGGCGCATGCCGTCGAGCAGGCCGTCGACGATGTGCTGGATGGCCGGCCCGTCCAGCGGCGCCGCGCCCTCGAGGGGAAGAAAGTCGGCCCGCACCCGGAACGCGGGCGGGACGCCCACCTTCAACAGGACGTCGGACGCATCATTGCGAACGGCTTCGGCCAGTATCTCGGATAGCTCCATGTCCTTCCCAACGATGGCTGCAAACGGGCCGCCGCGGTCAGGCGCCGCTCGGGATCGAGCGGCGAGCGCGATGCACCAGCTCAGCTACCGGATTTTCCTGCCTTCTTGTCCTCCGACGGAGCTCCAGTCGACGCTCCCCCGACACCGAACTGCTCGCGCAACTGCTTGTCGAGCTTGTCGAGCACCTCGGGATGCTGGCGCAAGAACTCCTTGGCGTTCTCGCGGCCTTGCCCGATCCGGTCACCCGCATACGAGTACCATGCTCCACTCTTCTCCACGATACCACGATCCGTGCCAAGGTCTACCAACTCGCCTTCTCGCGAAATGCCGACGCCGTACAGTATGTCGAACTCTGCCTCTTTGAACGGGGGCGCCACTTTATTCTTCACCACGCGCACGCGCGTCCGGCTGCCGATGACTTCCTCGCCCTGCTTGATCGAGCCGGTGCGGCGGATGTCGAGGCGGACCGTGGCGTAGAACTTGAGCGCGTTGCCGCCGGTGGTGGTCTCGGGGTTGCCGAACATGACGCCGATCTTCATGCGGATCTGGTTGATGAAGATCATGATGGTCTGGGAGCGCGAGATGGTGCCGGTGAGCTTGCGCAGCGCCTGGGACATGAGCCGCGCCTGTAGCCCCATCTGGGGCTCGCCCATCTCGCCCTCGATCTCGGCGCGCGGCACGAGCGCGGCCACCGAGTCGACCACCAGCACGTCGATGGCGCCGCTGCGCACGAGCGTTTCGGCGATCTCGAGCGCCTGCTCGCCGTTGTCGGGCTGCGAGATCAGGAGCTCTTCGGTGTTCACGCCGAGTTTCTTGGCGTAGTGGACATCGAGGGCGTGCTCGGCGTCGACGAAGGCACACACACCGCCGTCGCGTTGCGCGCAGGCGATCACCTGCAGGGCCAGGGTCGTCTTGCCGGAGGATTCGGGACCGTAGATCTCGACCACCCGGCCGCGCGGCAGCCCGCCGACGCCGAGCGCGATGTCGAGCCCGATCGAGCCCGTCGAGATGACCGGCAACTCGGGCGCCACGGCGCCGGCCCCCAGCTTCATGATGGCGCCCTTGCCGAACTGCTTCTCGATCTGGCTGACGGCGAGGTCGAGCGCGCGCTCGCGGTTGGTGTCCAATGCCATGTGACTCTCCTTCTAGGCGCCGCCGAAAGGGGCTGCCCACAGCTTCGTATAGACTGCGCCGTCGCGGCGCAAGTCGCTGCCGAACGCCGTCAGCTCGGCGATCTCGCAGTGGCCGAAGCGGGCGGTCCGCCGCGCCTCGATCGCCGTCTGCAGCGATTCCAGTCCGCGCCGCCCGCGCACACGGCCGAGGGTGATGTGGCCCTGAAACGGACGCTCTTCGGGCGCGAAGCCTAAGGCGGCGAGCGCGCTGTCGATGCGCTCTGCCAGCCGCGGCAACGCCGCGCTTTCCACACCGGCCCAGACGACACGCGGCCGGTGCACACTTGGAAACGCCCCCAGGCCGGCGACTTCGACCGTGCAACCCGGAAAGTCGCGCAGCGCCGCGCCGAGCGCGACCTGCATCTCGCGCAGCACCGGCAACGCCACCGCGCCGAGGAACTTGACCGTGCCGTGCAAAGCGTCGTCGCGCACCCAACGGACGTCTGCCTCGAGCGCCGCCAGCTCGCGCTTCACCCGCACGAGCGCGTCGTGAATCGCCGGGGCAAGAGTGATGGCGAGAAAGCTCCGCACGCGCTCGCCGCTGGCCGCCGCATGTCCGGCACCAGGGTCCGATGCGCCGGTCATCTCACTTGCGCAGAATGGCCGACGCGGTCGGGTCTTCGCCCAGCTGCACTCGCCGCACCCAATCGAGGGCGATCTGCGAGGTGAGCAACTTGACCCAATCGCGCGTGCCCCAGAGCTGGTAGCGCCGGGCGTAATGCTGTTCCGCCGTGGCCAGCGCCACACAAACAGTCCCCACGGGTTTGTCCGCGGTGCCGCCGTCGGGACCGGCGATCCCCGTCGTGGCGAGGCCGATGGTGCTGCCCGCCAATCGCCGCACGCCGTCGGCCATCTCGGCGGCGACCTCGACGCTCACCGCGCCGTGCGCCGCCAGGGTCGCCTCCCGCACGCCCAGCACCGAGACCTTTACGGCATTGGTATAGGCCACCACGTCGGTTGCGAAGTACGCCGAGCTGCCCGGCACGTCGGTGAGACGGTGGCCGATCAGCCCGCCGCTGCACGACTCGGCGACGGCGATCGTCGCACCCCGCGCGGCGAGCAGCTGGCCGACAACCGCTTCCATCGTCACGTCGCCCTCGCCGTAGCAATACGGACCGACCCGCTCGCGCAGCCGCGCCGCCACCTCGGCGAGGCGCGCGTCGACGAGCTCGGGCGGCGCGTGCACGGTGACGCGCACGGAGATCTGCGGGAAGGCCGCGCGGAAGGCGACCCGGCCGAGACGCGCATCGATGGCACCCGCCACCGCTTCGTCGAGCGCCGACTCGCTGATACCGAAGGTCTGAAACGTGTGGCTGCGGTAGACGTCGGGACTCCCGCGCAGCGCCACCAACCAGGGCAGCACCTGCTCTTCGAGCATCGGCTTCATCTCGCGCGGCACGCCCGGCAATACGACGCAGTGCCGGCTGCCCCCGGCCGGACCCGGCACGGCCAGGCGGTAGCCCGGAGCGGTGCCGAGCGCGTTGGGGATGATCGTCGCGCCGTGGGGGAACATCGCCTGCTTGAGATTGTTCTCGGGCATGTCGCGGCCCATGGCGGCAAACATCTGGCGGATGCGGTCGGCGACCGCTTGATCGAGCACGAGGTGCTGGCCCGCGACTTGTGCGAGCGTCTCGGTCGTGAGGTCGTCGGCCGTCGGGCCGAGCCCACCGGTGCTGATGACGACGTCGGCCTCGTCGAGCGCCGCCTGCCAGGCCCACGCAATGCGTTCGGGATAATCGCCGACAACCATCATCGCGACGATATCGAAGCCGGCACCGACGAGCCGATCCGCGATGAAATTGGCGTTGGTGTCGAGTGTGCGCCCGGTCGTGAGCTCGTCGCCGGTGCTGAGAATCGCCGCCCGCATCGCTGTGCCCCCCGCTGTTTCAGACGACCCAGAAGATCGCGCGCGTGGCCAGGTTGGCATAGATGCCCGACACGACGTCGTCGAGCACGACCCCGTAACCGCCCGGCAAATGCGCGTCGATGTACCCCGCCGGGAAGGGTTTGACGATGTCGAAGACGCGAAAGATCAGGAAGGCGACGCCGGCATGCGCCCAGGTCGGGGACAGCAGAAGCGTGGCTGCCATGTAGCCCACGACTTCGTCGAGCACGATCGCGTGGCTGTCGTGCTCGCGCAAAATGCCTTCGGCGCGGCCGGCGATCCAACAGGAGACGAGCGTCGCCAGGGCGAAGACGGCCAGGGTGAGCGGGATCGACACGATCTGCGCGTCGGCGCTGAACAGGAAGAGCGGAATCGCCACCAGCGACCCGACCGTCCCGGAGGCGACCGGGAAGTAGCCGGTGAAGCCGACCGAGGCGAGAAACAGAATGACGAAACGCATGAGTCCGAAGCGCAGCTTGTAGGGAGCGCGACCGGGTGAGTCAAGGCGCCGCGCCCGCGCCTCACGCCTTGCCGACCAGCTTGCGAATCGCGGCGAAGCGCCGGTTCTCCTGGCGCAGGTGCACCAGCTCCGCTTCCTGTTGGCGGATCAGCTCGGCAAGGGCTTCGATCGTCCGCAGAATCCGCGTGACCAGGGTGGACTTCGACGCGCCCGCGCCGCCCCGCCGGCGCAGCGCGACGCCGCGGCTGCGCGCGACGCGGTAGTAGTTGGCGGACACGGTGCCCTCTTTGCGCCCCGTTTTCTGCGCGACGCGCTTGAAGGCATGCGCACGCGAGAGCTTCTGATCGGCAACCAGACGCTCGACTTGCGCGAAGATCTGCGCGCCGATCTGGCCGCGCTTCTTGCCTTTGCGAACCTCCGCCATGGCCATCCCTCCTAGCCGTCAAGTAGCTCGGATCTGTAATTCTTATGTCCAAACCCGATGACTAATTCAAGCGCTGCGCAGCGGCACAGATAGGCGATAACCGCGCCGGCGCGCCGGGCGCGGCGCGGGGCAGTGCTCAGCGGTGCGCTGGCACAGCGCGCGGCCTTTCAGGTACAGTGCCGAGCTGATTTCCCTGGAGGCATTGAATGAGCAGCAGCAGTATCTCTGGCCGCATGGCCGAGTGGGTGGCGGCGGTGACGTACGAGGAGCTGCCCCGCCGCGTGGTGGAAGAAGCGAAGAACCAGATCCTGAGCGTCCTCGCTTCGGTCCACGCCGGCCATTTCAGCGAAGCGGGCCGGCTCACCAGTCGGACGGTCAAAGAGTGGTCCGGGGGCAAAGAAGCGACCCTGATCCCGTCGGGGGAACGCACGGCGGCGCACTATGCGATCTTCGGCAATACGGCGCTCAGCATGGCGCTGGACTACGACGACTACCTGTTTGCCGGGCACACCGGGCACTCCGCGGTGCTGGTGACGTTGGCGCTGGCGGAGAAGCTGGGCATCAGCGGTCAGGAGTTCCTGGTCGCGCAGGTGGTCGCCAACGAGATCGAGGGCCGCATCGGCGCCGCGGCGCTGCTCGGCCCGTTGAACGGCCAGATGTGGTCGTTTCTGCACCAGATCGGCGCCGCGGTGATCGCCGCCAAGGTGATGAAGCTCGATCGCGCCCAGACCGAGAACGCGATCGGCATCGCCATGCTGCAACCGCCCTTCTGTCTGCCGACGGCGTTCTTCGGCTCGGACGCCAAGGTCTTGTTGGCGTCGATGAGCGCGCCCCAGGGCGTGCAGGCGGCCGAGCTGGCCGCCAACGGCATGCGCGGCGCCAGCGACGTATTCGAGAGCCAGCAGGGCTTCCTGCAGATGTTCGCGCACCAGGCGCTGCCGGGTGCGTTCGACGGCTTCGGCAAAGTGTGGCTCACCGAGACCTTGTGCTACAAAGTCTACCCCGGCTGCGCGTACATCGATGCCTTCATCGATTGCTTGCTGGGCTTGGTGCGCCAGCATCATCTCGACGCGAAAAAGATCCGCGCGGTGCACATCGCGGCTGGTCCGCTGACGCTCGGCATGGACGCGCTGTCGGCCCCCTACGTCAAAGGGCCCGAGACGCTGCCGACGACGCTCAGCTTCTCGGTCGCCTACAACGCGGCCGTGGCGCTGATCGACCGCGAGCTGTCGCCGCGTCAGTTCACCAAGGACCGCATCAAGGACCCAGCCGTCTGGGAGCTGGCGAGCAAGGTGCGCCTGACCCTCGACGACGCGATGGCGCAGCGCATGCACGAGCGCTCGCCCGTGCGCATGGTGAGCGAGAACGGCGAGACGCGCGCCACGCTCGACCTGGCGACTGCCGACCTGAGCGGCTTCAAGACGTCGTTCGGGGCGCGCGTGCGCATCGAGATGGAGGACGGCCGCAGCTTCGACATGGAGCAGGAAACACCGACTGGTGCCGGCGGCCGCGCCTTCGACGACCGGCGCAAGGCGGTCGAGGACAAATTCCGCCGCGAAACCCGCTACACACTGCGCAAAGAGCGCATGGAGAAGGCGATCGACCTGGTGCACCACCTCGAGGACGCCAGCGCCTCGCACCTGCGTGAGCTCGTCCGCCTGTGCTGCTCGGAGCGCTCCTGACCGCGACCGCTAGCTGAGCACCCAGGCGTCGTCGCCGTCGCGCGCGACCAGTGCTTCGCGCTCCAGCTTGCGCAAGTGAGC
The DNA here is from genome assembly GCA_964455095.1 of uncultured Binatia bacterium (SeqCode). Classification (GTDB taxonomy): domain Bacteria; phylum Desulfobacterota; class Binatia; order HRBIN30; family CADEER01; genus CAYVUV01. The sequence continues at coordinate 45,556 of CAYVUV010000191.1, forward strand.
GTGCACCGACATGCCCGCGGCGGCGTGCAGAAACTCGGGCACATCGGCGTAGATGCGCTTCACCAGCGCGGGCACGGTGCGCACCCCGGCGCGCAGGCCATCGAGGATCTGTTGATCGCGCAGCGCGCGGTGCGCCAGGTAGGATTCGACCTTGGCGCGCGGCGTGCGAATCATCGGCCCGTGCGCGGGATAGATCACGTCCAGATCGAGCGCCAGGATGCGCCGCAGCGAGGCCAGATAATCGCCGAGGTCGCCGTCGGGCGGAATGACGGTGGTGCCGGCCCCGAGCACGACGTCGCCGGTGAAGAGCGCCTTCTCCTCGGCCAGGTAGAAGCAGAGATGGTCCTGCGCATGGCCCGGGGTCCACAGCGCGCGCAACGTCGCCCCGTCGGTGCGGATCTCGTCGCCCTCGTCGATGGCGTCCGCGACCAGCGCGCCGTCGCGCTCGGGCCATGGCTTCTTGCTGACGCGTAGCGGACCGAAGCGGGCCCGCACACCTTCGACACCGCCCAGGTGATCGGCATGGCCGTGCGTGAGCACGATCTCTTGCAGAGAGTCGGCGTCGCGGACCTCGCGCATGCCGCGCTCCAGCAGGGGCAGGTACTGCGGCACGCCTTGCCCGGTGTCGAGCAGCAACGGGCGGCGACTGGTCCCGACCAGGTAGGTATTGGTGCCCGGACCCGTAAACGGGCCGGGGTTCTGGCCGAGCACCACCGCGACACGCGGCGACCACACGTCGATGTCGCGCATGGCGAGACCGATCATCGAGTCGGTCACCACCCGAGTCGGCGCGCCGCTCATGACCGTCCGCGCGGCAGGCCGAGCACGCGCTCGGCGATGATGTTGCGCTGGATCTCCGACGATCCGGCGGCAATCGTGCGGCCGCGCGAGTAGAGCATCAGGTGCCCCCAGCGACCGTCGTCGACGGCGTGCGGCGAGCCCTGCATCAGCTGGCCGAACGGACCCTGCAGCGCCAGCGCCCCCTCGAGCATGCGCTGATACATCTCGCTCCAGAAGAGCTTCTCGATCGAACCCTCCGGCCCCGGCACGCCGCCGCGCAACACGCGCGTCAGGTTGCGCAAGGCCGTGTAGCGCATTGCCTCGCTGTCGATGTAGGCGGCGGCGAGCTGCTGGCGCGCCAGCGGGTCGCGCGCCAGCGGGGCGCCGCGCGTCGGCCGCCGCGCCAGGGCGAGCAGGTCGTGCAGGGCCCGGCGCGACTGCAACTGGCGGCTGAAGGTCAGCGTCTGGCGCTCGTGCATGAGCGTCGTGATGGCGATGTCCCAGCCGCCGTTGATCGCCCCGATGACGTTGGCGCGCGGCACGCGCACGTCCTCGAAGAACACCTCGTTGAAGTCGTCCTCGCCGCTGATCTGCCGCAGCGGCCGCACCGATATCCCCGGGCTGCGCATGTCGACGAGCAGGAACGTGATGCCGCGGTGCTTGGGCGCCTCGGGATCGGTGCGCACCAGCAGCATGCACCAGTCGGCATAGCGCGCGAAACTGGTCCACACCTTCTGTCCGTTGACCACGAACGAATCGCCGTCGAGCACGGCGCGGGTCTTGAGCGCCGCCAGGTCGGAACCCGCGTTGGGTTCCGAGAAGCCCTGACACCAGATCTCGTCGGCGGCGAGGATGCGCTTCAGATGGCGCTGCTTCTGCGCTTCGGTGCCGTGCGCGATCAGCACCGGCCCGCCCATGGTCAAACCGGCCAGATTGATCAGCAGTGGCGCCTGGGCCCGCGCCATCTCCTCTTCGAAGAGGATCTGCTCGATGACCGAGGCGCCGCGGCCACCGTATTCGGCTGGCCAATGCACGCCACACCACCCGGCTTCGAAGAGCCGCCGCTGCCAGTCCTTGCCGTAGGCCACCCAGGCGTCGAGCGACTCGGGCTCCGGGCCGGGCGGATTGGCGGTCAGCCAGGCGCGCAGATCGGACCGGAAACCCTCTTCGGCCGGCGAATACGTCAAGTCCATGCGGTCCCGGTAGCGCCTGTACGTGCGCCGGTCAATCGGCGAACGGGGCCGCGGACAGCCGTCACCGATGCAACGGTTTTGGCGAAAAGGCGGCGTCGGGTGTCAGGCCGGAGCCGGCGCGGTACAGAAACGCCCTCCAACCTCGTCCGACGCGCCATTGATGCGAGTGGGCACGCGAGATGCACTGCGATGGCAACGACGTCCGCCTGCGTTGGTAGAGCGGGCACCCACGAGGGGAGGAGTTATGGCAGCGCCGAAAACTGAGAGCGGGTTGGAACAGGTGGGGGAGTACGCGACCTCCTTGACCGAGAAGCGGCGGCTGCTGCTGCTCGTCCGCACCGGATTGACCCTCGCCATTGGGTACCTGCTCATCTTCAGCTCCAAGGCGCCCGTATTGCCGCCCGCACTGCTCGCTTTTGTGGTCATCTATCTGGGCAGCAACGTGCTCATCGCCGCCCTGCCGGGACGCGTGCTCGCCAGCGCCGCGTTCGACGTCGGCCTGGTGCTGGTCGATACCGCCGCGATTTCCTTCGCGCTCTACATGATGCCCGACGCCAACACCGATGTGTTCGTGTTCTACTTCGTCATCATCCTGCTCGCCTCGATCAGCGACCGGCTCTCGCTCAGCCTGTTCGCGCCGGTCGTCACCAGCATTGCGTACTTCGCCTTTCTCTTCGCCCGCTACGGCCTCGACGAAGTGCTGAAGCCCGCCATCTTGCTGCGCATGCCCTTCTTCTTGCTGGCCGGGGCGTTCTACGGATTCTTCGTCGACCGCGTGCGGCGCGGACAGATCGCCGCCGCGGCCGCCAAGCAGCGCGAAGCGGCGCGCACGGAGTTCCTGTCGCTGATCACGCACGACCTCAAACAACCGTTGTGGGTCGCGCAGCAGTCGGCGGCGCTCCTCTACGAGCAGCTCGGCCGCGACAACGCGCCGCCGCAGAAGCTGGCCGCGCAGGTCATGGTGAGCTTGCGCCGCATGGAAGCCCTGACCATGAACTTCCTCGATCTCGGGCGCATCGAAACGCGCGGCATCCAGGTGTTCCCGCGCCGCGCGCCGCTCAACCAGCTGGTGGCGGACCTGGTCGAGTCGTACCAGCCGGCGCTGGATCTGAAGGCCGTCGCCGTGCAACTCGAGCTCGATCCGAGCTTACCGCTGGCGTGGATCGATCCGCCGCAGGTCGAACGCGCGTTCGCCAACTTGCTCGACAACGCGGTGAAGTTCACGCCCGAGGGCGGGCGGATCGTTCTCCGCACTGCGCTCGAGGAAGGCCAAGCCGTGGTGACGATCGGGGACAGCGGCCCCGGGATCGGGTCGGAGCGCGCGGCGACGCTGTTCGCCCGCTTCCAGAACGGCAGCGACACGGCCGGACGCCGCAGCACCGGCCTCGGCCTCTACATCGCGCGCGCCATCGCCGTTGCACACGGCGGCGACATCGCGCTCGACGCTCAGTCGCAGGGCGGCGCGTGGTTCCGCGTCCGCCTGCCCCTGGCCGCGCCCGAGACGAAGGCGCCGCAGGCCCACGCCGTGCGCAGCCCGCGCGCGATCCACGCCGCCGTCGGCGAGCGGCTCGCGTAACCGATCCCGCGCAACTGCACCTCGCAGCCGCGCGGGGAAGCCGCTAGGGTGGCGCGCTATGCCCCCGCGCTTCCTCAAGGGCTACGCGGTGCTCGGCCGGCGCAACTACCGGCTGTTCTGGCTCGGCCAGTGGGCATCGCTGGTCGGCACCTGGATGCAGTCGGCGGCACAGGGCTGGCTGCTGCTGCGGCTCGACCAGAGCCCCTTCATGCTCGGCGTGCTCGGCGCCGCCTCCGCCGCGCCGATGCTCGCCCTGGTGCTGCTCGGCGGCGTGGTCAGCGATCGCGCCGACCGCCGCCGCGTGATCATGATCGCGCAAGCGCTCTCGCTGCTGCAGGCGCTCGCGCTGGCGGTGCTCACATTGAGCGGCGTCATCCGCCCATGGCACATCATCGCGCTCGCCGCCGCGCTCGGCGCGATCAACGCCTTCGACATGCCCGCCCGGCAGGCCTTCGTGGTCGACCTGGTTGGCCGCGCCCAGTTGCCGAACGCCATCGCGCTCAACGCGACGGGCTTCAACGTCGCGCGCATCGCCGGCCCGGCGATCGGAGGCTTGGTGGTCGCGGCCGTCGGCGAGGGCCTGTGTTTCCTGGTCAACGCGATCAGCTACGTCTTCGTCCTCTGGGGCCTGTGGCTGATCGACACGGACCAGCCCGCCACCGCCGTCGGTCTGCCGGCCGCCGGCGAGCCGATGGATCTGCGCGCTGGCATCCGCTACGCCATGGCGCGGCGCGAGCTGTGGGCAGTGCTCGTGGTGGTCGGGGTCGTCAGTGCGTTCGGGGTGCCCTATCGCATCCTGCTCCCGGACATGGCGCGCACCGTGCTGACCCTCGATGCGTGGCGCTACGGCGTGCTGATGGCCGCGGCCGGGGTCGGCGCCGGCCTCGGCGCCGTGGTGCTGGCCGGTCTGCAGCTCGGCATGGAGCAGTACCGCCGCCTGATGCCGATCGGGCTGCTCGTCTTTTCGCTCGCGCTGGTTGCCTTTGCCGAGTCGCGTAGCTACGCGCTCGCACTGGTCACGCTGGCCGCGGTCGGCGGTGGCGGCATCCTGTACTTCAATGCCTCGAACATCCTCGTGCAGCTCGGCGTCGAGGACGCCTACCGCGGCCGCGTCATGGCCGTGTATACGCTGATGCATCAAGGCACCGCCGCGGTCGGTTGCCTCGCGCTCGGCGCCGTCGCGGCGCGCTTCGGCACGCCGTCCGCTCTGTGCAGCGGCGCTGCGGGCTGCCTGGCCGCGCTGGCCTGGCTCGGCATCCGCCGGCTGCGCGCCGGCTGACGTCAGGCGCCGTTGGCGGCGAGATGCGCCGCGGCCAGGTGCAAGCCCGCGATCGACTTGGCGTCCTGAATCTCGCCGCGCTGGATCATCTCGAGCGCCTGCGCGAGCGGCCGCCGGCTCACGCTCAGGACCTCATCGTGGTCGAGCTCCTGGGTCGCTACTGTAAGGCGCCGGGCGAGGAACAGATGGATGCGTTCGTCGCAGAATCCGGGCGTGGTCAGCACGCTTCCGAGCAGGATCAGCTCACCGGCGACGAGCCCCGTCTCCTCGCGCAGCTCGCGGCCAGCGCACTGCAACGGCGGCTCGCCCGGGTTCAATGTGCCGGCGGGAATCTCCCAGATGTAGCCCCCGGCCGCGTAGCGGTACTGGTGAAGCAGCGCCACCTCGCCCTCGTCGTCAATGGCCACGATGGCCGCCGCGCCGGGGTGGCTGACCACTTCGAGCTCGACGCGCGCGCCGGTGGGCAGACGCACGTCTTCGAGCCGCAGGCTGATGATGCGACCCTGGTAGATCTGGCGGACCAGCGACACACGCCTGGCTAGCACGAGTGCCGCGGGCGAACCAGCGCCGGCCGCTCAGTTGGCGGCGGCCGATGCTGCCGCCGCACCCCAAAGCCCGGGGCGCAGCTCCGACGGGAGACGCGGGATCAGCGCCAGGCGGGCCAGCAGGCCGCCGCGACGCAGATCGCGCACACCATCCTTGAGAAGGTGCAGCAGGTGCGGGCCGAGCCCGGTGGCGACCACGTCCACGCAGCACGCGCCACCAACGGCTTCGGCAAAGCGAACGACGTGCGCGAGTACAGACTCGATGACCGCTGCGTCGACGTCGCCCGCATACGTGTAGATCCACTCGACGCGCTGATCCAAGACGCGCCAGACGGTGACGCGCATCGCGGCGTTGAGTTGCCTCTCCGCGTGCAGAGGACGGTGATAGTCAACGAATCGCGCGCATGCCATGTGGGGTCTCGCTTTGCGGAGTTCGGATCTGCTGAGCATGGAAGAGCAACGTTGATGCCAGTGCCGCGCCGAGCCCCAGCGCGCGATGAGCTGTCGCCTGATGAGCGCGGGCATGTTGCGCGCCGGCATTTCCATACGGACCCGCTGTGGCGCCGTCGTGTACCGCTCGGTCAGAAGCCGATTGCGCAACCGTCCTTGCGACGGTCCGATCCACCCCAGTACACGCCCGTCGCGGGATCGACCGCGATCCCCTGCCCGCCGCCGAATCCGCCGCGGGCGAGCGCGCCGAGCTCGCCCTCCACCGCATGGCCGAGGCGCGCCAGCTCGCCGCCGACGGCAGCCCCGAGCGCCGACTCGAGCGCGACGCGGTCGGTGTCCAAATAGTGGAAACGCGGCTGATCGATCGCCTCTTGAATGTTGCAGCCGTAGTCGACGAGGTTCGACACCACCTGGAGATGCCCTTGCGCCTGCATGTCACCGCCCATGACGCCAAACGAGACCAACGGCCGCCCACCCTTCGTGATCATCGCCGGGATGATGGTGTGGAAGGGGCGCTTGCGCGGCGCCAGACAGTTGGGATGGGAGGGGTCGGTCGAAAAGCCGAAGCCGCGGTTCTGCAGCGCGATGCCGGTGTCGCCGGCGACGATGCCGCTGCCGAACGGGAAGTACAAGCTGTTGATCAACGAGACGACGTTGCCGGCCGCGTCGGCGGCAGTCAGATAGACCGTGTCGCGCCCGCCCCCGGCGCTGCCCGGTGCCGCGGCCTTGATCGCCTTGCCGGGGTGAATCAACGCGGCGCGCCCTTGCGCGTAGTCCTTCGACAGCAGGTGCGCGACGGGGACGGACGCAAACGCCGGGTCCGCGAGGTAGCGATTGCGGTCGGCGAAGGCGAGCTTGACGGCCTCGATGCGCAAGTGCTGCGCGCGGGCCGAATCGAAGCCAGCTGCGCCGACGTCGAAGCACTCCAGAATGTTGAGCGCCAACAGCGCGGTGAGACCCTGACCCGGCGGCGGCATCTCGTGGACGAGATGGCCGCGGTAGTCGGTGGCGATCGGGTCTTCCCAGGTCGAACGGTGCGACGCGAAGTCCTCGCGCGTGTGCCAACCGCCGAGCGCCTGCGCGCAGGCGACGATCTGATCCGCCAGCTCACCGCGGTAGAAGACGTCGGCACCCCCCGCGGCGAGGGCTTCGAGACTGTGCGCCAGGGCGGGCAAGCGCACCACCTCGCCGAGACGCGGCGCGCCGCCGTCGACGGCAAAGGTACGCCGCGCGTCGTCGTTCTGCAGCAGGCCGACGCTGAGTGCCCACTGTTGGGCGATGATTTCGCTCACCGGATAGCCGTCGCGCGCGTAGGCGATGGCCGGCTCGAGCACGGCGGCGAGCGAGCGCGTGCCGAAGCGACCGAGCGCCTCGCTCCACGCGTCGACGGCGCCGGGGATGGTCACCGGCACGATGCCGTGCGCCGGCATCGCGCGCAGCCCGCGCGCGGCGAGGGCTTCGAGGCTGGCGCCGCGCGGTGCGCGCCCACTGCCGTTGAGGCCGTACACCCGGTCCTCGGCGGCGCTCCAGATCAACATGAAACAGTCGCCGCCGATGCCGGTGCTGAACGGTTCGACGACGCCGAGGACCGCGGCAGCGCACACCGCGGCGTCGACGGCGTTGCCGCCGCCGCGCAGCATTGTGGCCCCGGCAAACGAGGCGAGTGACTGACTGGTGCAAACCATGCCGCCGCGGCCGAGCGCCATCGAGCGTTGGCTGCCGCGCCCGCCGTCGGTGCGCTGGGTGTCAAACATGGTTCAGCCGGGCAGCGTCTCGTAGGACAGCTGCTCCGACTGCAGCCCGTCCAGGAACGCGCGCGCGTCAAACGCCATCGCCGGTGGCAGTACCCCGCGCCGCCGCGCCCGCCCATTCGCCAGCAGCAGGGCGCCCTGGCGCGCAATGCCGGCCGTGAGCCCGTACGGGTCGCGCCCGCGCAGCAGCACGCGCTGGCAGACCGCCTTGCCGCGTCGCGTGCCGCGGGCGTCGACCGCGATGTGAAACACATCGCGCCGCCGCGTCGCCTCGTCGGGGCCGTCGCCGTCCGCTCCGATCAGCCGCGCCGCCAGCGCCGACAGCGGCGAACGCACCAGCGCGGCCATCGCGCGCGCGCCTGCCGACACGACCCGCGCGGCCACCGGCGGCACGGCAAGAAACACGCGCACCTCCCGTGCCTGCACGTGCCGCGGGATGGTGATGACCTCGGCGCTCGGGATGCTGACGGCGCTCACCCGCCCGACCGGCTCGGGCAGGTCGACGGTGGTGACGTGCTGCCCCGGCATCTCTGCGACCCACGCGCCGTCGGCGAAGGCGAAGCCGCCGCACTCCAACATGCGCAGCGCCGTGCGCTTGGTGCCCTGGCTGGCGTGGAAGCGAGTGACGTAGACGACCTGCACCGACTCGACCGCGTCGAGCCCCTCGGCGGCCAGCGCCGCGGCGCAGTCGGCCAGCGCGATCTCGAACGCCAGGGCGGGCACCACGGTGACGTCCTGCGCCGCGGCCCAGGTGTCGTGCACCCGCTGCGCCTTGACGAACGGCTGCTCGCCCGTGGTGTCGAGGTAATGCGCCCCGTTGGCGATCGCCGCCCGCACCACCGGATCGCCGTGATCGACGAACGGGCCGACGCAGTTGATCAACACCTGCGCCCGCTGCGCCAGGGCGTCGAGCGCGTCCGGCTGCTCGACATTGACGACGAAGGTCTCGGCGCCGCCGAGCGCCGTCGACAACTGCTCCAATTTGGCGGCATTGCGCCCCGCCAGCAGCAACGGCGCCCCGTGTTTCCGCAGGGCATGGCAGATCAGTCGCCCCGTGTAACCGGTCGCACCAAGCACCGCGATGGCTCTGTCCCGCTTGGTCACGGACCGGCGCATAGCGCCCCCGCGCCAGGCGGTCAAACTCGCGGGGCTCGCCTTGACCCTCCTCGGACGCGCGCGTCTAATGCGGCGATGCGACGACGGCTGGCGGTGCTCGCGCTGGTGGCAGGGCTGTGCACCGGCGCCGTCCCGGCAGTGGCAGAGGTGGTCGGACGCGACACGCTCGCGCAAGCGCAGCGCGGCCGTCAGGTCGCGGTCGTCGTCGCCATGCGACAGCTCGGATCCCCCGGCACGGCGGGTTTGCGCGCGCTCACCCGCCAGCGCCGCCGCGCGCTGGTGCGCGGGCTGCGCGCGCGCGGTGCCGTGGTAACGCACGAGTATACGACGGTCGGCGGATTCGCGGCGCTGGTGTCGGCCGCGGACCTCGCCGCGCTGGCCGTTGACCCGGACGTCGCGCGCGTCGACCTCGACGCCGAGGGCCGCGGCGCGCTGGCGTCGAGCGTGCCGCAGATTGGCGCCGACCGCGTGCACAATCTCCGCGTCACCGGCGCCGATACGGTGATCGCCGTGCTCGACTCCGGGGTCGAGCGCGATCATCCCGACCTGGCCGACGCGTTGATCCACGAGGAGTGCTTCTGCTCGCGCCCGCAAGGCAGCGGCACCACCGGCTGCTGCCCGGGCGGGATTGCGCGCGCGTCGGGTCCGGGCAGTGCCCCGACGCAAAACGTGCACGGCGTGCACATCGCCGGCATCGCCCTCTCGCGCGGGCGCGTCGCACCGCGTGGCGTCGCACCGGGTGCGGCGCTGGTGGCGGTGCGCGTCGTCGACGACGGCCTGATCGGACGGCTGTCGGATTGGATCGCGGCGCTCGACTGGATCGCTGCCGCGCGTCCCGACGTGCGGGTGGTGAACATGAGCTTGTCGAGCGTGCAGACCTACAGCGGGCGCTGCGACCGCAACTGCGACGGCCAGCCGCAGTGCGCGTTGAACATGCTGTTCGGCGAAGTCATCGACGCGCTGTTCGCGCGCGGCACGCTCGTCTTCGCCGCGTCGGGCAACGACGGACCGTCGAACACACTGACCTCGCCGGCCTGCGTCGAGCGGGCGGTGTCGGTGGGCGCCGTCGATGGCGGGGACGCCGTGGCCTCCTTCAGCAACGGCAGCGCCAGGCTCGATCTGCTCGCTCCCGGGGTGGACATCGTCTCCTCTGGTCTCGACGGCGGCACCGCGTTCATTCGCGAGGGCACGTCGCTGGCCACCCCGCACGCCGCCGGCACGGCGGCGCTGCTCCTTGCCGCCAGCCCCGGCAGCAGGGCGGAGACCGTGCTCGACACCATGCGGGCCACGGGCGTGCCGGTGCGCGACGGGCGCACCGGCGTGACCACGCCGCGCGTCGATGCCTTCGCCGCCTTCCGCGCCCTGACGGCCCACACCGATCTTCTGCGCGGCGGCGGCAGCCACGGCAGCGACTGTTTGCTGGAGTGGAGCTTCATTCCGTCGGACATCGCCCGCGACGGCACGCGCGCGCTGGCGCGCTGCCGCGACGGCGACCTGTTTTGCGACCTGGATGACGAACCCGGCCAGTGCACCTTCGGCCTCTCGCTGTGCTTCAATTCCCCCGATCCGCTGTTGCGCGGCTGCGCCGTCGACGAGCGCGTGCTGGGCCTCGAGCTGCTCGCGCCCAGCACCGCCGCGCCGGCGGGTTCCGTCGAACGCCAGAACGCCGAGAGCCTGCACCATTCGTTGCCCGCCTTCCCACTCGATGGCTCGAGCGTCTGCGGCGTGCCGTTCCCCGTCGTCGTGTCGCGCCCGCGCGGGCGCGGCGTCATATCGCTCCGGCTCGGGGCACATACGGCGACGCGCATGGACTACGACCGCGTCGACCTGATCTGCGAGGCGCCCTAGCTTAGGGCGAGCTGGTTCGTCGCGCGGCTTTCGGGTAGAGCTGCAAGCCGCACGCGAGAAGGGGGGTACCATGCGCATCGGGATTGGTATCGGGCAGATCGCCGGACAGCCGGGCGGGGTGGACGACCTGGTGGCCCAGGCGCAGCGCGCCGAGGCCGACGGGTTCGCCAGCGGCTGGTTTGCCAATATCTTCGGCATCGACGCGATCATCGCGGCCGTCATCTGCGGGCGCGCCACCCAGCGCATCGAGCTCGGCACCGCGGTGGTCCCGACCTACCCGCGCCATCCGACGGCGCTCGCGCAGCAGGCGTTGTCGGCGCAAGCCGCCACCAATGGGCGGTTCGTTCTCGGCATCGGCTTGTCGCATCAGGTGGTCATCGAGGCAATGCTCGGCCTGTCGTTCGCCAAGCCGTTCTCCCACATGCGCGAGTACATGGCCGTGCTGGCGCCGCTGATCCGCACCGGCAGCGTCAGCTACGCGGGGGAAGAGTTTCGCGTCAACGCGAACATCAGCATGCCGGACGCGACGCCCTGTCCGATCCTTCTCGCCGCGCTGGCGCCGAAGATGCTGGCCCTCGCAGGGCGCGAGGGCGACGGCACCATCACGTGGATGACCGGGCCGAAAACGCTGCGCGAGCACACCATCCCGCGCCTGAACGAAGCGGCCGCCGCGGCCGGGCGCCCGGCGCCGCGCGTGGTGGTGGGGCTGCCCATCGCGGTGACGACCGAGATCGAAGCGGCGCGCGCGGCGGCGAACCAGCAGTTTCAAGTCTATGGGCACCTGCCGTCGTATCGCGCCATGCTCGATCGCGAAAAGGCCGAGGGTCCGGGCGACGTGGCGATCGTCGGCGACGAGGCGGCCGTGGCCGCGCAGCTGGATCGGCTCCGCGTCATCGGCGTCACCGATTACCTCGCCGTGCCGTATCCGGTGGGACCCGATCCGCTGGCATCGGTCGAGCGCACGCGCGCCGTCCTGGTCGCCCACGCCCGGCGCTGAGCCCGCCGAACGAGTCGCGCCAGCGCCATGCGCTGCTCCACCTGCCAGGCCGAGAACCTCGCCGATTCCCGCTTCTGCACCAGCTGCGGGGCGAAGTTGGAGTCCGCCTGCTCCGCCTGCGGCACGGCTAATCCGGCCGCCGCACGGTTCTGCCGCCAGTGCGGCACGGCCCTGCACGCGGCCGACCCCGCGCCGGCGCCCGACCCGCGCGCCTACACGCCGAAGCACCTCGCCGAGCGCATCCTCACCTCGCGCAGCGCCCTCGAGGGCGAACGCAAGCAGGTCACGGTGCTGTTCGCCGATGTCCAGGGCTCGATGGCGCTCGCCGAGCAGGTCGATCCGGAAGAGTGGCACCGCATCATGGACCGCCTCTTTTCCGTGCTGTCCGACGGCGTGCACCGCTTCGAGGGCACGATCAACCAGTACACCGGCGACGGCATCATGGCACTCTTCGGCGCGCCGCTGGCGCACGAAGACCACGCCCGCCGCGCCTGCTACGCGGCGCTCTACCTCGGCGAGCGACTGCGCGAGTTGGGCGAGGAGCTCAAGCGGCGCCAGGGCCTGCGCTTCTCGGTGCGCATGGGATTGAACTCCGGCGAGGTGATCGTCGGCCGCATCGGCGACGACCTGCGCATGGACTATACCGCCCAGGGCCACACGGTCGGGCTCGCCGCGCGCATGGAGCAACTCGCCGACGCCGGCACCGCGTACCTCACCGAGCACACGGCGGCGCTGGTCACCGGCTTCTTCCGCCTGCGCGATCTCGGCGCCTTCGCCGTCAAGGGCGTGCGCGAGCCGATGCGCGTTTACGAGCTGCAGGGCATCGGCCCGTTGCGCACCCGCCTCGAGGTGTCGCGCGCGCGCGGCTTCTCGCGCTTTGTCGGCCGCGACGAGGAGATGACGGCACTCGATGCCGGCCGTGCCCGCGCGCTGGCTGGCAACGGACAGGCGATCGGCATCGTCGCCGGTCCGGGGCTGGGCAAGAGCCGGCTGTGCTACGAGTTCGCGCAGCGCTGCCGGGTCCAGGGCATCGCCGTATACGAGGCGCACTGCGTCTCGCACGGGACGATGATTCCCTTCCTGCCCATCCTCGAGTTGCTGCGCGGCTACTTCGGCGTCGCCGACCAGGACAGCGACGAGACAGCGCGCCGCAAGGTGGCGGGCACGCTGTTGCTGCACGATCAGGAGCTGACCGAGAGCCTGCCGCTGCTGCTCGATTTTCTCGGCGTGCCCGACCCCGACCACCCGGCGCCGCGCATCGATCCCGAGGCGCGCCACCGCCAGCTGGTCGGCATGGCGCAGCGCGTGATGCAGTCGCGCAGCCGGCGCGAAGCGGCGCTGCTGCTGGTCGAGGATCTGCACTGGATCGACGGCGGCAGCGAGGCCTTCCTGAAGAGTCTCGCCGACGCGCTGCCGGGAACACGCACGTTGCTGGTGGTGAACTTTCGACCCGAGTATGCCGGCGACTGGTTGCAGGCGGAGGGCGGCACGGCGGCGCGGCGCCGCCACCTGGTGGCGTTGCCGCCGCTCGGGTCCGAAGCGATCGGCGAGCTGCTGGCGGATCTGCTCGGCACCGACCCGACGCTGGCGGGGTTGGCCGCGTTGTTGCGCGAGCGCACCGGCGGCAATCCGTTCTTCATCGAGGAAGTGGTCCAGTCGATGGCGGAGTCGGGCGCATTGGCCGGCAGCCGCGGCGCCTATCGCTTGCTGCACGACGTCGCGGAGGTGCCCATCCCCGCCACCGTGCAAGCGGTGCTCGCCGCGCGCATCGACCGCCTGGGGGAAGGCGACAAAGCCGTGTTGCAGACCGCTGCGGTGATCGGGCGCGAGGTCGCCGAGCCGGTGTTGCGCGGCGTGGTCGAGACGCTCGGCGAGCCGCCGGTGGCCGAGCTCGCCGCGGCTTTGCGCGCCCTGGTCGCGGCCGAGTTCCTCTACCAGGAAAGCGTCTACCCGGAGGCGGTCTACGCCTTCAAGCATCCGCTGACGCAGGAAGTCGCCTACCGCTCACAGCTCGCCGAGCGCCGCGCCCGCGTGCACGCCGCCGTGGCGGAGGTGATCGCGGCGCTCAATCCGGACAAGCTCGACGAGCGCGCGGCGCTGCTGGCGCATCACTGCGAAGGCGCGGGCGACGCGCTGGCCGCGGCGCGCTGGAGCCGGCGCGCGGCGCAGTGGGTGCGGGTGAGCAACTTCCCCGAGGCGCAGCGCCATTGGGGCAACGTGCGCGCGCTGCTGGCGCGCGTGCCGGAGTCGCCGGCCACCATGGAGCTGGCCCTCGACGCGTGTATCCAGCTGCTCGAGATCGGCTGGCGCCTGGCCATCTCGGCCGACGAGGCGGCGGCGGTCTTCGCCGAGGGGCAGCAACTGGCCTGGCGCAGCGGCAACCCGCGCTCGATGGCGATGCTGATCAACGCCTACGGCGTCGTGCGCAGTCACTTCGGCAGCGCCGACGATTTCGTCGACAGCAGCCGACTGGCGACGCGCGTGGCGGAGTACGCCGACGATGCGGCGCTGCAGCTCATCACGCGCACGCGCCTGGTCATCGCCCTGGGCTCCGCCGGGTTGCTGCGCGAGGCGCTCGAGCTCAGCGAGCCGGCGGTGGACGCGCCGCCGTCGGATCTGCGGCTCGGCGCCGCGGTGCTCGGCTACAGCCCGTACCTGCGTTTGCTGCGCGAGCGCGGCAAGCTGCTCATCGATCTCGGCCGCCTGGCGGACGGCGAGCGCGATCTCGAGCGCGCCGCGCAACTGGCGCGCGAGCACGGCGACCTCGAAGTGCTCGGCAACATCCACCGTGAGTATGTGTCGCTGGCCCGCATCCGCGGCGACACCGAGTCGGCGCTCGCCCACGCGCGCGAGACCATGCGCATCGCCGACAAGCTCGGCAGCCCGTTCTTCCGCGCCGGGGTGTGCCTGTCGCTCGGCCAGGCGCACACGTTGAGCGGCCGTTGGGAGGACGCGTTGCGCGCGCTGGAGGAAGGGCTGGGGCTGGCGCGCGCCGGGCAAGCGAGCGTCGAGACCGAGCCGCTGGCGCTGGCCTGGCTCGCCGGCGTGCACCGCGCGCGCGGCGATCTGAAAGTCGCATTGGCGGCCGCGGAGGCTGGGTTGGCCGCCGCAACGCAGCGGCGCACGCGTTTGGCCGAGTGCATCGCGCACATCGCCCGGTCTCGCATCATGCTGCGCGCCTTCACGCCGGCGACGCACGCTGCGATCAACACGGCGTTGGGGCAGGCGCTGGCACTGGTCGAAGAAACCGGCGCGCGCAGCAACGAGCCGTTCGTGCGCGTCGAGCTGGCGCGCCTGGCGGCGATGGCCGGCGACGAAGCGGCGCGCCAGCGCGAGCTGCGCGCGGCGTACGAGCAGTTCACCGCCATGGGCGCCGGCCCGCGCGCCGCCCGCCTGGCGCGCGAGCTGCGCGGCGAGTGATCAGACGCGTTCGATGATGGTGGTGATCCCCATGCCGCCGCCGATGCAGAGCGTCGCCAGGCCGACGGTCTTGTTGCGCCGCTCGAGCTCGTCGAGCAGGGTGCCGAGCAGCATGCCGCCGGTGGCGCCGAGCGGGTGGCCGAGCGCAATGGCGCCGCCGTTGACGTTGATCTTATCGCGCGGAATGGCGAGGTCGCGCATCACCTTGAGCGGCACGACGGCGAAGGCCTCGTTGATTTCGAACAGATCGACGTCGCCGATCGCCATGCCGGCCTTCTTCAGCGCTCGCTGCGTCGCCGGCACCGGCGCGGTGAGCATGATCACCGGCTCGGCGCCGCAGGTCGCGGTGGCGACGATGCGGGCGCGCGGCTTGATGCCGTGCGCTTTGACGTAGGCCTCCGAGGCCAAGAGCACGGCGGAGGCGCCGTCGACGATACCGGAGGAGTTGCCCGCCGTGTGCACGTGCTGCAGGGCTTTCACCTGCGGATAGCGCTTCATCGCTCGCGCATCGAGGCTCAGGCCGTCGCCGCCCTCGGGCACGAACTTGCCCAGCTCGATGAACGACGCCTTCAGGCTCCCCAGCCCTTCGACCGTGGTCTCGGGTCGCGGGTACTCGTCGCGGTCGAGCAGCAACTTGCCCGACAGGTCTTTCACCGGCACCAGGCTCTTGAGCCGGCCCTCGGCAAACGCGCGCTGCGCGTGCTGCTGGCTCTCCCAGGCGAACTGGTCGCATTCCTCGCGCGAGATGCCCTCGAGCGTGGCGATGAGATCGGCCGAGATGCCCTGCGGCACGATCGGGTGCAGCTCGATCAGGTGCGGGTTGTTGCCGTGCACGCCGCCGCCGTCGGACCCCATCGGCACGCGCGACATCGACTCGACGCCGCCGCCGACGACCAGGTCCTGCATGCCGCTGGCAACGCCCATGGCGGCGAAGTTGACCGCCTGCAACCCCGAGCCGCAGAAGCGGTTCAGCGACACGCCGGTAACCTCGTTGGGCCACCCGGCGGCGAGCGCTGCCATGCGGCCGATGCAAGCGCCCTGCTCGCCGACCTGCTGCACGCAGCCGGCGACGACGTCCTCGACGTCGGCGGGATCGAAGGCGCTGCGGCGCAGCCCGTTCAACGCCTGCGCCAGCAGCTCTTGCGGATGCACGCTCGCCAGCGCGCCGTTCGCCTTGCCCTTACCGCGCGGTGTGCGCACCGCGTCGATGATGTACGCCGTTCCCATGCGTCCGTCCTCCGTTGTTCGTTGTTACTCGGATCTTGTGCCGACGGTCTGTCCCGCCAGGTCGGTGCCCGGGTCGAGGCAGAGCAGGCGCACGCGACCCGTCGCGACGATCTGGCCCGCTTCGTTGCGCACCATCGCCTCCCAGATCTGTGTGCGGCGGCCGCGGCTGATCGGCGTCGCCGTGATGCGCACGCGCCCGCTGCGCACGGCGCGCACGAAGCTGGTGTGATTTTCAACCCCGACCACCGACTGACCGCGCGCCACCGCGAAGAGGCCGGCGCCGGTCGAGCAAGCCGACTCGATGACGGCGCAGTGCATGCCGCCGTGCACGATGCCGTACGGCTGATGATGGCGCCCATCGATGTCGTACTCGAGCACCACCTCGTCGGCCGAGGCGCTGACGACGTGTACGCCCATGCCGGCGTCGAAGCCAACCGTCAGGCGCTCGTTCATCTTGCGCACAAGCTCCGCATCCATCTCGTTCGCCATCGGACCTCTCTCGCGGGTGGGGAAGGGCAGATAGTAGTGAAATTCAGCGCCGGAAGCGACGCTGGGCCCAGCCCTGGCTGAAGAACGATATCTCCGCGAATCCTCCTCGGTTCAGCGCCGCCGGCGTGCTATCGGGCAGCGGAGGGGGGGAGGGACCGAGATGAAAGCCATCGTCCTGCACGGGCCACGCGACGTACGTGTCGATTCGGTTCCGGATGCCCACTTGTCGGACCGCCGCAGCGCGGTCGTAAGGATATCGCGGGCGTCGATCTGTGGATCGGACCTCCACCTCTACCACGGCATCGTGCCGGTGATTCCGGGAACCACCATCGGCCACGAATGCGTTGGCGTGGTGGAGGAAATCGGCGCCGACGTGCGCCGCTTCCGCAAGGGGCAGCGCGTCATCGTGCCCGGCGTCGTGGGCTGTGGCGACTGCGATCCTTGCCGGCGCGGCTACGTCGTCGGCTGCGAGCGCCTGCTGAACAAGGTCTACGGCATCATGCCCGATCTTCCCGGCGCCCAGGCGGAGGCGATCACCGTCCCGAATGCCGACATGAATCTGTGGCCGTCGCCTGCCGATCTCTCCGACGAGCAGGTGCTGTTTCTGACCGACATTCTCCCGACCGGGTACTATGCGGTCGAGAACGCATCGCTGAAACCGGGCGATACCGTCGTGGTGATCGGCTGTGGCCCGGTCGGCCTGGCGGCGATCAGCTGTGCCGGGTTGTTCGGCCCTGCCAAAATTCTAGCCGTCGACCGAGTCGACTACCGCCTCGCGCATGCCGCCCGCCTCGGCGCCGTGCCCATCGATGCCAGCCGCCACGACGTGCGCAACGCCGTTCTCGAAGCCACCGACGGCCGCGGCGCCCAGGCGGTCATCGAAGCGGTCGGGGCGGTGGAAACGGTGCACCTGGCGTTCGAGCTGGTGCGCGTCGGCGGACACATCTCGGTGGTGGGTGTTCTCCTCAAGGACGACTTCTCGTTTCCCATGGGCGCCGCGTTCATGAAGGACATCACCTTCCGCGTTGGCTTGGTGAACGTCCCGGGCTACGTGGCGACCCTCTTGCCCTTGATTCGCAGCGGGCGCATCGACCCGACGCAGCTGATCACGCACCGTATGAATCTTGTCGAAGGCACGCGCGCCTACGAGCTGTTCGACGGCAAACTGGACGGCTGCCTCAAAGTGTCGCTGACGCCGTGAAGGTGGATGACGTCGGACGCCATTCCCACCGAAGCGATCTGCTGCCGTGCGGTGAGCCGGCGAACACCTCTACGCTGGCGAAGACGGTGCCGATGGCGTGCGGATGTAGGCCACGATGAACAGCGCGCCGAGGACGAGGTCAATCGCGCCGAACCCCAGCGTCATTGCCGAAAGGCGGTGTTGGAGAAAGAGCACGACCGTCGCGATGCCAAAGCCTGCCTTTTCCAAGACGGATGGAATCATCAGCGGGCGATAGCGCACCGGGTCGCGCGCCAGGATCAGGAACACGACCTGGAACGCCACCGCGGTGCCGATGAATCCATAGAAGAATTCCGGGTGAGTGATCGGCGGTGGCGTGTCACGCCCCACCTGCTCCTCCAGGAAGTATTGCGGCAGCATCACGATCAGGCCGTAGATGCCGGCAAACAGGAAGACTCGTTTAGCGAAGTTCAACCGCCCCTCCCGGCTGCCGTTTTTACCTCAATCGACTTGCCCGGCCAAAATCAAATGCGAGCCCAGACCTCGAGACCCCGTGAGTAACGCATGGCGATCCGATCGGTGAGCTTGAACAGGTCGAGAATCATTCGCTCCTCCGTCTCTGCAGCGCTGGCGCGGCGCGGCCGCTGACCAGCGGCAGGTCGAGGTACGTGCGAATGCCGGGCGCGGCGCGGCAGACGTAGGGGATGGCGTTCACGCAGTGCATGGCGGTGGCGACGATGCCGCGGTTGCGCTTCAGACCCTCGGCGATCGAATCGGGGTGCAGACCGTGAAAGCTCACCTTCACCGGTGGATCGCCCTGCACCTCGACCTCGAAGCGCTCGCCTTGCGGCCCGAAGCTCCACGCCGGATCGAGGTGCTCCTGGCCCATGAACCAATTGGTGCGGACCGTCATGAAGCTCGCGCCGTCGACCGTCCCTTCCCACGTGAAGCGCTGTGCGGCGACTCGTCCGGGGGGAATCGGACCGATGGGCGAATCGATCGGACGCGTCGCCACCGCGATCTCGTGCCGCGTCGTCTTCTGCTCGTCCAGCTCGACGCACAGCTCGGCGGCGACCATGTCGATCGACTGGAAGAAGCCGGTGGCGAGCAACGACACCATCGGACTTTGCGCCGCTTCGTCCGGCGTCTTGCCGAACAGCATGATGTCGCCGATCACGCTCGGCGCGTTGTAGGTGCGGATGTCGGAGAACTCCTCCGCGCGCACGTGCGTGATGCTGCCGGACAGCGCCGAGATCATCAGCGGGAATCGTTCGGTGATGCCGCCGGGATGGATGCCGGTGCCGTGCAGCGTCACCCCGCCGACGTGACAGGCGCCTTCGAGCGCGGCGAAGTCTTGTGCGCGCCACGGGAAGAACCAGCCGAGCGGCGTGACGACGTTCTTGCCGGAGCGCAGGATGCGCTCGACCAGCGCGGCGTCGGCAAAGATGGGGCTGTACAGCACACAATCCGCCTCGAGCGCGAGCAGCGCATCGACATCGCGGGTCGCGGTGACGCCGAGCGGCGCGACGCCGGCCAGCTCGCCCGCATCGCGGCCGTCCTTGGAGTGGCTGTGGACCCAACAGCCGACCAGCTCGAGCTCGGGATGATGGACGATCCCCTGAATCGCCGCGCAGCCGACACCGCCGGTAGCCCATTGGATGACCCGGTATTTCATTCGCTGACCCCCTCGCTGCGACGACGTGCGGACTGTTTGCCGCGCGGCGTCGAGGCGCGCAAGGAGAAGGCGGTTGGAACCAGGCCGTGAGCTTCGCTATGGGTCTCGAGACTTCTTTGGCGTGGCGCCGGGTGGCAGCGATGGCGCGCTTCTATGCTGCGGAGCCACAATCGAAGCAAAAGCAGCGCACGGCCCAAGCCCTCTGGCCGGTAGCGCGATAGGAGAAACCGGTGATCGACCATCAGCTCCTGGCGGATATCCAGCTCTTCGAGTTGCATGACGAGGAGGACCGAAAGGCCCTTGCGCAGCTTGTTGATCACATCCATCTGAAGCAGGGCGTGGAGCTCTTCGAGACCGGCGATCACGGCGACGAGCTGTATATCGTGCGAACCGGAAAAGTGGAGATTTTCATCCGCAACGTGGCCGGTGAGAAGATCGTCCTGACCGTCGCGGAGCAAGGAGACTTGTTCGGCGAGCTCGCGATGTTGGACAGCGGACCGCGCTCAGCGACGGCCGTCGCGCTCGAAGACGCCGAGCTCCTGGCCCTCAACCGCGACAACCTTCTGCTCTTCTTCCAAAGGAAACCCGATGCGGCGCTCGACATGATCGCCGCCATGGGCGCCATGATCCGCAAAGCCGACGACATCCTCCGCACGCGCGTGTCGCGCAACGTGAACGAGGAGGTCGCAGAGCAACTGACGGTCATTCAGCGTATCGCGGATTGGATCGCATGGTTCAGCGGCAGCATGCCGTTCCTGGCGCTCAATACGGGCTGGTTCGTCACGTGGGTGCTCATCAACACGTTCGACGTCGGAATCCGCCAGTTCGATCCGTACCCGTTTGGGCTCCTCACGATGATCGTGTCGCTCGAAGCGATCTTCCTGTCCATCTTCGTTCTGATCAGCCAGAACCGGCAGGCCGAGAAGGACCGCGTCCGGTCGAACGTCGACTATGAAGTGAACGTGAAAGCGGAATTGGAAGTCGCCTACCTGCACGAGAAAACCGACCGGCTGCACGAGAAGATGCTCGAAGAGTTTGCGAAACTGGAGAAGGCGATCGGGTCCAAGAGCGTCGCAGCGCAGGACTAAATAGCAGTCGCAAGGTGAGCGGCGCCTTCCCGGTGGATGACCCCAATGCGTGGGGCGTCGAGTTTCCGCGACATCAGCGGCGTGACGGACCTTGGGGACGCGTTGAAGGTCAACTCTGCCTTCATGATCTTTGTGTTCTGACGTCCGGACGATCGAGTCTCGATCGTCCACCGGGGAGGACACGCCTCGGTCACTACGGAACGTAGGAGACGGCGCGGATCCAGGGGCGCCATGGTGCCGGTCGCCAGCGATGTGCAGGCATGTGGATTGCTTGAAGCGAACGACATCAGGACGCGAGGAGAATCCAATGGCGAAAGTCAGTCTCACTGCCGCGCTGCGCGCCGAATACGAGACGCTGTTCAACACATGCGTAATCCGGTCCAACCGGGCGGGCAGCGTCCAGTCGCTGGTCAACAAACTGCTCGGAAACAGAGGTCGGTACGAGAGCGTGCAAGACGCCTCCGGCGTGCCGTGGTACTTCGTTGCGGTCGTCCACAACATGGAGGCCAGCCAGAGTTTCAAAGGGCACCTCCACAACGGCGACCCGCTCACGGCGCGCACGGTGCAGGTGCCCGCAGGGCGACCAAAGAGCGGGTCACCTCCATTCAAGTGGGAGTTCAGCGCGGCCGACGCGCTGGCGTACGAGGGGCTGAGCTCTGCGTCCGACTGGACCCTGGCCGGCACCCTCTACAACCTGGAGCGGTTCAACGGATGGGGCTACCGATTGAGTCATCCGCACACGTTGTCGCCATATCTCTGGAGCTTCTCCAATCACTACACGAGCGGGAAGTATGTGAAGGACGGGGTTTGGTCCGATTCGGCGGTCTCCGATCAATGTGGTGCGGCCGTGCTGCTTCGACGGTTTGCCGAGCTCGGCGAGGCGACGCTCACTGGCCCCGTCAGTTCCGGTCCTACCGTTCCGTCGTACTCCGTGTCGAAGTCGAAGAACCCTGCGGTCGTGGCGCAGGTCGAGGAGCTGCAACGGTGGCTGAGTACCTTTCCCAACATTTTTCTCAAGGTCGACGGCGTGCCGGGGCCGCATACGTCGGACGCTTACGAGCAGGTCACGGGCCATCGCCTGCCTGGTGACCCACGGTGACAGGTGCGAGCGGGGAGGCGTCGGTGAGTGTCTGGGCGGGTTGCGCCTTCCCGAAGGAAGGGCCCTTCCGCGCTCGGTTCATTCGATGGCGACGACATCGCGCGGGGGCGGTGCGGTAAGATCGAGCCCGGAGCCGAACCATGGCTGCAGGGCGGCGCCCGCGTAGCGGTAACCGCCGGTGACCGGGTCGGACGCCATCAGCAGCGGCGTGTCGAGGTCGAGCGCTTCGATGCCGCCGAGACCGAGCACGATGGCAAACGAGCAGCCCATCGCGATGCGCGTCTCGAGCATGCCGCCGATCATCAGGCGGATGCCGGCGCCGCGCGCGAAGTGGGCGATGGCGAGCGTTTCGAGCAGGCCGCTCTTGGTGATCTTGAGGTTGATGAAGTCGACGGCGTCGAGACGCGCCACGGCGCGGGCGTCGGCGAGCGAGCCGACCGATTCATCGGCGGCGATCGGGATGGTCAACGCGCGGCGCAGCGCGGCGAGGCTCTCGAGATCGTCCTTCGCCACCGGCTGCTCGAAGATGCGCACGTCGCACCCCGCCCGCGCCGCCTCGCGCGCGAAGCGCTCGGCGTCGGCGCGCGAGAACCCTTGATTGGCATCGGCGACGAACGCGATGCCAGGGAGCGCGGCGCTGATCGCGGCCAGCCGGCGCACGTCTTCGACCACATCGAGCCCGACCTTGGTCTTGAGCAGGCGAAATCCCCGCGCGAACCACTCGCGCGCCATGGCCACCGAGCGCGCGGCGTCGGTGATGGGGATGGTGACGTCGGTCACGTGCGGCCGCACCTCGGCGCCACCCCAGAGCGCCCACAGCGGCAGCGCCGCGGCGCGACACAGCGCGTCGAGCAGCGCCGTCTCGAGCCCGCAGCGCGCGGCGGGATTCGCAGGGGCCTGCTCGGCCATGGCACCCGACAGCTTGCGGTAATGGGTCGCCGACTGCCCGATCAATCCGACCGCGAGCTGTTGCGCAACGCGCGCGCTCCTCGGGCGATCCTCGCCGGTCAGATCGGGAAACGGCGCGATCTCGCCGAACCCCTGCGCGCCGCCGCGCAGCGTCAGGCGGACGAACAGATTCTCCGCCGCGGTCAGCTGACCCTGCGCGATGACGAACGGGTCGGTGGTCGGCACGTCGACGGGCCAGATCTCCACCTTGACGACGGTCAGCGGATCGACGGCGTGGCGCACCGGCACGGTCCGCTACTCTCCGATCGGCAACGACCGTATGCGAAGCCGCGCGTCTTCGATCACCACGACTGCTCCGTCTTCCAAGGCCTGTTCGATTGAGGGCAGGTTCGACCGGAGCAGAGTGACTTGAGCATCGGGGCGGCGTTGGCCCGCGCGTCGGAAGAGGATGACCGAAGGCTTCTTCTCCCTTCGCAGGGCAAGCAACGTGCCGAAATCAGTGTCGGCAGATACCACGATCCGGTCTTCCCGAGCTGCGCGCGCGAAGACCTCGCTGTCCTCCGCTAGTGCCATGCCGTACTGCCGTATGTGCACGGCATCGTGCCCCGCGCGCCGCAGGCCTTCCGCGACGGCGACCGACAATGCGTTGTCGACCAGAAACCTCAAGCCGTCTTGACCAGAGGCAGCTCGCGTTCGCGCACAGCTTCGGCGGCATATCGGAGCGCTTCGTGAATGTCGGCCGGTTCGAGATCAGGAAAGGCCTGAAGGATCTCGTCCTCCCGCATTCCA
Organism: uncultured Binatia bacterium (SeqCode); assembly: GCA_964455095.1. Taxonomy (GTDB): domain Bacteria; phylum Desulfobacterota; class Binatia; order HRBIN30; family CADEER01; genus CAYVUV01. The sequence goes on from CAYVUV010000191.1 coordinate 68,967, forward strand.
TCCGCGACCATCCCGACGACCGTGGCGACCGGAATGCGCAGACCCCGGATGCAGGGAACACCGTTCATTTGCTTGGCATCAACAGTAATCCGGGCGAAGCCCATCGCTGCCTCCTCCAGGTTGAGCGACCGTAGCACAACGCGGCCGATGCCCGTAGACCATGAGACCCCAACTGGCAACGTTGCAGGCGCCAGATCGGGCCTGTCATCAGTCCGTACACCCGTGCAGCGCCGCATCGACGGCGGCGACGAGCTCGTCGATCGTGATCTCGCCGCTCTTGTCGGCATCGAACTCGGGGCAGTTATCGATCGGCAGAAGGTCGAGCGCGGCCGCTACACCGGTGATCAGCTCATCGATCGATAGCGTGCCGTCGCGATCACAGTCCCCCGCGCAAGGGGGCAGCACGCCGAACCGCTGCGCGAACACGCCCAAGTCGCTGCCATCCTGGCCATTGCTATCCCACGCCACCACGAAGGCCCCATCCGCGCCCACCGCCACCGCCGGTCTGTGCCGAAAGCTCGGCGTGTAGCTGTTGATCTTAAACTCGGTGCCCACCGCTTGCCCCGTGCTGGCGTAGCGCTGTCCGAACACGCCTTGGCTGACGCCATATCGGCCGCCGCTGTCCCACGCCACCACGAAGGCCCCGTCCGCGCCCACCGCCACCGAGGGGAGGTCCTGGCGACTCGCCGTGTAGCTGTTGACCTGAAACTCGGTGCCCACCGGCTGCCCCGCGCTATCGTAGCGCTGCCCGAACACCCCTGATTCGTAACCATCCTGGTCATAGCTGCCCCACACCACCACGAAGGCCCCGTCGGCACTCGCCGCTACGGCCGGCCGAACCTGGCCACCCGCGGTGTAGCTGTTGACCTGAAACTCCGTACCCACCGCCTGTCCCGCGTTGTCGTAGCGCTGCCCGAACACGCCATCGCTGCTGCCGTCTTGGCCGTCGCTGTCCCATGCCACCACGATTGCCCCGTCTGCACCTGCTGCCACCGCCGCGATGGCCTGGGAGCCTATTGTGTAGGTATTGATCAGAAACTCGGAACTTACAGCCTGCCCGGCGCTGTCAAAGCGCTGCCCGAACACGCCATAGTTGCTGCCGTCCTGGGCGTCGCTCTCCCAAGCCGCCACGAAGGCCCCGTCCGCTCCCGCTACGACGGCCGGGCCGACTTGGCCGCTTACCGTGTAGGTACTGATCTGGAACTCCGAGCCCACCACCAGCCCCGCGCTGTCGTGGCGCTGCCCGAACACACCGGAGTAGCTGCCGTCCTGATGGTGGTAGCTGCTCCATGCCACCACAAAGCCACCGTCGGTGCCCGTTGCCACCGCCGGGACGCGCTGCAATGACACCGTATAGGAGTCGCTCTGAAACTCCGTGCCCACTGCCAGTCCGGCGCTGTCAAAGCGCTGCCCGAACACGCCGGAGCTGGTGCCGTATTGGCCCCCGCTGTCCCAGACCACGACGAAGGCTCCGTCCGCTCGCGTCGCCACTGCTGGGTAAGCCTGGCGGCTGGCCGTGAGGGTATTGACCTGAAACTCCCCGCCCACTGGCCCGATCTGCGCGGCGGCGCAAAGGGGCATCAGGAGCGAGGCGAATGCAATCGCCGTGCGGGTTTTCATGGCGTTCTCCTTTGGGTGGACGGGTCGAGAGACTCTCAACGTATAGGCCGCAGGTGTGTCCGACCAGTAAGATTGCTTTGCCTCACCAAGCGGTCGGTGCAGCCGCACGGGCTGGCGTGAGGCCATGAACACCGCCGCTGGAAAGAGAGTCATCGGCAGCAAAGTGGCGGCACGGAACATCCTAACCAGCAATGATCACCAGCGTGTCAATCAGCGGCGAAGCGGGCGTCGTCGCGGAAAAACAGCACAATGTCCTGTGCCCGTTCTGCAAGCGCGAGTTCGAGCTTTTTGCTGCCGTGTGGTGCGAGCACTTCGACGCCGAGCCGTCGAAGGTCTGCCCGCACTGCGCGCGGTGCGCGTGCGAACTCCCCGCGTATGAGGAACCGAACTTCTGGACGGAAGCGCCACCCGCCTTCCGCGAGCACGGATTCCAGTTGCTGTTCCTGTACTACCTCTGAACCGCAAGCGCCGATCGGAGAAGAGACGATGCACGCACGAATTTTGCGAAGCGGCGGCGGGTTGCTGCTGCCGGTCCACACGCCGTACGAGTGGGAGCAACTGTTCGAGCATCTCGGCCACTGGGCACGGCGCCACGGCGAGGCGCGGTTGGAGCTGCGCAGCGCCGGGTGCGTCGTGCGACCGGCGCCCGACCCCGCCGCTGTTTGCGCCGAGTGCGCGGCACCGCTGGCCGACCTGGCCTACACGCTGTTCTGGCGCCAGTTCTGCGTGAATTGCGCGAAGCGACAGCTGCAGTCGGCGGTTCCGGCAGCAGAGGCATTGGCCGCGGCGCGCGCGCGCGAATCGCACGCCGCCGGCTAAGTACGGCGTTTCACAAGCTTCGGCGCGGCATCAAGCGAGGTTCCTTCTCCCGGATGGGAGAAGGTCAGGATGAGGGGGATCAGATGGCGCGCGCAGCCCACCTTGTCTTGTCGTTCCAGGACTACGCGGCAATGTGGTGGCCTTCGGCATCATCGAATCCCCCTCACCTTAATCCTCTCCCATCCGGGAGAGGAAACTGATCAAGGGACGTTGCCACAACAGCGAGGCGCAGTATCCCAGGTGCGGAGGAAACCTGGGCGGCATGGGTTGTGCCGTCGGCGCCGGGAGCCTATGCCGTGCAGCATGGCTGCCGCGCACCGGTTCTTCGCCACCACGGCGAAGGGGATGGAAGAGCTCCTCGCCGACGAGTTGCGCGCGCTCGGCGCCGAGTCGGTTGCGGTGCAGCGCGCCGGCGTGGCGTTCGCGGGCTCGCTCGAGGCCGCGTATCGCGCCTGTCTGTGGTCGCGGGTGGTCAATCGCGTCCTGCTGCCCTTGAAGTCGTTCGATGCCCACACGCCGGAGGAGCTCTACCGCGGCGTGCGCACCATCCGCTGGGGCGAGCACATCGGCCAGCGCCGCACGATGGCGGTCGACTGTAGCGCGGCGCGCTCCGAGATCGACCACTCGCACTTCGCCGCGCTGAAAACCAAGGACGCTATCGTCGACCAGATGCGCGAGCGCAGCGGGGTGCGGCCCGACGTGCGCGTCGATCAGCCCGATGTGCGCGTCAACGTTTATCTGAACGAGAACCGCGCCGTGATCAGCATCGATCTCTCAGGCGAGAGCCAGCACCGGCGCGGATACCGGCAGGCCGGCGCGCCGGCGCCGCTGAAGGAGAACCTCGCCGCCGCCGTGTTACTGCTCGCCGACTGGCCGCGCCGCGCACGTGAAGGCGCGTCGCTGCTCGATCCGATGTGCGGCACCGGGACGCTGCCAATCGAAGCGGCGCTGATGGCGGCCGACGTCGCTCCCGGCTTGGGGCGCGACTACTTCGGCTTCATGGGCTGGCGCGGGCACGATCCGGCGCTGTGGAACCGCCTGCGCCAGGAGGCCGAGGAGCGACAGATTCGCGACCCGAGCAAGTTGCCGCGCATTCGCGGCTACGACGCAGACACCCGCGCCGTGCGCGCGGCTCAAGCCAACGTCGCCCAGGCCGGCGTGTCGCGGATGGTGCACATCGAGAAGCGCAAGCTCGCTGACTGCGAGCCGATCGCACCCCGCGCCGGCGGCAGCCCCGAGGGCGTACTGGTGCTCAATCCGCCCTACGGCGAACGCATCGGCGACCCGGCCGCGCTCGGCGCGCTGTACGGCGAGATCGGCGACGTCCTGCGCCGCCGCTTCCCGGGCTGGACCGGCTACGTGCTCACCACCCCCGCGCTCGCCAAACGCATCGGCCTGCGCCCGAGCCGCCGCATCGCGCTCTACAACGGCGCGCTCGAATGCCGGCTGCTCGAGTTTCCCATCTCGAGTACGCCGGTGCAGGACACCACCGCGCCGCACTGGCGCAATCCAACCTCCGCGTAGAGACTCAGACCAGGATGTCCGGTGACCCGCGGGCTCGTTTCGCTGCGACCTCTCTTACCTTGGGAGCGCATGGCGGCGGCGCTGATGCCGCGCCTCGACTCGATGATGCGGATGGCGGCGCGCGCGTGCACATTCCAGCCAGCGGCTGCGGCCGATCTCCTTGCAAGTCAGCCGGCGCGCGCGATATCGCTACCAACCCTACGGGCGGCGATCGTGTGGGAGGACCTATGGAAGCGAAAGTGCATTTCGGCGCGCGTCGGCGCACGGGCATCGCGTGGGTTGGCGTCGCCCTGTCGGTATTCCTGATGACCGGTTGCGGCGGCGGCGACGACGATTCGAGCGGTGGCGGCGCGGCGACGCCGACACGCACGGCTACGGCCGTTGCGACCGCGACGTCCACCGCCGCGGATACGGCGACCGCCACGCTGACGCGGACGCCGACGTCGACTCCTCCCCCGACCGCAACCGCCACGAACACGGCCACCGCGACCGCCACGCCGACAGCAACCGATACGTCGCCCCCGACCGCGACGGCCACGCCGACACAGACGCCGACCGCGACGGCGACGGCGACGCCAACGGTGCCCAATCCCCTGGTTGAAGGCCCGGTCACGGGCGGCAATGGGGTGCCCTTCGTACAGGCCACCCTGCTCGATCTGGCCGACTTCGGCTACGAACAAAACGAGTACTTCCTCACCGGAACCGCGCGCTCCTACACCAACCTGGCGGAGCTCGACTCGGACGGCATGTGGTCGGTGGGCCTGGCCGCCGGCACCGCGGCGTACAAGACGCGCATCGTCGTGTATCGACCGATCGATCCGCAGGACTTCAACGGCACCGTGCTGGTCGAATGGCTCAACGTCAGCGGCGGGCTCGACGCCGCGCCCGACTGGATCTCGGCGCACACCGAGCTGCTCCGCGAAGGCTACGTGTGGGTCGGCGTGTCGGCGCAGCGGGTTGGCATCGACGGCGGCGGCGCGTTCAACTTGAGCCTCAAGACCGTCGATCCCATTCGCTACGGATCGCTGGTTCACCCCGGCGACACCTTCTCGTACGACATGTTTTCGCAGGTCGGCCAGGCGCTGCGCTCGCCCACGGGGCTCGATCCGCTCGGCGGCCTGCACGCGGAGCGCATCATCGCCGCCGGCGAGTCGCAGTCGGCCTTTCGCATGGTCACGTATGTGAACGCCGTGCACCCGCTGGTGCGCCTGTACGACGGCTTCCTCATCCACAGTCGCGGTGGCGGCAGCGCGGCGCTCTCGCAGGCGCCGCAGCCGGTCGTGTCGGTGCCGGCGGTGGTGCGCATCCGCGAGGATCTCGAAGAGCCAGTGCTGACGTATCAGACCGAAACCGATCTGTTCGGCCTGGGCTATCTGCCGGCGCGGCAACCCGATAGCCCCACCTTCCGGCTCTGGGAAGCGGCGGGCACCGCCCACGTCGACACGTACACGCTGGTCGTCGGCTTTCGCGACGCAGGCGACACGCCGATCGGCGCCGAGTTGATGGTCGTCGCTGACCCAATTCCCGGCTTCATCGTGTGCAACACCCCGATCAATTCGGGCTATCAGCACTTCGTCCTCAAGGCCGCCATCCACGCCCTCGATCAATGGGTGCGCGGCGCAGGAGCACCACCCATCGCACCCCGTCTCGAGGTCGCCGGCGATCCCCCGGCCCTGGTCCTGGACGCGTCGGGCAACGCCATGGGCGGCATCCGCACACCGATCGTCGACGTGCCGATCGCCACGCTGTCGGGATTGGGGCAGAGCGGCGGCACGTTCTGCGGCCTGGCCGGCACGACGGTGCCGTTCGATGCCGAGACCCTGGCCGCCCTCTATCCGACCGAGGACGCCTACATCTCGGCGGTGAACGATGCGACCGACAGCGCCGTCGCGGCGGCTTCATCCGCCCGGCCGACGCGCCGCTGATCAAGGAGGCGGCGACGACGGCGCTCGACCCGAAGAACTGAGGGTTATGAGCGGAACCGGAACCGGTTGGTGCGCTTCGCGGTTATCGCAATACCCCCCCATCCAAACCGTCCCCCGCAAGGGGGGGGAGGCTTTCGGATTCCGACGCCTCCGGGGGAGGATTTCCCCTCCGGCCTCCTCCCCCTCGACGGGGGAGGATTGAGATGGGGGTGATTGGATGTCGCTTCGACCAACTCGGCTAGAGCTGCGCTTCGATCGCCTTCACCACTTCATCTGACAGCGGCGTCGCGGTGGGCTCGAAGCGCGCCACGACAGCGCCGGACTTCGAGACCAGGAACTTGGCGAAGTTCCATTTGATGTCGCCCGGTCCGTCGGGCTGCGTCGGCTGCTGCGTCAGGAAGGCGTACAGCGGCGCCCGGCTGGGGCCGTTGACGTCGAGCTTGGCGAAGAGCGGGAAGGTGACGTCGAACTTGGTCTCGCAGAAGGTCTTGATCTGCGCCTCCGTGCCCGGCTCCTGGCCGCCGAACTGATTGCACGGGAAGCCAAGTACCTCGAGGCCGCGGTCGTGGTAGCGCCGGTACAACTCCTCGAGGCCGCTGTACTGCGGCGTCAGGCCGCACTGCGAGGCGACGTTGACCACCAGCAAGGCTTTGCCGGCGAAGTCCTTCAGGCTCTTGTCCTTGCCATCGATGGTCCGCACCGTGAAATCGTGTGTCGTCATGTGCCGGTGATGCCAAAGCGGCGGGCGGTTTTCAATCGCGCGCTGTGGTAAGCGACGAGGCGGAGACAGCGCATGCGAGCACACTACCTGCAGCACGTGCCGTTCGAGGGCCTGGGGAGCATCGAGACCTGGCTGCGCGCGCGCGGCGCCCGGATCAGCGACACGCAACTGTACGATGGCGCGCGGCTGCCCGACCTCGACGGCATCGACTGGGTCATCGCCATGGGCGGGCCGATGAGCGTCAACGACGAGGCGCAGCTGCCGTGGCTGGTGGCCGAGAAGCGCTTTGTGGCCGACGCCATCGCGCGCGGCAAGGTCGTGCTCGGCATCTGCCTCGGCGCCCAGCTCATCGCCAATGCACTCGGCGCGGCGGTCGCACGCAATCGCCAACCCGAGATCGGCTGGTTCCCCATCACTCGCGTCGCCGCGGCGGGAACGCACCCGCTCGCCGCGGTGTTTCCGTCCGAGGTCGAAGTGTTCCATTGGCACGGCGAGACCTTCGACCTGCCCCCCGGGGCCGTGCATCTGGCGCGCAGCGCGGCTTGCGAGCACCAGGCGTTCGCGCTCGGCGACCGCGTCGTCGGCCTGCAGTTCCATCTCGAAACGACACCCGCCAGCGCCGCTGCGCTGGCGGAGCACTGCGCCGACGAGCTGCGCCCGGCGCCGTACGTGCAGTCAGCGGCCGAGATGCTCGCCCGCCCCGAGCGCTTCGCGCGCATCAACACGCTCATGGCGGCGCTGCTCGATCACCTCGCCAGCCAGTAGGGGCGGCTTGGGAGGGCGAGGCTCCCGCCGAGCCACGCCACATGCCAACCGGAAGGCTCGGCAGGAGCCTCGCCCTCCCGTTCGGAGCGGCCTTCAAGCTGGCGCGTCGACCAGCAGGCGCGGGCTGCGCTCGTGCGGCAGGTGGTCGTAGAGATCGGCGATGAGATCGGACTTGATCGCGCGATGCGCCGAATCGTCCCACAAGTTGCGCCACTGCAGCGGGTCGTCGTTCAGGTTGTAGAGCTCGCCTTCGCTGCCGTCGTAGTGCACGCCGCAGGGTTCGAGCACTGACGCACCCATAAGGCGCTCGAGGCCGGTGGGTTGCCCGTCGGTGCTGGGCTCGTAGCGCGTCAGCAGCCAGCCGTCGCGGTGGTAGATCGAGCGCAGGTGCATGCCGTGGCTCGGCATCTGGCTGTCCCACTCGCACAGCACGCGCTCGCGGCTGCCGTCGTCGCTGGTCGGCAACGGCGCGCCCTGCATCCACGCCGCCGGCTCGATGCCGGCGATGGCGCAGAACGTCGGCGCGAGGTCGACCTGCCCGACCGGCTGCGCGATCTCGCCGGGCGTCACGCCGGCCGACGGCGCCGGGCGCCAGAGAAAGGGCAGGCGCATCAGCGCGTCGACGTGGAACGGCCCCTTGTAGATGAAGCCGAAGTCGCCCTGCAGCTCGCCGTGGTCGGTGGTGTAGATGACGTCCGTGTCGCGCTCCCAGCCGCGCTCGACGACGCGCCGCATGACGCGCCCACAGGCGTCGTCGACGAGCTCGTTCATCACATGCGTCTTGGCGTTGATCTCGCGGATGTTGTCGTGCGTCAGCCGCGGAACGCGAAAGTTCGGCGGGCCGCCCTCGGCGTTTTGCCAGCGACCCTCGTAGTAGGCGAGCCAGTGCGCCGGCTTTTGCGCCAGGATACGGCGAATCTCCGCGTCCGAGCCCGGATGACCCGGCGGCAGGTCGAGATCGCGCCACGGCACACGCGCGAGCTCGGAGGCGGGCGGGTCCCACGGATGGTGCGGATCGGGAAAGCTCATCCACACGAACCAGTCGTCGGCGGGGTCGAGCGAATCGAGGAACTCGATGGTGCGGTCGGCGACCCAGTCCGTGTGATACCACTCGCGCGCGATCGGGTTGTTCTTGGTCTCCGGCGCGCCGCTGTCGCCGCCGCCGTTGGCATCGAGCAGCGGCGCGAAGCTCTCGAGATGTTCCGGGTGGTGGCGCTTGAGCCAGCGGCCGTAATGGCCGACCGGGCGGCCGCCGAACGCCGCGATGTGCGTGGCGTGCACGGCGCGGTCGAAGCCGCGCCAGGGCCCGAAGTCGTCGCGGCGTTGGCGCGCGTTCTCCTCGAACACGCCGGCGAAATCCATGTTCGGCTCGAAGTGCGCCTTGCCGAGCAGCGCCGTGCGGTAACCGGCCTTCTCGGCCAGATACGCCGCCACGCTCGGCGCATCGACCGGCAGCGCGACGCCGTTGGCGTACACCCCGTGCGTGCGCACGTATTGCCCGGTCAGCATGGTGGAGCGGGCCGGCATGCAGACCGTGTTCTGATTGTAGGCGCGGCGATAGTTCAGTCCGGCCTTCGCCCAGCCGTCGATCACCGGCGTGCGCGCGATGCGCCCGCCGTTGCAGCCGAGCGCGTCGTAGCGCTGCTGATCGGTGGTGATGAAGAGAATCTTGCGCCCCATGTCCCGCCTCCGTGCGGCCGCATTTGAGAAGTGCCGGATACTCTAGCCGCAAGAATGCGTAAAAGGCGCAAAAGGGAGCGCCAACCCAGGGCTCAGGCTTTGTGCCTTTTGCGCCTTTTCGCGGCAATGTTTTACGGACTTACCGGGCAAGCGAACGGCAGCACGCCCGGATAGTCCGCCACAAGGGTACCCTCTTCGACGCGATCCACGACGTTGTCGGGCGCGGAGAATCCGCCCGCCAACCAGTCGCGCATGATCTCGCCGCCCACCGCGCGGGTGGTGTAGAGGTCGGTGCGCGGGCTGATCACGTGCACGCTCTCCGTGATGGCCGGCAGGAAGTACTGCACGCCGGGCAGGTCACGGGTCTCACAATAGGACGCGCGCATCTCGTTGATCCACGAGGCGGTGTCGGGAAAGAAGGTCGTGCTCACCTGCGTGTCGTCGACCTGATTCGACAGGATGAGGAACTGCTGTTCCGGCACCGCCTTGAGGCGCGGCGACGTCGCGGCGAGCAGCACTGGCCCGACGCCGCAGTTGGTCGCAAAACAATAGGGCGGCATGTAGTGCAGCGCGCCCCAGCCGAGCGGCGGGTCGTCGCTGATCAGGATCACGCCGAGCCCCGAGATGCCGAGCAGCTGGCCGTTGTCGAGCGCCAGCCCGGCGTCGGGATAGGCCGCCGAGTGCGCCCACTGCAGATCGTCGAGCAGGTAGTGGTAGTTGTAGATGGTGCCGAAGGCGCCGGCGGAGAAGCCGCCGAAAAGCACACGCATGCGGTCGGGCCGATAGCCCTGCTCGGTGGTGCGGTCGAGCTCGCGCCAGACGACGTCGCGGACGTAGCGCATGGCGGCGCGGACATTGATGGCGCCGAAGCGGTGGACGGTGATCTCGGGGAACTCGCTCGTCGTGCCGCCGCCGATGAAGACGTCCTGGTTGCAGTACGGCAGGTAGACCTTGGTCCAGTTGGCGAAGGGGTTGATCTCGGGATCGTTCGACAGCGGCCCGCCCTCCTCCGGCGCATCCGAGAGCGCCTCGAACAGCGTCGCCGGCCGGCTCGGGCAATCGGTGCCGCTGATGCACACGCCGCCACCCTGCAGACCGACCACCACGTTCTCCACCGGCGATCCTTCCGGCGCCAGGCGGATCCAGAACGCAAACGGGCTGCCGTCGCCGCAGCGCGTGCCGTAGACCGCCTCGTCGAGGACCACTTGTACGTACTCGCCGCGCGGTGTGTCGATCAGCCCCTCGCGCGGGCCGCAGTCGAGCGCCAGCGGCGCTGGATCCGGGTAGGCAGTCGCGGTCAGGCAGCGCGCTTGCACCGCCGCGCGGGCCGCGTACGTCGCGGCGTCCACGGCCACCAGCGTCTCGAGCGGCGCCGGGCACGCGGCGGTGATCTCGTCGGCCAAAGCGCTCTGCAGCGCCGCGGCATCGGCTTCGGTTTCTCCGCGGTCGCAGGCTTTTCCGGCCCGCTCTCCGTTCACGCAGGTGGCGTAGAGATCCTGCTCGTCCTTCAGCAACTGCGCCCCGCCCTCGTGCGCCGCGCTCAGACACGCGCGCACCTCGGCGGACGCCGAGCCGACCACGACGCCGAGCGGTCCGCCGAACGAGCGCGACGCCAGCGACGTCGGCTCCGTCCGACACGCTTCCTGTAGCCGCGCGATCAGCGCGCTGGTCGTAAACAGCGGCCCGTAGCCGGCGACCGTCGACGCGGTGGGGCACGCCGCCAGCACGGCGCCTTCGAGTCCATCGAGGGCGTTCGCGATCGCCTCGTCGTTGCGCGCACACGCGATGCCGGTTTCCAGGTAGCACTCCCGCTGCGCCGCGTTCACCAGCTCGACACACGTGGTCAAGCGCTCCGCGGCGACGCGCTCACACCGCGCCGGGTCGGGCGTCGCCGTGGCCGTTGCCGTCGCGCTCGGCGTCGCCGTTGGCGTGATGGTGCTGGTCTCCGTGCGTGTCGCCGTGTCGGTCGGTGTCGCCGTCGGTGTTGGCGTCAACGTCTCCGTCGCGGTATCTGTGGACGTCGGCGTGGCCGTCGCAGTCGCGCTCGGCGCCCTGGTCACACTCGCCGTAGCGGCAACCGTTGCAGTCGCGCTGGGCACCGGCGTTGCAGTTGCCGTGGCGGCGATCGTCGCCGTTGGTGCCCCTCCCGACGAATCATCGTCCGACGAACAGCCCGCCAACAACACCGCGAGAGCGACGACGGAGACCAATCGAATTGTGCGCATCAAGCAGCTTTGACCAACCACTTGTCATCTTGCAACCAGCGGGGAACAGGGAAACTGCGCCCACTGCGCGCCGCGGGCGAGGAAGAACCGGCGCCGTTCGCGGATGAAGAGCACGTCGCCGGTGACGCAGGTGCGGGTGAAGTAGGCGCGCACGAAGGCGTGCTCGCCGGGCTCCGGCTGATCGAGCCAGGGAACGAAGTCGACAAAGCGGCACTGGTGCTCTCCGTCGGGCGTGGCGAAGAAGTCGCCGAGACCCGGCCGGCTCGGCGGCGGCTCGGCGATGCGACAGACGTAGCTGATCGGTGTGCTGCGCGAGTAGAGATGGTGCGCGAGATACGGATCGCCGATGCCGAGCTGCGATGCGGCCGGATAGAGGGCGAGGAAGACGATGACTCCTTTCACCAACGGGCGCTGAGCGCGGAAGCTGTCGGCGATCGACTCCTTCCACGGCGCGATGAGAAAGAAGCCGGCGAGGCCGAGCACGATGTTCCATGCCCACACCGAGTCGTTCCAGTTGAGCCCGGTCGGCATGATCGAGAGCAGAATCCCGGCGTGGAGCACGAACGCCCAGACCGCGGCGATCCTGCGCGTGGCGGGCAGTGCGGCCAGAACGGCGAGCCCGATCTCGCCGCACACCACGGCCTCAGGATAAATCGCGCGCACCCACGGCGGCGGCTCGGCGAACAGTCCCTGGAGCATGCGCGGGTTGTTGCGATCGGCCATGAACTCCGGGCTGAGGAGCTTGTGAAAGCCGGCGTAGAACCACAGCGACAGTACATGCGCGCGCGCCACGGCACGGCCGCCGCGCGTGGCGAGCCGCGCCGTCATCAACAGGGCGAACGACACCAGCGCCGGCTGCAAGCGGGTCCAGTCGGTTGCGATCGCATAGCCGAGCGTCACGGCATACGCGGCAAGACCGGGGCCCGGGCGCCACGCTGCGAGCGCGAGGGCCGCGAGCAGCGGCACGCCGATCGGGATCGACGGCAACGGCAGCAGCGCAATCATCGGCGGCGCGCTGCGCACCTGCCACATCGGCCAGGTGAGCACGACGGTTGCGATCGCGCCGGCGACCACCACCCAGTGGAACACCGCGATCGATCGTTCCTCGGCACTCGCGGGCGCGAGCCGGCGGGGTGGCGTCGGTTCGCGCTGACGGCTGGGCTGTGGCTTCATCGATGTCGCCCGCTCAAACCGTCGCGCGGGCGCGGCCTCAGCGCGGCGCCGTCGCCGCTTTGGCGAAGGCGGCGATCTCGTCGAGCAGCTCGTCGCTGGCGAAGATGTCGTTGTGGTGCGCGCCGGCGACGCGCAGAAAGCGCTTTGGTTCGGGTGCCGCGGCGCAGAGCTGTTCGCCGAGGACGAAGGGGACGATCTCGTCGCGATCGCCGTGCGCGACCAGCAGCGGTACGGCCAGGTTCGCGATCCGACTGAGCGAATCGAAGCGGCCGGCGGCCAGCGCGGCGAGCGCTCCGAAGTGACTGCGGCCGACGTCGCGCAGGGAGGTGAACGTCGACACCACCGCGACGCCGGCGCACGGGCGCTGGCTGGCGAGGTAGATGGACACCGCACCGCCGAGCGATTCGCCGAAACTGACGATGCGCTGCGCCGGCACGCCGCGGGCGCGCTCGCCGTCGTACGCCGCCAGCACGTCGCGGTAGACCCCGGACTCGCTCGGCTGCCCCTCGCTCTTGCCGTAGCCGCGGTAGTCGTAGGCGAGCACGTTGAGCCCGCGGTCGCGCAGGGCCAGCAGCACGTCGGCGCGCCCGGCGATGTTGCCGCCGTTGCCGTGCGACCAGATCAACGTCGGCGCGGTGGCGGCGGTTGCGGGCGCGCCGGCATACCACGCGTGCACGCGCAGGCCCTCGTCGAGCGCGATCCACCGCTCCTCGACGCCCGCCGGCGGTGGCGGCATCGCGCGCTCGGGAAAGAAGATCATCCGGTCGATCAACACGGTAGACGTCCCCCAGACGACCAGCGCGCAGAGCACGAGCAGCAGGACGACCTTGCCCGCGGCCGACATCGGCCCTCCTTTATCGATGCCGGTTGTGCATGTCGAATCGCGCCGCCCCTTGCGCCGGCAGGCAACGTGATCCATCAGGAAGAGCCATGAGCCCAGACGAGCCCATCGCCGCTCCCGCGGAGAGCGCCCCGTCGGCCACCCGCCACGATTTGCAACTCGGCCGCCGGCTCTTCCACTTTGCCAACGGCGCCGCCACGGCGACCGCCTACGCGCTCCTCTTCACGCACGAACAGGTGGTGCGCATCTTCGGCTCGATCGCCTGCATCGTCTACATCATCGACCGCATCCGCATCGCCTACCCGGAGGTCGTCGCGCGCCACGCGCCGTGGGTGAACCGCACCTTTCTGCGCGCCGAGGAGCGCGTGCGCGAGTCGGCGATGATCCCGTTCGCCATCGCCGTGCTGCTGACCATCATCACGGTGCCGAAGCTGGCGGCGCTGATCGCCATCTACACGCTGGCGCTCGCCGACCCGCTCGCCGCCGTCGTCGGCATCCGCTTCGGCCGCCGCCGCATCACGCACAACCGCACCCTCGAGGGCTCGATCGCCTTCTTCGCAGCGACGGTCGCCATCGCCGCCCTGGTGTTCAACTGGGGCACCGACGCAATGCCGAGCGCGATCGCGTGGACGGCCGCCACGATCGGGTTGTCGGCCACCGTCTTCGAGCTCCTGCCCCTGCGCATCGACGACAATCTCACTATCCCGATCTTCGTCGGCTTCACCACCTGGGTGGTCGCCACGCTCCTCGGCGTGCCGCTGCGCTGACGGGTGGTTCTATCTTTTCGCGTCTTCGCGGCTTCGTGTGAGATTAAAGAACGCCTCATGCGAAGGCGCGAAGACGCGAAGGAAGCCTGAGGCTCACCACTTGGCGTAGTGACTCTCCGCGTAACCCAACAAGCCGTCGACGCGGATGGCCTCGCCGGCGGCGGTGACGAGCGTGCCGCGATAGCGGCCGAGCAGCTGGTTGAAGTTGGAGGCCAGGACAAAAGCGTTGAGGTTTTCTGCGTGGCTGGCCTCGGGCTGGAAGGCGAGGTCGAGGCGGCCGTCGAACGAGTGCAGTCGCCAGGGCTGCATCAGGTCGCGCCGGTTGTAGTCGAAGGCGACGGTGTCGAGCTTGTGCAGGGCGCCGTCGACCCAGAAGCAGTTCTCGGTGAAGCTGGTCTCGTTCACGCCGCACGAGACGTTCATGCCGAGCCCCCGCCCGTCGGTGCTCATCCCGGCCAGGCAGCCCCAGTTCCAGAACGTCTCGCGCCGCATGTAGCCGGCGCTCCAGTCGCAGTGCCCGCGCGCGCCGATGGCGGCGAGATCGAACGTGCGCCCGCCCCACTTCACGGCGCCCGACACCGGCATGCCCGCCGTTTTGCGCGCGTAGACCCAACCGGTCGCCCCGGCGCGCGTGCAGATGCGCATCGGATGCTGGCGCGGTGTCTCCTCATCGAAGTACGCCTCGATCGAATCGCCGCCGGCGAAGCGTGCCACCAGTCGCCGGTACAAGGGCGATGCACCGGAGGTCATCTCGATTTCGACGCCGCGCCGCGCGACCGCCGCGCGCCCCGTCTCCGGTGCCTGATCGAAGCTGATGCCGCGCCCCAACGGCGCCCGGTAACTGTGCTCGTCCAGGCGCCGCGCTTTGGGATCGTAAAGGTATACGAAGGCGGTCCCGACGTACTTGATGTCGGCCACCGCGCAACCGAACACCAGGTCGTCACAGAGCGCGCCGAGAAACTGGAACTGGTTGAACCCGAAGTGCCGCGCCCACCGCCCCGCCGGCCGCCCGAACGGCGTCGTCAGCGCGTAGTCGCGATGGTTCACGTCCGCGATCGGCTCGGAGAAGATTCCCAGCCGCACGCTGCCGTCCGAATCAATAAGCCGCTCGCCCATGCGCGGCACCATCCAGAATCGCGCTGGGCGGCGCAAGTCTGGCCACGGAGGCACAGAACGTACGGACGATACCTTACTTGACGCCGGTTCCACCGGCGCAGTAGAAGACGACACAGCAAGAGGGGGCTACGCACCACGCGGATTTGCCCGACCCATCGCGAGTTGCCGAACGGACCGCACACGGGTGCTCAGGTCTTGCGCCGAGTCCGGCGAAGGGTGCGGTGGGCGGCGGTAGCCGCGGTTGCGCTCCTCGTCGGGCGCGCGCCAGTGCTGGCGGGGACGCCCTGCCCTGGCGATTGCAACGACAACCAGGACGTGACGATCGACGAGCTGATCGTTCAGGTCGGTATCGCGCTCGGCCAGCATCCGATCAGTGATTGCGATAGCGCCGACGCCAACGCGAACCAGCGGCTGGAGATCGACGAGCTGGTGCAGGCGGTCAAGCAGGCGCTCACGCATTGTGGCCAAGTCGCCTTGCCCACCGCGACGGAGACGTTGCCGCCGACGCTGACGGCGACTGCTTCGGCGACGCCGACCGTCACACCGACGCGGACCGTCACGCCGACTCGGACCAGCACGGCGACGCGCCCGCCGAGTCCGACACTGACCGCGACACAGGTGCCGAGCCCGACGATCAGCGCGACGCCATTCGAAGCACTGATCATCGACGGCACCTGTCGCAGACCCGGATCGACGACGTCACTGGTGCCGTGTGACATGGGGATTTCCATCACCGCGTGGCGCTGCGACGACCGCACCCGCTGCGCGGGCGTGCAGAGCGCGCGCACCCGCCTGGCCGACAGCGCGATCATGGCCGGCGGCGCCTTCAGCGTGCGGGTCAACAGTGCCCAGGCGGCGAGCGCCCTGCTGCTGATGGAGGTCGGCGTACAGGGTGCGACCGTGTACCGCGCCATGGATTTTGGCGACGTCGGCGGCGGTCTGGGCGGACGGGGCGCCGGCACGACCACGATCGTGATACCGGTGGATCCCAGCAGCGAGGCGGCGATCCGCATTCTCGACAACGAGGGGCTCGATCAGTTCACCGACAGCGGGATTCTCGACGTCATCGCCGCGGTGCGACTCGCCAACGCCGAGACGTCGTTTACCGGTCTGACTGCCGAAGAGGCAGCCGCTCTCGCCGTGGCGGTGGCCCTGGCGGATCCCAACGTCCTGCTCGTCATCCAGCAGAGCCGCTTCACGCCAACACCGAGCGAAACGGCGACCTTCACGCCCACCTCTACGACCACGCCTACCCCGTCGCGCACCGCGACACCGACTCTCACCGAGACCCCGGGCGACACGCCGACGCAGACGTCCTCTCCTGTTGATACGAACACGGCGACCCCGACCCGCACCGGTACGGCAACGCCAACGTCGACCCCGACAAACACCTTCACGGCAACCAGCACCGCGACACTCACCCCAACGCGGACGCGCACCGGTACGGCGACGGCGACACCGACCGCCACGGATACCGGCACCGCGACCAGCACGGCGACGCGGACGCCGACTCCGACGCGCACCCCAACCGCGAGCCAGACGCCGACGCGCACTGGAACGGATACGCCGACCGCGACGCCGACGCGCACGGCCACGCCGACGCGGACGGAGACCGCAGCCGGCACGCCCACGCGCACCGGTACGAACACGCCCACCGCTACGGTAACGCGCACGGCGACGCCGACGCGCACTGATACGCCGACCCGCACCCCGACGCGCACCAGCACGCAAACGCCCACCGCGACGGTGACGCGCACCGCGACGCCGACCCGCACCGCCACGCCGACGCGGACCGATACCTCGACGCGCACCGCGACCCCGACGCAGACGGCGACGCGCACCGTCACGCCGACCAACACCGCGACGCCGACGCGCACCTTCACCAACACGCGCACCGAGACCCCGACGCGTACGCCGACCCGCACGCCGACGAACACGCCGACGCGCACGGTGACCCGCACGGTCACCTTGACGCGCACCGTGACGCCGACCCGCACGGCGACGCCCACCTCGACGCCCTTTCTGAGCGCTCAGATCGTCACCGACCGCGGGTGCCTCGAGTTCGGCGGGAATCCCGTCTACCAGGTCGGCGACGGCATCAGTGTCTTCTATCGCGTCGACGGCGTCAGCAACGGTCAGCCGATCGCGTCGGCAGACGCTCGGATCACCGACATCGCGCCCGGCGGCAGCGCCACCATCATCGACCTCGGTGCACTGCCGGCCGGCCAGACGTTCGCCCTCAACGGGACCATCTCGCCGCCTCTGGGAGTCGAGACGCTCGTCCTCGACGCCGAAACGCCGATGTTCGATGCCCAGGCGCAGTGCAGCTTCACCATCGTCGCGGCACCCGGGTGCGCGACGGCCTGCGACTGCCCGACCCCACAGTCGTGCAGCGACATGGGGCAGTGCTTCATGGGCGGCGTGCCCGTCTACTGCTGCGATGCCGGCTTCTGCGAGCCGGGCCAGGCCTGCCAGCACACCACCGGCGAGTTCAGCAACTGCCCGCCCTGAGCGCGGCGCGCCGCTGATTCAAGCGCCGCGCTTGTCCGTGCGCGCCGCCCACTCCGCCATGCTGGCGACGACGGCGATCAGCTCGGCCGGTTCGATCGGCTTCGGCACGTGCATCTGAAACCCGGCCGAGAGCACCTGCAGCCGATCTTCGACCCGAGCGTAGGCCGTCAGCGCGAGCGCGGGAACGCGGCCACCCGCGGCCGGAGTGCGGGCGCGCACGCTGCGGATGAACTCGTAACCGTCCTCGTGCGGCATGCCGATGTCGGAGATGATCACGTCGGGCGGCGCTTCGTCCAGGAGAACGATCGCGTCGTGTACCGAGAGCGCGGTGCGCACGACGGCGCCTTGCTGCTCGAGCAGCACGCGGATCGTCTCCAGGGTGTCCGCGTCGTCGTCGACCGCCAGCACGCGCAGCCCGGCGAGAGTGGCCAACGTCGGCGGCGTGCGCGATGTGTCCGCCGTCGGGTGGGGCCGCTCGCCGGGCGCCGGCGCCAGCGGCGAGATCGGCAGCTCGACCATGAAAGTCGAACCCTTTCCCTCGCCCGGGCTCTCGACCCGAATGCGCCCGCCGTGCAGCTCGACGAGATGGCGCACGATCGCCAGCCCGAGGCCGAGCCCACCGTGGGCGCGCGTGGTCGAGCTGTCCGCCTGACGAAAGCGGTCGAAGACGTAGGGCAGGAATTCGCTGGCGATGCCCTGACCCGTGTCGCTGACGGTGATCTCGACGTGCGAGTTGATGCGCTGGAGCAGCACCTGAACCTGGCCGCCCTTGGGCGTGAATTTGACCGCATTGGAGAGCAGGTTCCAGATGATCTGCGTGAGCCGCTCCGGGTCCCCGGAGACAGCGCCGGCGCGCGGGTCGATGACCGTGCGCAGGCGCACGGCTTTCAGCTCGGCCGTCGGCCGCACGGAATCGATCGCCGACTCGATCACCGGGGCGATCTCGACCTGACGCACGTCGAGGCGCAGCTTGCCGGTGATGATGCGCGAGACGTCGAGAAGGTCCTCGATCAATTGCGCCTGCGACTTGGCGTTGCGCTCGATGATCTCGGCCGCGCGCGTCGCGGCGGGATCGAGCTGGCCGCTGCGCAACATCCGGGCCCAGGCCAGGATGGGCGTCAGCGGCGTGCGCAGCTCGTGCGAGACGACCGCCAGAAACTCGTCCTTGGCGCGATTCGCCGTCTCGGCCGTGTGGCGGGCGTGTTCGAGGGCGGTATCGCGCCCCTGGATCTGGCCGAGCATTTCGTTGAACGTATCGACCAACAAGCCGAGCTCGTCGGTGCTCGAGCGCGTGGCGCGGACGGCGTAGTCCTTTTCGGTCGAGACGATCTTGGCCTTCTCGACGAGGTCCATGATCGGTTCGGAGATGACCTGTTGCAGGCGCGACAACACCGGCAGCGCGGCGGCGAGGGAGACGAGGAAGACGATCAGGACGATGCCGCCATAGCGCAGCAACAGCTGGCGCAGCTCGGCGAGATCGGAGAGCAGGCGAACGCTGCCGATGCGCTCGCCGTCGACGACGATATCCTGAAAGACCACCAGCGCGTCGCGCAGGAATTGGTGCCCGTCTCGGTCGGCTGGCGCGACCGACTCGGCCAACACCTCGGCGGGCGCGCGCGTGTCGCGGACGTAGGCGGCGAAACGGCTGCCGTCGGGGCGGTAGATGCCCGCGGCGACGATGTGGGGATTGGCGCGCAACCCCTCGAGCGTCTGTTCCGCGGCGGCGCGGTCGTTGAACAGCAACGCCGAGGCGCTGTTGTAGCCGATGATGTCCGCCTCCGTCGAGGTGTTGTGCACGAGATCCTGCCGGAAGCTGATCACTTCGAAGGCGAGAAAGGCCAGCGAGGCCAACAGCAACGCCAGTCCGCTGGTGGCGAGGTAGACCAGCGTGAGCTTGCGGCGGATGGGCAGGTCGCGAAAACGTCGGGCTGCCATGCTCAGGGCTCTTCGGGCGACCCGATGACTTCGACCGCCAGCTTGAGCAGCTGCGAGCTGATCTTCAACCTGGCGCGCTCGGCGGCTTGATTGTTGACGATGAAGCGCACCTTGGTCTGCTCCATCTTGAAGCTGATGATGGCGCCCGCCTGTGCGGCGGTTTCGCGTCCGCCGATGGTGAGCGTGCTGCGGCCCTCGAGCGCGTGCAGCACCTCCGGCATTTGCGTCTCCCAGGTCTCATCGATGAAGAGGATGTGGCAGCGCTCGGCCGCCTCGAGACTGGCCAGGCTGCCGACGCCCAGCGCGCGCTCGTGCAACGTCTTGTCGCCGATGGTGCGGCGCAGGGTTTGCGCGAACGTCTCGTTGCCGAGCACGCAGATGGAAATGTCCGCATTCTCGGGGAAGGCGTTGGGCGGCCACTCGACGAACTTGCCGAAGTTGAAGACGAACGCCGCCTTGACCTCCGCCTCCGAAGCGCTGAGCGTCGCGGCGGCCGCGGGCACGACGGGCAGGCAGAAGAGGAGGACAAGTAGCGCGCCGGCGAATCGCCGGCGCGCCATGTGCACAGCGTCTACCATTCCCACCTGACCTGTCCGTACCCGCCGCGCGGCACTTCCGTACCCGGTGTGAACTCGCGGTGGTATGGCTGCCAGAGATTCTGACCGACGGCGGCGATCTCGAGGTGGTCGGTGATCTTTTTCGCCAGGCGCACGTCGAACGTGACGTACGAGGGAATGCGCTGCCCGGAGACACGGATGCTGTCGACGTAGCGGAAGACGGTGTCGAACTGCACCCGCCACGGCGCGTCGATCGACGACCTGGCCGTCACCTGGTTCTGTGGGCTCGCCTTCTCGGCCGCCGCTTGGGATGTGTCGCCACTGCCGGCGTCGGCGTGCAGCTGGATCAGCAGATAGGAGTAGGAGGCGCTGAGCCGCCACCACCGGGTGAGGATCGACGTCGCGGCCAACTCGACCCCGTACGAGTCGCCGTGCAAGCGGTTGTCGAATTTCAGCGGCAGGACGAGATGGGGAAGCGGCGGCGTGTTTTCGGCGAAGGTGTCCTTCGGCTCGAGCGAGAGCAGGTGGTGGAATTCGTTGTAGAAGGTGGTGAGGTCGAGAAAGAGCTGATCGATCGGTTGCACCCGATAGCCGAGCTGGTAGGCGAGGATCGACTCGGACTTGAAGTTGCGGTTGCGGGCGATGCGCGGGTACAGGCACGGACTGCCGGCGGGCAGGCAAACATCGAAGTCCGGACGTCGCCCGTTCACCGGCGCTGCGGTCAAGAACAGATCGTGCTCGAGTCGGCTCGGCGTACGCACGGCGCGCGAGATCGATCCCCACAGCGAATGGCCCGCCGCCGGCACCCAGAGCAGTGAGCCGCTTGGCTGATACTCGAAGCCGCTGTAGTCGTTGTGCTCGAACTTCGAGCCGAAGGTCAGGCGCAACCGATCGGGCAGCAACCACACGTCGTCCTGAACGAACCCGCTGACCAGGTGCAGTGTCTTGGCGGCAGGGTCGAACTCCACCGTCGGCACCGCGTGCGTCGTGTCGCTGCTGAGGCGGTAGTCGAGCCCCCAGAGGATTTCCTGGCGCCACGGCAGGGCGAAGCGGTGCTGAATGTCGAGGTCGAAGGTGTTGCGCTCCTCGGTGAAGTTCGCCTCGCGGCGGAACGTCTGGTCGTAATACATCTGCGCCGTGACGTCCGAGGTGTCGCTCAGGTCGTGTGTCCAACGGCCGAGCAGGTTGCCGCCGGAAACGTCGGCGTGCTTCTGGCGGACTTCGAAGAACGGCGGCTCGTAGCGCGCGATGCCGACGCTCTCGCCGATCTTGCCATCGTAGATATCGCCCTGCAGCGTCAGGCGGTCGGTCGTTGCCGCGTCCCAATCGAGCCGGAAGCCGCCGCGCCCCATGTGCCAATCGTCGAAGTCCTTGACCCCGCGGGCGAGATAGGCGGAGCGGTAGAAGTACTTGCCGTACAGGCGGTAGAAGAGGTTCTTGCCCAGCTTGCCGCCGTAGCGCACGGTCCCGAAGCCGCGCTCTTCGCTGCCGCCGCCGCCGCTAACCAGCGCGCCCTGCGTGTCTTTGGCGCTCTTGGTGACGATGTTGATCACACCGTTGACGGCGTTAGCGCCCCAGAGCGTGCCGCCGGGTCCGCGGATGACCTCGATGCGCTCGATGTCGTCCATCGCCGTGTCCTGCACGTTCCAGTAGGTGCCGGCGAACAGCGGCGTGTAGACGCTGCGCCCGTCCATCAGCACGAGCACCGATCGCGTCAGCGAGCTGGCGAAGCCGCGCACACCGATGGCCCAGGTATTGGCGGTCTGCCGCGCGACCTGTACGCCCGGCGCCAGGCGCAGGGCGTCCGGAATGGTGGTGACGCCCGCGCGCCGGATGTCTTCTTGCGTAATGACGTACACCGCTGAGCTCGCCAGCGCGCGCGACTCCGGACGGCGCGAGGGCAACGTCACCTCGACGTTCATCAGCTCTTCCAAGCTGAGCTCGGTGAGATCACCGGAAGACGCGCTGGCGGTCACGGCGAGCGCTAGCGCAAACGCTACCGTGCAGAGTCTGCCCATCAGGCGATCGTCGGCCATTTCTGACTCCGTTCGATGCTTAGGTGTCATTTTCGCAAGGCGATTTTCAAGAAAAACCGCGCGCCACCCGCAACAAAATGACGACCTCTCCACTGTGGCAGGTAGAACTTACAAATCCACCGGTAGTGACGTCTCGGTCGCGCAGCAACCGCATTGATCAAACGGCGCTTCTGGCACGGCAACGATCTTGCGAAGACCCCGCTTCCACAGGAGGAAGACATGCCCACGACAAGACGCACCACGGCGAAACGCACTACCACCAAACGCACCAAGAGCAAGCGGGCCGCTGGCTCGAGCGCCAAGCGCTATGGGCCAAAGGCGAGCGAGAAGGTCGAGAAGGCCGTGCACGAGATGAAGCGCGGGACGCTGCGCTCGGGCGGCTCGGGCAAGAAGGTCACCAGCCGCAAGCAGGCAATCGCCATTGGATTGAGCGAGGCGCGCCGCGCCGGCGGCAAGGTGCCGGAACCGCCTGCTACGTCGCGAAGGAAGAAGTCATGAAGGTCCAGTCCGACATGGTGCACGCCCAATTGGCAGCCCTGGGCCCCGAGTTCAACGTCCGCGTCGGCGAGGACTCGCTCGAGGTCAAGGGAAGTGTGGAGCTCGGCTGGGAGGTGCTGCAAGGCGACGTGGCCGGTCCGTGCCCCTATCGCTACGAAACACTGGACGAGCTCGCTTTCGTGCTCATCAATTTGAGCCTGACGCTGCGCGGCGATGTCGCCGGCGCGTGATTCCAGCAGTCGCGCCACGTCCGTGGCGGCCAGGCGGCGCCCGGGCGCACGAAGGTAGAATCTGCGCCAGGGCCGCCCGCGCTGGCCCCGCTTCCCAAGTTTTACAGGCATGGCTTACACCGTCCGCCGCGTGGCCCGCGTCGCGGTGCGTGCGGGTCAATCGTTGGCCTCTGGCCTCGCGCTTGCTGAGACTTCGCGCGCATGCACCACAGCAATCGCTGGCGACTCGCTGAGGTCCGCCAACGCGCGCAGCCGCGCCAATTCGAGCGCGAGCTCGAGTCAGATGGGCACGGCGGCGTTGCGCGCGTGACCGCGCCGCACACCAAGCGCGACATCTGACGAACCCGGTAGTCGACGACCTGGTGCCACCCGACAGAAACGAGGGCCAATGGCCGACACGACCAACGGACCAATCTGGAACGCCGGCGTCCGCCGGGACCCCGCAACCTCCCTCAGCGGGACAGTCGAAGTCGACGTCGCGGTTATCGGCGGGGGCATTGCTGGACTGACCACGGCGCTGCTCATTGCCAGCGAAGGGCAACGCGTGGCGCTCCTCGAAGCCGATCGCTTTGGCAACGGCACGAGCGGCGCGACGTCTGCTCATGTCACGGCCGTTCCCGACATCGGCTATACTGCGGTGCGGTCACGCTGCGGCGTCGATGCGGGCAAGCGTTACGTCGCCGAGCTGAACGCGGCAGTGGACCTCATGGACGCGTTGGCGACCGCGCAACAGGTCAACTGCGGCTGGACGCGCGTGCCGGCCTACTGGTTCGCCGAAGATCAAAAGGGCCTGCTACGGTTGGAAGAAGAACTGCAAGCCGCCCACCAGCTCGGGCAGCCGTGCGGGCTGGTGTCGCAGGTTCCGTTGCCGTGGCATACGGCCGGCGGCCTCGTCGTTCTCGAACAGGCGCTGTTTCACCCGCTGCGGTATTTGATCGCGCTGGCGCGGCTGGCGCGGGCGCGCGGCGCAACGTTGTTCGAACAGTCGCCGGTGGTCTCGTGGGAGGAAACCAAAGACGGCGTGATCGTCCGCACTGCAAGCGCCGAGGTGCGCGCCGGCGCGCTCGTCCTCGCCACGCACACCCCGCTCGGTTTCAACCTGGTGCAAACCGAGCTGGTGCCGATGCAGTCGTACATCCTGGCATTGGAACTGCCGCGCGCGTTGCCGGCGGCGTTGTTCTGGGACACGGCCGATCCGTACCACTATCTGCGTGCGTACCAGGACGGCGGCCGCTCCATCGTTCTACTCGGCGGTGCCGATCACAAGACCGGGCACGCGGCCGACCCCCAGGCACACTACGCGCAGCTCGCCGAATATGCCCGCACGCGCTTCGCGAGCTCCAGCGCTGTCGGGTGGTGGTCTGCCCAACTGTACGAACCGGCCGACGGCTTACCCTACATCGGGCGCTCGCCCATGGCCCAGCACGTTTTCATCGCGACGGGTTTCTCCGGCGTCGGCCTGGCGCAAGGGACGATGGCGGCGATGGAGATCGCGGCCTTGTTGCGCGGCGAGGAGCGCGACATGCCGTGGAAGGCCACGCGTCTGTCGCTCGCGGCTGCGCCGCGCTTCATGGTGTCGAGTCTCGATGTCGCAGCACGGTGGATGGGCGACCGGATTGCGGCGACGGAAGGTGGCTCGCCCGACGATCTCCCCGCCGGCCAGGGGCGCCTCATGCGTCTCGAAGGCCATCGACGCGCCGTCTATCGCGACGACGAGGGGCGGCTGCACGTGCTGTCCCCCGTGTGCACGCATGTCGGCTGTTTGGTGCGCTGGAACGGGAGTGCGCGCACGTGGGATTGCCCCTGTCACGGGGCACGCTATGCGCCCACCGGGGAGGTGCTCGAAGGTCCGGCCCTGCGCGCGCTCGCGCGCATCGAATCGCCGCAGAGCGCGCCGTACGCCGGCGCCCCGCCAATCACGCCCGATGCAGACGCCCAACGCCTCGACACCGACAAGGGCTGACGGAGGACATTCATGGAGCTGGGATACGCGCTCTCCAGTGAGGAACACGACCCCGAGCATCTGGTGCGCTGGGCGCAGCAAGCCGAGGCGGCGGGGTTCGACTTCGCGCTGATCTCCGACCACTTCCACCCGTGGATCGATAAGCAGGGCAACAGCGCATTCGTCTGGACCGTCATCGGCGCGATCGCGCAGACGACGTCGCGGCTGCGGCTCGGCACCGGCGTGACCTGTCCGATCATGCGCATTCATCCGGCGATCATCGCCCAAGCGGCCGCGACCGCGGCGACACTGATGCCGGAGCGCTTCTTTCTCGGTGTCGGCACCGGGGAAAACTTGAACGAACACATCACCGGCGAGGGTTGGCCGGAGCCAGCGGTGCGGCTCGAAATGCTGGAAGAGGCGATCGAAGTGATCCGCCTGTTGTGGCAGGGCGGTGAGCAGAGCTACCGCGGCGGGTACTACGCCGTCGAGCAGGCGCGCCTGTACACCCTACCCGCCGAGTTACCGCCGCTGTTCGTCGCGGCCGATGGCGACAAGGCGGCAACGCTGGCCGGCAAAGCCGGTGACGGATTGATCGGGGTGGCGCCGAAAGCAGACTTGATCAAGACCTTCAGGGGCGCGGGCGGCAAGAACAAGCCCCGCTACGGTCAGGTGACGGTCTGCTACGCCGCCGACGAAGGCGAAGCGCGAGGCATCGCCCACACATGGTGGCCCAACGCCGGCCTGGAGGGCAACCTGAGCTGGGAGGTCAAGACGCCGGGCCTCTTCGAGCACGCTGTGAAGCCAGTGAGCGAAGATGTCGTGGCCGAGTCGATCATCTGCGGGCCCGATGCGCGCCGCCACTGCGAGGGCATCCAGCGTTTTCTCGACGCGGGCTACGATCACGTCTACGTGCACCAGGTCGGCCCGGAGCAGAACGCCTTCTTCCATTTCTACGAGGAAGAAATCTTGCCCGAGTTTCGCTGACGCGCGACTCAGCCTTTTTTCGCAGCGCTCTCCAGCCCCGGCATGATCGCCTTGAAGAAGGCGTTGCGGATCAGGTTGATGACCACTTCCCAGGTGCGGACGCCCGGTGAGTCGGTGCGTCCTTTCACCGTCGCTTGCGTAGCGACGCGGTCGTTCTTGCGGTTCTCGAGCAGGAGCGCCACTCCGCCGACCAATCCCTCGTAGACTTGGTGTGGGAGTGTGTCGGCGCGGTCCTGGCGGCGATCGTAGATGTCGAGATCCTTGAACAACGGCTTGACGTACCCGTTGATCTCGCCGTCGACGATGCGCAGCTCGGAGAAGAAAGAGAAGGTGCCGCCGACGACGTCGAAATTGCCCTGCGCGCGGAACAGATCGTTCATCGACTTGAGCCGCGTGTCTTCGATCTGAACTTTAACGTCGACGTCGGGATTGTTCGGTCGCGGCAGAAACGTGGCATGCAGGCTCGAAGCGCCCGAGCTCATGAACAGGCCTTTGATGTCGATCTGCCCGCGGCCGGCCTTCGGTTGATTGGAAATATCGCGCACGTCGATCATGGCGTCGGACACGAACACGCGATAGTGCGGATCGGTGGCCTCGTCGACGAAGCCGAAAGTCGCGCCGTTGATGTCGATACGATCGATGTCGATCACCGCTGTCGGCTTACCGGACAAATCGCTGGCGACGTCACCGACCTTCTCGATGCGGTGCGACTCGGCCGCGGCGGTTGCCGCGCTGTGTACGTAGTCGATCGCCAGCCCGTCGATCGTCGCTTGGCGCAGGTGCGCTTTCTGGTGCGCGGCGGCATACTCGACCTCGCCCTGCGCCGACAAGGTGCCGGCACTGACGTGGAGGTTGGCGTTGTTCGCGACCGGGCGCAGGCGCTCGAGCGGCAGTTTCGTCAGCTCGATGTTGGCGCGCGCCGCCGGTTGCGGCTTGGCCAGGAAGTTGGCGAAGCCGTCGGCGCGCAGCCCGCCGGAGCCGAATACTGCGGCAGTCAATATGAACGGCGACGGATACGTGTTGCCGGGGTCGCGAATGTTGCGGATGTTGGAGGTCATCAAGTTGAGATGCGTGATTTCGAGCGGACGGTCAGGGTCGTCATCGACATACGTCAGCGACCCATCGCGCACCACGAACTGGTTGATCTTGAGCGGATAAATCGACTCCAGGGCGTCCTGCCAGCCCTTGTCCTCGACGGCGACGCTGTCGCTATTCTCGGCGGCGAGCTGCTTGCTGTTGATGTGCAGCTTGGGCTGCTCGAACGTGAAGTCGGCAACCAGGCGCAACGACAGCAGCGCTCGCCAATGGACCCCGGCGTGCAGAGCACTGATGGCCATCACCGGGGGCTTCGGATGGGCTTGCTGGCGAACGACCGGATCGCGCAGCGTCAGCGAGAAGGCGAACGGGTGCAGTTCCAGCTTCGGTAGCGCGACGGTGTATCCAGTCATCTGGCTGTTGAGCTCGGCCTCCATGCGGCGGCGCACGGGTTCCTCGACCATCGTCGCCGCAATCAGCCCGGCAACTACCAACGACGCGACAATCACCCCGAGCCACACCCAACGCCGCGACCGTTTGTTGGGCTTGGCCGCAGCAACCGCAACGGGTGTTTCCTGGACAGCTTCTGCGGTTCTCATCCCAAAGCTACAGAGCAAAGGCCGCACCGCCGCGCCCAGCCCCGCTCGCACACACTTCGCCCTGCCGTGATTGTCACCCTTACGCGGCCAGGTTGGGCGCAAAGGACCAAATTACTTGGGAGAACCGGGTCTTCCCTCTGCTACTTCGACGACCACACCGAGAGCGAGGCGTGCGGTTTGCGGCGCCTCGTACGCGGGTTGCGCAGCAGGGCGCGGAGCGCCTCGGGCGGGTCGGCGGAAGCGGCGCGGTCGACCTCGCCGCTTTCGTCGAAGGCGATCTCGGTCATCAGACGCCGCGATTTGATCGAGCGCGGCTTGGCTACCAGCAGATCGGCGCCGCTGGCGGCCGCATCGCGGCGCTTGCGCGCGTATTCCTTCAGGCCCATGGCGGAACCTCAGCCGGTGCGTCGCACGCTTTGACACGCGGGCGTCGCGGTGCGGCCTGGCGCGCGAGTGGCCGCCCCTCGAGCAACCGCAGCGGCGCGATCTCTGCTTCGTGCTCGACCTGCGCGAGCGTGCAGTCGCGTGGCGCTTCGTCGGGCCGCCGCTCGACCTCGTCCGAGCGCACTGTATCACCATCGCCCGGTCGCGCAGGTGCGGCAGCAACAAAGGCCCGACGTCCGCATAGTACTGCAACAAATCGCGCTTGGTGAGGAGAGGATCATGCCAGAAGGGCTTGTCGAGGTTGGTCAGCCGCACGTCGTGTCCGCCGACGGACAGCACCGGGATCGCGGACCTCGGCGGGAATGAGCACGGGTCCAGAAGCGCGTTTCAACGGGCGCGTGGCCGCGGCGCCGCGCCGGGCGCGAGGGATGATGGTTGCGGGTGGCGACGGCAGCGGTCATCCCGCGGGGTAAAGCCAAGCCGATGCCACGGAGAACATGCGCAAAAGCCCGATCACGGCCGGGCGAGCAGGTCATCCTTACGCAGTCCGCCGGTAGGTTCTTCCAGTCCCCAACCCGCAGTGCCCGACCGCATTCACGGCAGGAGTCAGGCATCCCGATTGCTGAGTTGCCTGGAAATGGCCGCGATCTGGAAAGGCATGATCTCGTTCGGTCTGGTCAACATCCCGGTCGAGCTGCACGGCGCCGTGAAGGACAACCGGCCGCGGTTTCGCCTGCTGCACGCGCGCGACAAGTCACCGGTCAGCTACGACCGCGTCTGTCAGCGCGAGGGCAAGGCTGTGGCGTGGGAAGAGCTGGTCAAAGGC
The DNA here is from genome assembly GCA_964455095.1 of uncultured Binatia bacterium (SeqCode). Lineage (GTDB taxonomy): Bacteria > Desulfobacterota > Binatia > HRBIN30 > CADEER01 > CAYVUV01. Next base: position 97,683 of record CAYVUV010000191.1, read on the forward strand.
TACGAGTACGCCAAGGGCAAGTACGTGGTCCTATCCAAGGACGATTTCAAAACCGCCGCGTTGGAGAAGACCCAGACCCTCGACGTGCTCGACTTCGTTCCGGGTGACGACATCGATGACCGCTTCTTCGACACGTCGTACTTTGCCGTTCCAGGCAAGGGCGGCGGGCGTGGCTATGCCGTGCTGCGCGAGGCGCTGCGGGCCTCGGGGCGCGTCGGCATCGGCAAGATCGTCTTGCGCGAAGGACAGCACCTGGCGGCACTGAACGTGGTCGACGAGGCGCTGGTGATCACGTTGATGCGATTTGCCGATCAGCTCGTCGACGTCGATCGATTCAAGTTCCCGAACGCGAAGGACGTGCGCGCGTCCGAGCTGGCGATGGCCAAGCAGCTGGTCGAGACGTTGGCCGGCGACTGGACGCCGGAAAAATACAAAGACGACTACCGCGCCAATTTGATGCGAATAATCGAAGCCAAGCTCGAAGGGACCACACCCGATCTCGTCGCGGAGGAACAAGGCGAGGACGCGCAGGTGGTCGACCTTATGGAGCGGCTCAAACGGAGCCTGGCTGGACGCGGCAAAACCAGCACCAAGGGAACACCCAAGCGACAGCCAGCTCCGGCACGGCGCCGCGCTCGCCGCGATGCGGCGTGATCCACGCCGAGGCACGTGGAGTCTGCAGGTGCGTTTTGCACGCCCCCGCGTGCACCTCCCACGGAACGCCTGGACCAGAAGGTTGTCTGGTAACGTGGGTGACACGTCGCTTCCAACCCATCGCCAACAAGCAACCTACCTCAACAAAGGAGTGTCAATGAACACCGACCAAGTGCGTGAGCTACTCTATCAAGCCCTCGAGACGGAACGCGGCAGCATCGAATTCTATCGGACCGCGATCCGCTGCGCTCTGAACGAGGACTTGAAGGAAGAATGGGAAGAATACCTCGAGCAAACCGATTCCACACCGCGCTGTTGCGGCTCCTATCAATGGCGCATAGCCAGTTCGCCGTTCTCTGGGCGCAGACCGACGCGCCGCGCACGCGCCGCCGCGGCGCCGATATTCCGCCATCAACTCGCGGTGGGGTGCGAAGCGGCGCCGCTGGCGGCCATCAGCCGTTAGAAGCGCAGCTCGAGTGCGCCCTGACGCGACTGACGGGTCGGTGTGATGAGGCAGTCACCTTCACGCTGCCTGCTCGCGGGATCGGTGATGTGTGATCGGCTTCGAAATTGCGCAGCCGCGCCATGGTGAGTTGCAATCCTTCCCACCAGCACAGCCAGGTGCGCTCCCGAATGGCGGCGATGCGATCCATGAGCTCCGCCTCGCGGTCGCTGGGATCTGCGGCATCGTTCGAGACCACGACGCGAACCCTTTCCAGCGTGTCGTCCTCTTCGATGTGCACGATCAACTCCGCAGTCGGCAAATGAAGACGGAGCGTATCGAGCAGGCGCGCGCCATACTCCTCCGCGCGCGCCCGATGCCAGCGCTCGCCTTCCTCCTTGCCGCACAACGCAGCGACTTCCTGGACGAGCGGCTCGATGCCCAACAGCGAAGGGGAGAGGCAACAGACGACCAGCGCATCGTCATCCGGTCGAGACTGCGTTGAAGTCGTGAAAGACCACCGCGCTGGTGCTGACATCTGCAATCCCCCTCTCTGGCAAGATTTACCGGCAGGCGTACGACCCGCCCGTTCCCAGCGATCTCTGTGCCAGCGGGGTGGATTGGACCAAATCGGGAAATCTGCGCTTGCCGGGGCAGCAGGAGCGGGAAAATCTACTCGATTCTGTAGACCTTACGCGCGCTTCTGGGCTGTGACGCGAGATGGCTAGTTTCGATATTCCGGCTGAGCGCGCCGGGTTGCAAGGCTAGGCGGACGAACCTTTCGCTGGTCGACGACGCACACACGGTGGAGCAAATAGTAGCGGTAACCGCCGCAATAGGTCGTTTCCATAATGGGCTAAACCCTCCTGACGGGGGGCGGGAGCAAACCGCGCACCATGGCGGACGTTCTCCGGTCGACCGGCCACGACCTCCGAAACCGTTGGAGATCTGGGTTGCCCGCGCCGTTTGTGCACGCGCCAGCTGTAAGCTGGGCTGCGCGAATCTACATTCGTCGCTGCAATCGTTTCCGAATGCGCCGGGGCGGAATTTGATTCCCGTTCGCCCCCCCTGCCGTCACCCGCCCTGGCACGCTGGCACATATCGGGCACCACGCTTCCGCACAAAGGAGCTGTGGCGATGAAACCTCTTCATTTCGTTGCACTCGCAGCCGCCGTCCTACTCCCGGTCGCTGCGCTGCCGACGCACGGTCAGCAATGTGCGGCACTTTCCGAACCGGTCGAGGACAGCATGGCCAATGCGCCGGAGATCGGCGCACGACAGAACGTGACCGGCAGCGTATCGGATCTCGATCCACTGCGCGGACGCGTCACCGTCGAATCGACCGTCGGCCTACTCGAACTGGAGTTTCCGCCTCAGGCTCTGCGCGACTTCGCCCCCGGCGATCTGGTCGCCGTGCGTTACGCCGTCGCCAAGCCGGGAGAGGAATCCTTGCAAGGCGAGGAAGTGCTGCCGTTGCCCGAGTATCACGTCGTTGGTCGCATCAGCGAAGCGGACTACGAGACCGGGTGGATCCGTGTCGACACCGATCTGACGACACTGCGCCTCGCGTTCCCGCCGCCCGCTGTGCGCGAGCTGAAACCTGGGGACCGCGTGGTCGTCACCCTGGCCTTGTCACAGGGGTCGTGAGCTCACAGAAACTCACCAGTTCTCGCCGAAGGGACGCAGCTCGACGTCGAAGGACCACGCCGAGCGGTCCTGCTGCGCGACGTGCCAGACCGTCTCGGCGATGGCCGCGGGGGCGATGAAGAAGTCGTCGGGCTTGCCCGCGAACATCGCCCGCGCCCACGGCACGTCGATCACCGCGTCGATGACGAAGTAGGCGACGTGGACGCCTTGCGGTCCGAGTGTCCGCGCCATCGACTGCGCCAGGATGCGCTGCGCCGCCTTGGTCGGCGCGAAGCCGGCGAAGGTCGGCTTGCCGCGCAGCGCCGACGTGTTTCCGGTCACCAGGATCGCGCCGCGGCCGGCGCGGATCATGTCCGGGGCCACCGCGCGCGCCAGATAGAGCAAGCCCATCGTGTTGACCCGGAAGTTGCGCTCGAGCTCGGCGGGGTCGATGTCGAGAAACGTCCCGAAGCTGCCGCCGACGGCATTGTGGATCAGCACGCTCGGCGGCCCCAATGTCTCATTGATTGCCGCCATCGTTGCATTGACCGCCGCTTCGTCGGCCACGTCGCAGACGTACGCCTTCGCTCCGGCAATCTCACCCGCCAGGGCGCGCAAGCGCTTTTCGTCCCGCGCCAGCATCGCGACCCGATAGCCGCCGGCCGCAAAGCGCCGGCTCAGCGCCGCCCCCGTTCCCGGACCGACGCCGCTGATCACACAGACGGGCGCGGGCTCAACGCCCTGCCCAGGAGTCGTTGACCGCGTTGTCTCTGCCATGGCGCATGGTGCCCCGTCGGTCCCAGGCGCGCAAACGCGTCGGTGATCGCGCGGGGTTCTCGTCGGAACCTACAGCGCCATCTGCTCGGGGGGGGCCGGTCAGCGTCAGCGCGCGAATCGCTGCGCGGCTCGCGCCCGCGCTTTGGCGGCCTCTTCTTGCCGATTCTTTGGCGCGGCGTTCGATTCGAGCGAGACCAGCAGCTCCCCAGCGACGCGGCTGATCTCGGCGACCGCCGATTCGAACACCGCTTCGTTCGCCTTGGACGGTTTATGGAAGCCGCTGATCTTGCGTACGAACTGCAGCGACGCGTCGTGAATCTCTTCCGACGTGACCGGCGGTTCGAAGTTGAAGAGCGTTCTGATGTTCCTGCACATGGGTATCACCTCGCTCCCCGACAGACGGTTTGCAAGTCCCCTGAATCCAGGAGACCGATCCTCAGTCAATCCGCAGCGCGTCGTGATGACTGGTCGCCTCGAAGCCCGCAACCGTCGCGCCGCCTGGCACGTAGACCAAGCCGCCGAAGGTGACGGCGCCGATGCCGTGGCGCGGTACAGGCATGGGGTCGAGCGCGGTCCAGGAATCGGTGGCGGGGTCGTAGAGCTCGACATCGGGGAAGACGCCGTTCGGGTCCACCGCGCTCGCTTCGCCACCGAGCGCGACCAGCTTTCCGTCGATGGCCGCCACCGCCAGACCGCTGCGCGCGGTCGGCATGGGCGCCAGTGCGTCCCAGCGATCGGTGGCCGGGTCGTAGCGATCCAGGGCTGCCGAGTTGTTCTGCCCGCCGCCGTCGCGGCGGCCGCCGACAACGTAGAGCAAACCGTCGATGGCGGCAGATGCGAGATGGTTGCGCGCCGAGGGCAGCGGGGCGAGCGGCGTCCAGGTGTTGGTGGCCGGGTCGTACACCGTATGATCGGAGATCGAGCCGCTCGCGGCGCTGCCGCCGGTGGCGTAGAGGCGGTCGCCGAGCGCGGCCACGGCCAGGGCGCCGCGCGCCCGCGGCAGCGGCGCGACCGGGTCCCATGCATCAGCCGCGGCATCGTAACGCGAGACATCGGCCGTCGGCGTGAACGACGACCCGACAAACCCGCCGACGCTGTAGACGTGCCCGCCGAGCGCCGCCGCGCCAATATGCTGCAAGGCGCGCGGCAGGCTGGCGCGCAGGGTCCAGCGGTCGGCGGCAATGTCGTAGGCTTCGACGAACTCCACTCCCCGCCCGACGCTGTTGAAGCCGCCGATGACGTAGATCACGCCGTCGAGCAGCGCGACGCCGACCTCCTGGCGCGCGCCGCCGGCGAGCGGGGCGCGCGTGACCCACGTCGTGGCGGCGGTGGGCGCGCGTGTCGCGGTCGCGCTCGGAGTGCGGGTCAGGGTGACGGACGGTGACCGTGTGCGCGTCGCCGTGGCGGTCCTCGTGGCAGTGGCCGCGCGCGAGGCGGTAGGCGTCGCCACGACGGCGCGCGCACACGGAGGAGGCGGTTCGATCAATGCCGTGGCGACGCGCAGGACGTCGGCCGCGGTCACGACGCCGCTGGCGTCAGCGTCGGCAGCCGGGCAGGCAACCTGCGCGGCCGCGTCGAACACGGCGCCGACGGTGCGCTCGAGCTCGTCCACCGCGATGGCGCAATCGGCATTGCAGTCGCCCGGGCAGGCGCACGGCAGCCGCGCTCCGGCGCTGGAAGCCGCGACGAGAAAGGCTGTGAAGAACACGGCGGCCAGCCGGCGAGGGGAGCTCATTCGCACACGGGCCGCTGCGCTTCACCCCAACCGGTCGGGCCGCCAGCGCAGACCGAGATTGACGATCTGCTGCAGCAGATCGCCGTACTGGAGGCCGGCGCGCTCGGCCGATTCGGCGAAGTCCTCGCCGTAGGCGAGCTGCGGGTTGGGGTTGGCTTCGAGCACGTACGGCTTCCCCTCGGCGTCGAGGCGCAGGTCGAGGCGCGCGTAGCCGCTCAGTCCGAGCGTGCGGTAGACGCGCTTGCACAGGTGCTGGATGCGCTCGGTGACGCCCTCGGGCAGGTTCTTCGCCTCGTCGGTCTTGATGCCGCGTTTCTTCTGGTAGGCCCGGTTCCACTTCACGCGGTCGGTGGCGATGTGCCACGCCTCCTCGGGCATCTTGGTGAGCAGCAACTCCCAGACCGGAAAGACGCGCAGGCGCTGGTTGCCGAGGATGCCGACGTAGAACTCCCGCCCGTCGATGTAGCGCTCGACGATGGCGTCGGTGCCGATGCTGGCGTGGATGAAGCGCACGCGCTCCTCGAGCTTCTGATCGTCCTCGACCACCGAGGCTTGCGAGATGCCGATCGACGCTTCCTTGGTCAGCGACTTGACGATGAGCGGGAAGTGCAGCCGCTTCGGGCGCCGCACCGAGCGGCCGATCTGGAAGACGGCAAACTCCGGCGCGGGGATGCGGTGGTAGGCGAGCAGCTTCTTGGCCAGCGACTTGTCGCGCGCCAGCAACAACCCGCGCGGGTTGCAACCGGTGTACGGGATGCGCAGCAGCTCGAGGTAGCTGACGACGTTCTGGTCGAAGACGTTCACGCCGTGAAAGTCCTCGAGCAGGTTGAGCGCGATGTGCGGATGCCACTCGTCGATCGCCTTGCGGATCACCCCGAGGTCGTCGCCGACGCCGAGCGCGCGCACGTCGTGGCCGAGGTTGCGCAGCGTCACCGTGACGTCGAACTCCATCTTCCAATCGGCCGCCGTGGTATCGATGCCGGTGACGTCCTCCGGCGGCACCAGGTACGAGTGCATCAGCGCCAGGATGCGCAGCTTCTTCATAGCCACACCCGGTGCCGCCCGCCGTGGATGTAGTGCATCGTCTGCACGGCGAGCAGGACGGTGAAGTCGAGCTTGGCCTGTTGCTCGTTGCCGACCACGCGCAGGTTGAGCTCGCGGCAGCGCTGCATGATGGCGTCGAGCACGTGCTTGATGGTGTACTGTTTCTCCCCCGTCCAGCGCGCCACGGTGCCGCGGACATCCTTGCGAATGCGGCTGACGAAGCGCGCGGCGCTGAGGTTGCGCGCGTGCTCCGGGGCGTCGGAGAACAGGCGGCGCAGCTCGCGGTCGTAGACGTTGGGAAAGTCCACCCCGTAGCGCTGGCGCTTCTCCGCGTAGTGCTCGCGCAACGTTTTGCGCAGCGACGACAGCGGCTCGACGCGGCGCTGGGTCGTCACCGGCGGCTTCAGCGGCGCGATCTCGGCCATCAGCGCCTCGACGAACTCGAGCTTCTTCAGCGCCGGCCAGTCGGCGTAGCGCTTGCGCCACGGCGAGTCGGGCGTCAGCCAGACGGCGAAGGTCTCGGCAAAGTCTTCGTCGGGATGGCTCTGCGCGTACCACGGCGAGAGGTGGAGCACGTAGCTCTTACTGTACGGCCGCGGCGTGTAGTACTCGGGGTACGGTTGCGACGAGCGGCCGAAGAGCTGCTGGCGCCGGCGCCGCCGGCGCACGCCGTAGGCGTTGTCGAGCGCGTGGCCGGTCTCGTGGCGCAGGATGCGCATGCACCATTCCTCGGTGCCGCCTTCCACCTCGAGCATCTGGCTGAGCTCGAGCCGCGCCAGGCGCGGGTGGGCCATGTAGAACGGGATGGCGACGCCGGGAATCCCGTCGGGAGTGAACCAATCGTCGGACAGCCAGAAGTGCGG
>CAYVUV010000192.1:0-10926 GCA_964455095.1 uncultured Binatia bacterium (SeqCode)
CGCGCTGCTTTACCTGGTGTGGCGTCACCACTCGCGCCAAATCGCCCCTTCGGCGTCAGGGGAGGTTTACCGGATATGGGTATCGCTCACAGCGCCGAGCGGGCTGTCCCCCCGAAAGGCATCTTTCTCAACGGGCTGCTAGGGTAGGGGCTCACGGGGAGTTGAGGGATGCGGGCCAGCCGCGAGCGCTTGCTGCCGGAGGAAATTGCGCGCCACCGCGACACCCGCTGGCTCGGCCAGGATCTGCGCTGCCTGGACGCGGTCGATTCGACCAACACCATCGCGCGCGAGCTCGCCCGACAGGGCGCCGCCGACGGCACCGCGGTCACGGCTGAATCGCAGAGCGCCGGCCGTGGGCGTCTCGGCCGTAGCTGGGTCTCACCGCCGTCGCTCAACCTTTATCTGTCGGTCGTGCTGCGCGCCGCGATTCCGATCGAGAGGCTGCCGCAGATCAGCCTGCTCGCCGGCGTCGCCGTGTGTGAGGCGGTCTCGGAGTGGAGCCCGGCTGTGATCAAGTGGCCCAACGATGTGCTGATCGACGGGCGCAAGGTGGCCGGCATCCTGGCCGAGATGGACGGCCAGCAGTCGCCGGTCGTGGTGCTGGGCATCGGCGTCAACCTCAACGCCGCGGCGGCGGACTTCCCCGACGATCTGCGCGACAAGGCGACGTCGCTGCGCATGGTGCTCGGCACGCCGGTCGACCGCGCCCGCTTCACCGGCCGCGTGCTCACGCACCTCGAGCGCCGCTACGAAGAGCTGCGCGACGGCGGCTTCGCGCCGATTGCCGCGGCGTGGCGCCGGCACTCGGGCCTGATCGGCCGGGCGATCCGCGTGCAGGAACCGAACGGGCCGGTCGCCGGCGAGGTCATCGATCTCGACGACGACGGCGCGCTGCGGCTGCGCCTGGCGTCAGGGGCGGAGCATCGGGTGATTGCCGGCGATGTGACGGTGATCGACGGGTACGCAAAGGCGCCGGACGCGCCACCGAGAAGGGATGTGCCCGCCGTCTGAGCGGCCACTGGGAGCGATATGAAGTTGTTGGCGATCGATGTCGGAAACACCCACACCGTGCTCGGTGTGTACGAAGGGACGCAGCTGTTGCAGCACTGGCGCATCCAGACGGCGGCGGAGCGCACGGCGGACGAGTACGGCGTGCTGGTGCGCAGCCTGCTGAGCGGTCCCGAGGCGGCCAACTTGAGTCGCGCCGCGCTGGCCTGCGTCGTGCCGACGATGACCGGCACGATGGTCGAGTTGTGCCGCAAGCACTTGAACGTCGAGCTGCTCGTCGTCGGCCCCGGCATTCGCACCGGCATGCCGATTCTGTACGACAAGCCACAGGAGGTCGGCGCCGACCGCATCGTCAACGCCATCGCCGCCTACGAGCGCACGCGCGACACCACCATCGTCGTCGACTTCGGCACCACGACGGTGTTCGACTACATCTCGCAGAAGGGCGAGTACGTCGGCGGCGTCATCTGCCCCGGGCTCGGCATCTCGAGCCAGGCGCTGTTCGAGCGCGCGGCCAAGCTCTACCCCGTCGAGCTGGCGCGGCCGAAGCAGGTCGTCGGGCGCAACACCATCGCCGCCATGCAGTCGGGCCTGGTGTTCGGTCACGTCGCGCTGGTCGACGGCATCGTCGACCGCATCCAGCGCGAGAACAAGGTCAAGGCGCGCGTCATCGCAACCGGGGGGCTGGCCAACCTGCTGGCGCCCGAGTCGAGCACGATCGAGGAGGTCGACGAGTTCCTCACGCTCGAAGGCCTGCGGCTGATCAGCGAGCGCAATGTGGAAGAGCTCTGAGAGGGACGGAGAAGCACGGGACACCATCGGCACAGTCGAATGATCACGGACCGGAGATCCGAGACCGGAGAGCACGTGGAGGGATCGTATGGCTGCTGAGGAAGTCACCCAGATACGCAACATCGGCATTGTAGGTCAGGGCGGCGGGGGCAAGACCTCGCTCGCCGAAGCCATGCTGTTCGACGCCGGGGTCACGACCCGACTGGGCAGCGTCGCCGATGGGACGTCCAACTTCGACATCGAGCCCGAGGAGGTGCGCCGCAAGATCAGCCTGACGACGGCCCTGCACCACGCGCCGTGGAAGAAACACGAGATCACGCTGCTCGATACGCCCGGCTACGCCAACTTCCTCGCCGATGGGCTCAACTGCATGCAGGCCTGCACCGGCATCGTCTTCGTGCTCGAACCCACGCCGGGCTCGGCGCGCGTCGAAGCGGAGCGGCTGTGGGCGCGCGCCGAGCAGCTGCGGCTGCCGCGCCTGGCGTTCGTTTCCAAGATGGATCGCGAGCACGCCGACTTCGACGCCGCGCTGCGCGACATGCGCGAGATCCTGCAGGCCAAGCCGGTGCCGATCCAGATCCCGATCGGCGCGGCGGAGACGTTCAAGGGCGTCGTCGATCTCGTCGCCATGCGGGCACTGATCGGACAGGCCGACGGCTCGCTCAAGGACGCCGACATCCCCGCCGATGTCGCGGACGCGGCCCAGGCCGCGCGCGAGGCGTTGCTCGAAGCGGTCGCCGAGACCAACGACGAGCTGCTCGAGCAGTATCTGGAGAGCGGGACGTTGAACGCGGAGCAGTTGGCGCCGGCGTTGCGCGCCGCCGTGCAGGACTCACGTCTGGTGCCGGTGCTGTGCGGCTCGGGGACCAAGAACATCGGCGTGCCGGCGCTGCTCGACGCCATCGTCGACCTGCTGCCTTCGCCGGTCGACCGCGGTCCGGTGTTCGGCGTCGGGCCGAAAGGCGACACCGCCGAGCGCGAGCCGAGCCGCAGCGCGCCATTCTCGGCCTTCGTGTTCAAGTCACTCGTCGACCCCTTCGCCGGCAAGTTGGCGGTCTTCCAGGTGATGTCGGGTGAGATTGCCAACGACTCGACGGTGCTCAACGTCAACAAGGACGCCAAGGAGCGCATCGGGCACCTGCTCAAGCTCGAGGGCAAGAAGCAGCAGCCGGTGTCGCGCGCCATCGCCGGCGAGATCGTCGCGGTCGCCAAGCTCAAGGGGACCGATGCCGGCGACTCGCTCGCCGACGAGAAAGCGCCCATCCGTTATCCGGGACTGTTGGAGTTCGCCCCGGCGATCTCGTTTGCCATCGAGCCGAAGACGAAGGGCGACGAGGAGAAGGCCACGCTGGCGCTGCACAAGCTGGCCGACGAGGACCCGACGCTGCGCATCCAGCGCGATCCGCAGACCAAGGAGATCATTCTGTCCGGCGTCGGACAGCTGCATATCGAGGTGACGGTCGAACGGCTGAAACGCAAGTTCGGCGTCGAGGTGGAGCTCAAGGCCCCCAAGGTGCCGTACAAAGAGACGATCAAGGGATCGGCGAAGGCGCAGGGCAAGCTCAAGAAGCAGTCGGGCGGGCGCGGGCAGTTCGGCGACACCTGGATCGAAGTGCAGCCGCTGCCGCGCGGGGCCGGGTTCGAGTTCGTCGACAACATCGTCGGCGGCGTGGTCCCGCGCCAGTTCATCCCAGCGGTGGAGAAGGGCGTGCGCGATGCCTTGCTCGACGGGGCGCTGACCGGCAACGAGATCGTCGACGTGCGGGTGATCCTGTACGACGGTTCGTCGCACGCCGTCGATTCGTCGGAAATGGCCTTCAAGATCGCCGGCTCGATGGGCTTCAAGAACGCCGTCGCCAACGCCAAGCCGGTGATCCTCGAGCCGATCATGAACATGGAGATCACGGTTCCCGACGAGTGCATGGGTGACGTGATCGGCGATCTCAACAGCCGGCGCGGCAAGGTGCTGGGTGTCGACCCCAAGCCGGGGGGACAGGTGATTCGGGCCCTGGTACCGATGGCGGAGGTTTTGCGATATGCTCCGGAACTGCGCTCGCTGACCAGCGGGCGCGGCGGCTTCAGCATGGAATTCGCGCGCTACGATGAGCTGCCGCCACACCTGGTCGAGAAAGTGACAAAGGAAGCCGAAGAGCGGAAGGCCGCGGCGCACGGACATTGATGAAGGACGAGGAAGAGGATGTCACGGCGATTGCCACGGCCGTCGAGGAGGGGCGCGACAAGTTCGTCGTGCCGGAGGAGCTCGTCGAGGAGCGCCCGGTCGAGGCCCCGCCGCCGCTGGCGAAGAACCTGCAAGCGTTGATTGGCGACATGAAGGTCGGCGAGCGGCTGAAGCTGGCGCTCAACGGCAACCGCGACGCGCGCCAGATCCTCATCCGCGACGGCAACCGCATGGTGCAGCGCTTCGTGCTGAAGAATCCCCGCGTCACCGAGGAAGAGATCATCGGGGTGGCCAAGAACCGCAGCGCCGAACGCGAGCTGCTCGAGATGATCGGCAAGCGGAAGGAGTGGTTGTCCAACTACCAGGTGCGCCTGGCGCTGGTGACCAATCCCAAGACGCCGTTGGGTCTCGCCGTGCGCTACGTGCCCAGCTTGTTCCCGCGCGATCTGCGCCTGCTGGCGAAGAGCCGCAACGTGGCCTCGGCTGTCAACGCGCTGGCCAAGCGGTTGATCCTGGAACGCGGCGGCCAGCGCAGCGGCCCGATTTGAGACGGCGACACGGTACGACGGGGTGGTGGAATGAGTGAGTCGGTTTGCGCGGTGGCGGCGGACACCAAGCTGGAGACGCCCGAAGGGCCGCTGACGATGCGCACGGTGGCGACGACGCCGTGCTCGGTGATGACGCGCACGGATGCCGGTCCGACGCGCTTCCACATGACGAAGGCGGCCAACAAGATCGCCGAGGCGCAGCCGGTGCTGCGTATCGCGCTCGCCAACGGCCGCTCGTTTCGCGTCGGGGCGGCGCAGGTGCTGCTCAAGGGCGGCGGCGGCGAAGTGCGCGCCGGTGATCTGCAGGTCGGCGACGAGCTCGCCTGCGTGTTCGATTTCCCGGTCGGCTACAGGTATCGTACCGACGACGGGCGCGAGGTCACCGCGCGCGGGACGGTGGTAGTGGCCGCCGTCGGTCCGGCGGGCGAAGCGGACCTCTACAGCTTCCGCGTCAACCAGACCGGGCGCTTCGTGTTCAGCGCAGGCGTGCTCGGCAAGGCCGAGGGAAACTGACCGCGCTGCCCCTCAGCTCGGGGCAGGCGTGGGGGTGGGCGCCGGCTCGCCGCCCTCGGCGTGCGTGACCTCGATCGAGCCGACCTGCATCTGCCCGCCGACGATGTCGAGCTGAACGTCGCCAACCACTGCGCGGTCTCCCTCGACGAGATTGCCGAGCCGGGGGTCGGTCAGAATGGCGATGGGATCGCCGGGATCGATGACACCGTCGTTGGCCTTGTCGGCGAGGAAGATCAGCACGATTCCCCCCGCCGGCAGGCCGGTGAGCTCAAAGCGCCCGTCGGCGCCAATCTCGTCGACACTGAGGGATTCAGTGTGCCGCCCCCCCGCTTCGTCCGTCGTCGCAAGGACGGCGAAGACCAGCACCGAGCCATCCCGTGCGGCGCTGGTTACGTTGCCCGTTACCTCGACTCCCGCGCGCGGGGCGATGGCTACCGAGGCTCCTGTCCCCAACCGCGCCTTGGACCCGCCGTCGCCGCACGCCGCGACGAGGCTGATTCCACAGAGCAGGCTGATACTTATCGGTGCAAGTCTCATCGGTATTTACATAGCCGTCGCGCCGGGGTGGTTCAACTCGGAATCAGGACAGTTCCTCCGCACCACCTACACATTGGGGCCCAATTGCGCTATCTCCGACCGGGCGATTTACCCGGCGGCAGGAGCCGTCACGGGGCTGGCCCCTGGCGCAGCCACTGGGGCGGCGACGACGAAGTTCTTGGGAGGGATGTGCGATGGCAGAGACAACAAAGGCGCCGAACGGACAACCGATCCGCGTCGCGGGCAGCGGTTTGCAGGTGCCGGATAACCCGATCCTGCCGTTCATCGAAGGCGACGGGACCGGTCCGGACATCTGGCGAGCCTCGCAGCGCGTGTTCGACGCCGCGGTCGAGAAGGCCTACGGCGGCAAACGCCGGGTGGCGTGGCTGGAGGTGCTGGCGGGTGAAAAGGCCTTCAACCAGACCGGCAATTGGCTCCCTGACGAGACCGTCGAGGCGTTCAAGACGTATCTGGTCGGTATCAAGGGCCCGCTGACGACGCCCATCGGCGGCGGCATCCGGTCGCTCAACGTGGCGCTGCGCCAGCTGCTCGACCTCTATGTCTGCCTGCGGCCGGTGCGCTACTTCACCGGCGTGCCCAGCCCGGTGCGCCGCCCGGAAGACATCGACGCCGTCATCTTTCGCGAAAACACCGAGGATATCTACGCCGGCATCGAGTGGTCGGCCGGCAGCCCCGAGGCCCAGAAGGTCATCAAGTTCCTCCAGCAAGAGATGGGCGTGAAGAAGATCCGCTTCCCGAACACCAGCGGCATCGGCATCAAGCCCGTGTCGCAGGAAGGGACCGAGCGCCTGATGCGCGCCGCCGTCGAGTACGCCCTGCGCTACAAGCGCCGCAGCGTCACGCTGGTACACAAGGGCAACATCATGAAGTTCACCGAAGGGGCGTTCCGCGACTGGGGCTACGGCCTGGCCAAGCGCGAGTTCCGCGCCCAGACCGTGACCGAGCGCGAGAGCTGGATCCTCGGCAACAAGGAAAGCAAGCCGAATATCTCGGTCGAGGAGAACGCGCGCGGTATCGACCCCGGCTACGACCTGATGGTCCCGGCCCAACAGGCGGCCGTCCGCGCCGAGGTGGAAGAGGCCTTGGCCCTGTAGCCGACGCACGGCGACGGCAAGTGGAAGCAGAAGCTGCTCATCCGCGATTCCATCGCCGACATCACGCTGCAACAGATTCTCACCCGGCCGCGCGAGTTCGACGTGCTCGCGACACCGAACCTCAACGGCGACTACATCTCGGACGCCCTGGCGGCGCAGGTCGGCGGCATCGGCATCGCGCCCGGCGGCAACATCAACTACGTCTCCGGTCATGCCATCTTCGAGGCCACGCACGGCACGGCGCCGAAGTACGCCAACCTCGACAAGGTCAACCCGGGTTCGGTCATCCTCTCGGGCGAGCTGATGTTTCGCCACCTCGGCTGGGACGAAGTCTCGGACTTGATCATCAAGGGCATGGACGGCGCGATCGGCGCCAAGACGGTGACCTACGATTTCCACCGCTTGATGGAAGGGGCCACGCTGCTCAAGTGCTCCGAGTTCGGCGACGCGATCATCAAGCACATGTGAGACGCGATCCGGTGACCGGTAAACCGGGTCGCGGCTGAACCCAGCGTGACCCGGTGCGTCGCCTTTCCTCGTCGCGAGCTTCGCTCATGCGCATTGCCGTGTGCATCAAGCAGGTGCCGGTCGTCTCGGCGCTGCAGTTCGATCCGCAGACCAAGACCATCAAGCGCGATGGCGTGCGGACGGAGGTCAGTCCGTTCGACATCCGCGCCCTGCTCAAAGCCGTTGCCCTGCGCGAGGAACACGGCGGCGAGGTGGTGGTCTTTACCATGGGGCCGCCGCAGGCGCGCGAGGCGCTGCTCGAGTGCCTGGCGCTGGGCGGCGATCGCGGCGTGCACTTGTGCGATCGCGCTTTCGGCGGCTCCGACACGTTGGCCACCGCGCAGGCGCTGGCCGCGGCGCTGCGGCGCCAGCCCTTCGATGTCATTCTCTGCGGGCGCAACAGCGTCGACGCCGAGACCGGACAGGTCGGTCCGGAGGTGGCGGAGCTGCTCGACATCGCGCAGATCACCGGCGCCCGCTCGCTGGTGGTGGACACGGCGCGCCAGCGCGTGACTGCCGAGCGCGAGACCGATGCCGGCATCGAAACGGTCGAGGCGGCTATGCCGGTGCTGGTCACGGCGGGTGAGGACCTTGCCCCCGAGCGCTTCGTGTCGAAGGCCGAGCGCGCCGCGGCGGCCGAAAAACCGATCGAGGAGCTGAGTGTCGCGGCGCTCGGCATCGCGCCCGAACTGATCGGGGCGGCGGGATCGCCGACCTGGGTGCTCGGACTCGAGGAGGTCGCGCTCAACCGGCGCGGGCAGATGATCGCGGCCGAGAACCTTGAGGCGGCCGTCGACGAGCTGGTCGAGCACCTGATGGCATACGGACTGTTCGGCAGCTGGGCTGAGGACGCGCCGCGCGCCGCGCAAACCGAGGTGTCGGTGGCGCCGCGCGAAGGGGAGCGCGACGTCCTGGTGGTGGCCGAGCTGGCCGGCGGCGCACTGCGGCCGGTGACCTTGGAGCTGCTGGCGAAGGCGTGCGAGCTGGCGGCGCGTCTCGGCGGCTCGGTGTCGTGCCTGCTGGCCGGCGCGCAGGCGAGCCGTCTGGCCGCGAGTGCCATCGCACACGGCGCGCAGCGGGTGTTGGTCGCCGACGATGCCGCCGTGAGCGAGACGACCGAACCGTGTGCGGCATTGCTGTGTGACGTGGTTCGCGCCGAGCGCCCGGGCGTGGTGCTGCTGCCCTCGACGGCGTTTGGTCGCGATGTCGCCCCGCGCGTCGCGGCGCGCTTGCAGCTGGGGCTGACCGGCGATTGCGTCGATCTCACCGTCGACGACGCGGGCCGCTTGCTACAGCACAAGCCGGCGTTCGGCGGCAGCGTGGTGGCGTTGATCGCCTCGCGCACGCGGCCCGAGATGGCCACCGTGCGCGCGGGCATGCTGCCGCTGGGAGCGGCGCGGCCGGATCGGTCGGCGCCCGTGGTGGCGATCGCGGTGCCCGCGCTCGCCAGTCGCGTGCGCGTCGTGTCGCGCCAGCTATCGGCCGAGGCCGCAGTCGAGCTCGACGAGGCGGAGGTGGTCGTAGGGGTCGGCAAGGGCATCGGCGGAGCGGAGCAGTTGCCGGGTCTCGCGGCGCTCGCGAAAGTTCTGGGTGGGGCGCTGTGCACGACGCGCGATGTCACCGACGCCGGCTGGCTGCCCAAGCAGCTCCAGGTCGGAATCACGGGCCGCGCCATCGCCCCGAAGCTCTACGTGGCGATCGCGGTGCGCGGCGCGTTCGAGCACACCGTCGGCATCCGGCGCGCCGGGCTGGTCGTGGCGATCAACAAGAGCCCGAAGGCGCCGATCTTCAAGGTCGCCGACTACGGCCTCGCAGCCGATTTCGCGCTCGTTGTACCGCTGCTCACCGAGCGCCTGCGGGCGGCTAAAGCGGCGCGGCGCTGACGGCAGCCCCGCGATTGGTAAGTCCTTCTAGTCCCTCTCCCTCCGGGGATCGTGTCGGTTTTCTCCGAACGGGAGGGCGGGGCCCCTGCCGAGCCGTGCCTCGATGTGGCAGAAGGCTCCGTGGGAGCGTCGCCCTCCCAAAGGCACAAGAAGTGCGGAGGGCAAAGCCCCGTATGCCCACCTCGGCGAACGCCTCCCGCCAGCTTCGCATCGCAGCGCGGCGCGTGATATCCGAATCCGATTGTTCATCGTCGTAGGCATCGTGTGACATCGGCCGCGCAGAAGCCCGTCGCCTTTCTGTTTCCCGCCTTTCCGAACCTCCACCAGACGTTTGTCTTGTGGGAGGTGCTGGCGCTGCGGGAGCGGGGCATTCCGATCGCGCTCTATTCGATCAAGCGGCCGAGCACGAGCACGCAGCAGCCGGAAGCCGCCGCCCTGGCGCGCGAGGTGTGCTACCTGCCGTCGATGCTGTCGCCCGCCGTCTGGCGGGCCAACGCGGCGGAGCTGCTGCGGGCGCCGGGCCGCTACCTGGGTGTCATCGGGCGCGTTGTCCGCGGTTGGTGGCAGGACCGCGCCGCCGGCAGTGCGTGGCAGAGCAAGGAGATCAGCGCCGACGCTCCCGACCGCATGTTCACGCTGAACGAGTTCCTGCGCGGGCGCTTCAACCGCAGTCCCTTCCTCTATCTGCTCAAGTCGCTGTGGCTCATGCCGACCGCCGTCTATCTCGGCCAATTGCTGCGCGCGCGCGGCATTGAGCACGTTCACGCCCATTGGGCGAGCTACCCGGCCACGGTAGCGCTTGTCGTGCACTGGATGTTCGACATCCCGTTCAGCTTCACCGCCCACGCCTACGACATCTACCTGGTGCCGCGGTTGCTCGGCGTGAAGGTGCGCGAGGCGGCGTTTGCGGTCACCTGCGCGAAGATCAACGCCGCCTTCCTCGGCCAGTTGGCCGGCGCCGAGGGCGCGCGCCGTCTGGTGGTAAATTACCACGGCGTCAGCCTCTCGCGCTTCAAGCCGGTGGTGCCGGTTCCGCGTGAAGGGCCGCCGTGTATCGTGACCTGCGGGCGCCTGGAGCCGTACAAGGGCCATCACGTGCTCCTGCGCGCCTGCGCCCAGCTGTCACAGCCGGTGCGCTGTGTGGTGGTGGGGGAGGGGCCGCAGCGGCAGCGCCTGGAGCAGCTGGCGATCGAGCTCGGCATTCGCGACCGGGTGGAGTTCACCGGGCCGCTGCCACAGCAGCGCCTGGCGGAGATCTATGCCGCGGCCGATCTGTTCGTCCTCGCCAGCGTCGTGCTCGAGCGCTCCGGCAAGCGCGACGTGATCCCCAACGTGTTGGCCGAGGCGATGGCGATGCAGATCCCCGTGGTGGCGACCGATGTGTCCGGCATCAGCGAGCTGGTGACCGACGGCGTCAGCGGCCGGCTGGTGCCGCCGAACGATCCGCGCGCCCTGGCGGGCGTGTTGGCCGAGTTGCTGGCGGACGGCGAACAGCGCCGCCGCCTGGCTCTCGGTGGCTACGCGAAGGTGGTGGCGGAGTTCGACCGCGACGTGAACATCGAGGCGCTGGCGGCGTTGTTTCGCGGCGAGCGGCCGGTTCCCGGGGTTGTGGCGGCGCCGGCTGCGGCGTCATCGGGTGGGGAATGAAGAGCAAGCTGGTTCGCGACATCCTCGGCATCTTCAGCACGCGTGCCGTGTGGTCGGTCATGGGCGTCGTGTCCGGTGTCATTCTGGCCCGCTGGCTGGGGCCGCACGACCGCGGTGTGCTGGCGCTGGTGTTGCTGGTGCCATCGACGGTCGTGACGTTGGTGAAGCTCGGCATCTCGCAGTCGAACGTCTACTCG
>CAYVUV010000193.1:0-4185 GCA_964455095.1 uncultured Binatia bacterium (SeqCode)
CTGCACGCCGGTCGTCTTGGCATCACTCAGCGCCGTCGAGACACAGGCCTCGAGGGTGCCGATGTTCGGGATCGAGGCCGCGTTCTTGGCGCAGCCGCGGAAGGCCTTCAACGCGGTGTCGAACTTCTTGCCGCCGCGCTTGACCACCGCGTCGGCGCACTTGTCGCCGACGGCGATGCCGTCAGCCGGATTGCCGAACACGTCGCGCACGATGCCGTCCGAGCCGGCCACCACGCCGGCGGTGATCGCCGAGGCGGGCGACTCGACACCGAATGCCGGCAGCGGATCGCACTTGCCACCCGTCAGGTACTCATCGGCCAGCTTGGCACCCTGATCGGTGGCCTTCTGGCTGGTCGTGGCCACGCAGGCCTCGATGCTGCCACTGCCGTCCTTGACGCAGGTGCGGTTGGCCTTCTGCTCCTGGTTGCCGACATTGCGACCGCGCTTATTCGCGGTATCGCTACACTTCCTCTCGTCGTCGGTCAGCTGCGCGGAGGCGCTGGTTGCGGCGATGAGTGCCCCTGCCGTCAGGCAAGCGGCGATGATGCTGCGAAACTTCCTGTCCTTCATCATGACCCCCCTTTGGTTACTCGAACGTTGACGAAATCGTCACGTGATTCCGACGAGAGAACCTGCCGGCCATCGGGAGCGCTCAAGAAAACGGGATCACGGTCTGCAGAGCGCAACCTGCGCGGGCAGCAACGGAAACTTTTCCCTGGACTTTTTTCCTGTACTCCAGTCGCGCGGAAAAAGTCAATGATTTAGTTAGAGGGGTGGGGGAGACTCCCTCAGCCCCCCAGTGGAGCCCCTCCCACGCGGTAATGCGCGGCGCCGGGAGGGTCGTTACTTCAGCTCGACGCGGTAGCGAGCGATGCGCCAGTTGACGGCGCCGCGAGACGGGTAGTTGGGGGGCAGGGGGTGGACGAAGCCGGAGGCGAGGAAGCCGTCCGGCTGGAGGGCGAGGCCGAATGCCTGGTCCATGTTCTCGACCCCGCCGCCGCCGTCGTGGGTGAAGCGCCACTGCAAGTGACCGCTCGGGTTGAGGCCGAGCATGACCCAGTCGCGGTCGGTATCGCCGACCACCACGGTGTGGCCGGCCGCGTCGACGGCGACGTTGTGACCGATGACGCTCTCCGGATCGACGTAGGCCCACAGGCTCTTGCCGTTGGGATCGAGGCGCTCGACGCGCAGCTTGCGCGTGCTGCGATCGCCGTCGCCCCAGTCGCCGGTGACCGTGGAGTTGCCGGCGCTGTCGACGGCGATCGCGGTGGCGATGCTGGCGAGCTTGGCGCGCGCGCGATGCTGCCACTTGAGCGCTCCGGACGGGTCGAGCTTGGCGACGCGCCAGCCGCGCCCGTCGTCGCCGGCGACGAGCAGATCGCCGTGCGCATCGACCGCGATGCCGCGCGCGGCGCGGCTGCGATCGTCGGTGGCGCTCCAGCGCAGCTTGCCGTCCGGCCCGAGGCTGAACACCTCCCA
The DNA here is from genome assembly GCA_964455095.1 of uncultured Binatia bacterium (SeqCode). GTDB lineage: Bacteria > Desulfobacterota > Binatia > HRBIN30 > CADEER01 > CAYVUV01. The sequence goes on from CAYVUV010000193.1 coordinate 1,480, forward strand.
TTGCCCTGACGATTCGCCGGCGATGTAGAGGTTGCTGGCGGCGTCCGCGGCGACGCTCCAGCCGACCTGGTCGCCATCCCGTACGGGCGCATAGCGCCAACGCTCGGTTCCGTCCTGCGCCAGCGCGATGACGAGGTAGTCGCGCCCGTTGCTCATCGAATGGCCAGCCGAGACGAGCTGGCTGTCCGGGGTCAAGACGAGGTCGGTGGGCACGTCGATCGCCTTGCTGGCGGAATTGAACTGCCAGCCCGGTTGCCCATCCGGGGCCAGGCGTATGACGAACCAGTCCGCACCGCTGCCGATATCGCCCGCGACATAGACCGACCGGTTGCCGTCGACGGCGATGGCGTAGGGCGTATTGGCATCCGAACCGCTGCGAAACACGTATTCCCAGTCGAGGTGCAGCCGGGCGGCGGGGAGGGCGGGTGTGGCGGACTCGCTCAACGGGCCGCTGGTGTCCCGTCCGATCTCCGGTCCCTCGCCGGCGACGGTTTGGAGCGCGCCGCCGGCGCCCGTGCGGCGAATGCAGTTGCACTGCGGGTCGGCAAAATACAACGCGCCGTCCGGGCCGACCGCCATACCGCTGGGCGCGAGGAGGTCGTTTGGGCCGCCCGCCAGGGTCTCGATGCGCCCGCCCGAGGTGCGGCGCCGAATCGCTCCATTGGCGGGGAAATAGACATTGCCCTGCAGGTCCGCTGCGACGGTGCCGGGCATGCCGATGTCGGCGTCCGCCCCCTCACCGGATGCCGGGGCGGTGCCGCCGACCAGCGTCGCGATCTGTCCGGCGGCGTCGATGCGGCGGATGCGCCGGTTGAGCTGATCGGCGAGTAGCAGGTTGCCGGCCGGATCGACGGCCAGCAGCACGATCGGCCCGATGGCCGCGGCGCTGGCCGGGCCGCCGTCGCCGCTGTAGGCGGGCAGGCCGGTGCCGGCGACGGTGGTGATGACGCCGCTGCCGTCGATCTTGCGGATGCGGCCGCTCAGCTCGCTGACGAAGATCGTCCCGGTCGCATCGACGGCGAGCCCGATGGGTTGGTTGAGCTGTGCCCGATCGGCCGGGCCGCCGTCGCCGCCGAAGCCCTGCACGCCGGTGCCGGCGATCGTGGAGATGTTGCCGGCCGCGTCCACCTTGCGGATGCGGTGATTGCCCGTGTCGGCGACGTACACCGCGCCGGCCGCATCGACGGCAATGGCATAGGGCTGATTGAGGCTGGCGAGGTCGGCCGGGCCGCCGTCGCCGCTGTCGCCCGCGACGCCGGTGCCGATGGCGGTAGTGATGCTGCCCGTCGCGAGCGCGACGCGGGCGATGCGGTGGTGCCCCTGATCCGAGACCAGCAGGTCGCCGTTGCGGTCGAACGCAATGCCGTTGGGGCGCTCGAGGCCGCTGAACGAGAGGCTGCGCCGGGTCTCCGGTGGGCCGGCGATCTCCTCGACGTCGGAGACTTGGATCAGGCCGCGGTTGAGGAGGACCGTGACGGTGTCGGAGCGCGTGTTGGTGACGATGAGGTCGAGGCGCTGGTCTTCGTCGATATCGGCCGCGGTCACCATGCGCGGGCTGGCGCCAACCGGCACCTGCTGCGTCGGGAAGAAGCCGCCGCGACCGTCGGCGAGCATGATCGAGACGTTGCCACCCGAGGTGTTGGCGCTGGCGAGGTCGAGCCAGCCGTCGCCGGTCAGGTCGGCGGCGACGATCGAGCGCACACCCGGCGCCGCCGTCAGCCGCGCCGTGCGCGGGAACTCGCCGTGGCCGTCGCCATAGAGGATGTAGACCTCGCTGCGCAGGATGTCGTTCCACACCATGTCGAGGTGCCCGTCGCGGTCGATGTCGGCCGCCAGCACGCAGTAGAGGGAGTGGCCCTCGAAGGTGAAGTTGCGCGGCGCGGAGAAGGTCGTGCCGTCGCCCTTGCCGAACAGGATCGAGACGTTGTTGGCGCCCCAGTTGGTCACCGCGACGTCCTGGTGGCCGTCGCCGTCGAAGTCGCCGATCGCCGTCGCCGAGGGCCACTTGTTGGTCGCGTACGACTGCACCGCAAACCCGCCGCGGCCGTCGCCGAGCAGGAGCGAGACTTTGGCGGCTTCGTTGGCGACGGCGATGTCCGGAATCCCGTCGGCGTTGAGATCGCCCGAGCTGGCCAGAAACGGGCGTTGCCCGATGGGGAAGAACTGACCGGCCTGGAACGTGCCGTCGCCTTTGCCGAGGTGCAGGACGAGAGCGTCCTGCCCGGTGGCCGCGGCACCGAGATCGAGCGTGCCGTCGCTGTTGAAGTCGGCCGCGACGATGCCGCGCGGCCGGCTGCCAGTGGTCAATGCGGCGGGCGCGGCAAACGTCCCGTCGCCTTTGCCCAGGTAGATGGTCACCTGGGCCAGGTTGGTGGTGGCGATGTCGACGTGGCCGTCGCGGTTGAGGTCGGCGGTGACGACCGCGAACGGACTCCCTCCCCCGGGCAGCGAGCTGGCCTGCAGGCGGAGCCCGGGGCGCTCGCCGGCGGCAGCAGCGCTGGCGGCGCAGAGGGCGGCGAGGGCGAAACCGAATCGCAGCGGATGCATGTGGCTCAGTGTGATGACAAAAAAAAGGCCCCTGGGCTAGCGCCCAGGGGCCTCTCTTCCGAGCCTGCGCTCGATTTACCTACCGGTCAGAACTGCTTACTGGCAGTCCACCGTCAGCAGCGAGTTCAGGTCGCCGATAGCGGAGGCGTAGAACATTGC
>CAYVUV010000194.1:0-16741 GCA_964455095.1 uncultured Binatia bacterium (SeqCode)
CAGCCGTACTGAGGCAGATGGCAACCGGGTCGGCTTGCGATCCATCGTTGAAGAAAACCAACACGGCGGTTGTGCCCGGGGTCGTGGGGACTCTGGAGCGCAGCAGGGCCGTCGCATCCTCGGCGGTCCGCACATCCGCCAGGGGGAACAGCTCGCTCGCTTTGGCCCGCTCTTCGATCTCGCTCGCCGGCACGAGGCGCAACCGCATATCGCGCTCGACGAGCATCATGTCGCCCTCGATTCCGGCCGGTAGGTCGGCCGGATCAATCGGGCAAAGAACGCGATCCTGATTGGTTGCGAACGCCGCCCCGTAGCGCTTGGGTATCTCACGCTGTGGGCCGAATGCTTCTGAACCGAGCCCGGTCTCCTCAAAGTATCCTACGTCGCCGCGCGTCACCGATTCCTCGTTGAGCCCCGCCGCGAGGCGGATGAACAGCTGGCGCGGGTCACCTGAGACACCGAGAATGGCCTGGGCGCCATCGAACGCTTCCTGGGCGCGCAAAGTGCGGTAGAAGATCCGCACCATCGCGTGGAGCTCATCGACGACTCGGTCGTACGACGCTGCATAGTAGCGGAAGGCTATCGGCTGCAGCGCCGGATCATGCAGCACCGATCCCACGCAGAGGCCGGCGAGATAGCCGGCCGTCAATGCCAGATAACAGCCGGTTGAGAGCAGCGGATCAACAAACCCTGCTGCGTCCCCTGCGAGGAGCCAACGCTCCCCGGCGACATGTTTGCTGCGGTATGACCAGTCTGCGGTGACCCGGGTCTCGCTGACCGGATGCGCGTGCTCAAGCCAACGATGCAGGTCCGTTGTGCTGGCGCGCAAGTCATCGTAAATCGCTTCGGCATTAGAACCGCGTTCCCGGTACGCGTCCGCACTCAGCACGGTGCCGACACTGGTCAGACCGCCTTCCGCAGGTTCCAGCGGAATGTACCAAAACCAGCCCTGGCCGTGTCGGATGATCATGATGTCGCCCGCCCGCGGGTCCGGCAGGCGCCCACAACCGCGGTAGTAGCGCCAGATGGCGACATTGCGGAGCGACTCATCGAAGTGCCGTTCACCGCGTTTACGGCCCAGAATGCTGGTCTGGCCGGTCGCATCGATGACGTAGCGCGCCCGCGCCGTGCCCGCATCGGTGACGATCACCGGATCGCCATTGTCGACGTCGATGCTGCGCACCGCGACCCCCTCGTGCACCTCGGCGCCCGAGGCGCGCGCGTGGTTCAAGAGGATCTGATCGAAACGCGAGCGTTCGACCTGGTAGGCGTAGTTCGGCTCGGCATTCTGTTCGTCGAACGAGAAGCACCACTCGCCGTCCGTTCCCCAGGCAAAGGTGCCACCGCGCTTGACCACGAATCCGGCCCGGTCGACTTCGTCGCGTACTCCAAGAGCATCCAGAATACGCAGGCAGCCAGGAATCAGCGATTCGCCGATGTGGTAGCGTGGGAAGCGCTCCTTCTCGAGCAGCAACACGCGACGCCCGTCGCGGGCCAAAAACGCTGCCGCTGTAGCCCCGGCGGGGCCGCCGCCGGCGATTACAACGTCCCAATCCCCTAGATCCGTGGATGTAGTCCGAGTCGGGGGCATGTGATGTCGCTTAGACGGGCGTGCTTTGTGTGTCAAGCAAGGAGTCGACCGCATGGAGTTGACGGCCTGCAGCCTTGCTCGAAGCCGCTCGTGGCCCTCTGGAGAACCCGCAAACGGCGAGTCGGCTATTTTGCTTGCACCTTGCCCTCTCTTTTGACGACAATGCCCTCTGTGCGTGTCCTCCTGGTCAATCCGCCCCCATACCAACGTGTCGACGAGTACGACACGCCGAATTTCACTCGTCTGGGGCTGGCCTGTCTGGCCTCCAAGCTGCGCGCCGACAACGCCGCCGCGGTGGAGATCGTCGACGGCAAGTTCGAGCGCCTGTCGTATGCGGCCATCGAGGATCGCGTGCGGCGCTTTGCCCCTGATGTCGTCGGCCTCACGGCGTTCACCAATGAGATCAAGTCTGCCGCGCGGGTGGCCGAGATGGTGAAGGGGCTGTCGTCGGCGATCACCACGGTCGTGGGCGGCGTCCATGCCAGCGTCTTGCCCGAGCGGACGCTCGAGGAGTTTCCGGCCTTCGATGCCGTCGTCGCCGGGGAGGGCGAGATCACGTTCTCGGAGTACACCGCGGCGCTGGCTTCCGGCGCGCCATTGGGCGCGATCCCTGGCTTGTGCTTCCGTGACGGCGACCGGTTGGTGCGCACCGCGGAGCGCGAGCGCACCACGGATCTCGACGAGTTCCCGGCGCCGGCGTGGGACCTGCTCCCGCCGTCTCCGCGTTATCTCTTCATGACCCAGCGCGGTTGTGCCTACCGCTGTACCTTTTGCGCCAATCCCAACGGCCGCCTCGTGCGCACTCGATCCGTCGATCACGTGATAGCCGAGCTCAACGAAATCATCGGTCGCGGCGGTCGCGAGCTCTACATGTGCGACGAGCTGTTCACCGCGGATCGCGCACGCACGCACCAGCTTCTCGACGCGATGATCGCCGCGGGCATCGGCCGCAAGCTGCGCTGGTCGGCGCAGACGCACGTCAACCTGGTGGACCGCGATCTCTTCGCCAAGATGAAAGCGGCCGGCTGTTTCATCTGCGGCCTGGGCATCGAAACCGGCGACGCGGACATCATGCGGCGAATGAAAAAGGGCTCGACGATGGAGCGGGTGATCACCGCTCGCAACGCCGCGCGTGAGGTCGGTCTGCCGATCGAAGGCTTGATGATCATCGGCCACCCGCACGAGACCTGGGAGTCAGCGATGCGGACCATCGAGTTCGCCGTCAAGCTCAATCCCGAGCGCCCCATCGTCGGGGTGATGGTGCCGTATCCCGGCACCGAGGTCGCGGCGATGGCCGCGCGCGGCGAGGGCGGCTATCGCTTGCTGTCGACCGACTGGAACGACTACGCGAAGCAGATTGGCAACGCCCTCGAGTTCGAGAATTTGTCGAGGCGCGAGCTCGAGACCCTCCAGATGCTCGCCTACGTCAAGGTCTTCCTCAGCAACCGTCGCTACCGGGAGTTTGCGCAGTTCGTATGGAAGTACCGCAGCGAGGGCTTCGCGGTGTTGAAGAAGATCGTCTCGGGCCGCATGCCGACCCCGGAACCAACGCCTGCGGCGTTGCCGCAAACGTCGGCGGCGCGCCCCGATCTGTAGTGACGCGCACCGCTCAGCGATCCGGCGGGCGCTTCGATGTCGTCCAGGCGTCCGGTCGCTTGGTACAGACGGCGTCGTAGGGAAGGCCGTCGAGGCTACGGCGCATGTCGGCGGTCGCGCCTGTGCCGTGTCCCTGCAACTCCGGGCTGACCAAGCAGAGCCGAAACTCAGCCGCCAGGCGGGCCCAATCCGCACGATCGCCCGGATAGCGCGAGAAGCAATCGACCCAGACCCAATCCGCCAGACCGCGCCAGGCCAGCACGCCTTCGATGGGCTCGTATTCGGAGTAGCGCACCGCGAAGCAGCGATCGCCGACGCCCACGAGCTTCACGGCGGCGGGCACGGACAGGTCGAGGAAGAAATAGTCCGCGATGCCGCACTGGCGCGCCATGGCCTGCACGCGTGGTTCGATGCCCTCGCACTTCACGTTAAAGATGCACGGGCGTTGGCGAATGTGGGGAAAGAACTCCTCGATCGTCGGGCCGCTCGTGAACGGATCGTGCGTGACGATCACCCGATCCCCGTCCGACCGCAGGTCGATCTCGATACCGAGATCCGACGGCACGGCGCGCAGCGCGGGCACGGTGTTCACCCGGTGTTGGTACCGCTGTATCGTCAGGCCACTCACAGTTTCAGCACGCGCCGCCGATACTGTTCGTCCAGGCGGTTCTCGAGGCGGTGCACGTCCTCGGGGCTGAGAAAGCTCGGTCCCCCGAGCGCGACAGCGCCGGCGAAAATCTCCGCCGATTTGTCAGCCATCAACATCGCCGCCTGCACGGCCTCGGGCGACGCCCCGAGCGTGATGATGCCGTGATTCTGCAACAGGATCACGCGTGGGTTCTTGCCGCGACTGCCGATGAACGCGCGCGTCGCGTCGCGAATGCCCTGCGCCAAGCGCAATCCGGGTTCGATGTACGGGACCAGCACGGACGCCGCGCCGCAGAAGACGACCTCATCCGGGCACGAGCGCCGTTCCGCAAATTCGTAGGCCCGCGGAGAGCAGAGGATCTGGTTCACCGCGACCGGGTGCGTGTGCGCGACGAACTCCACACCGGGCAGCGAGAGCAGCCAGGCCTGAAAGACCACTTCGATGCTCGGCTTCTTCGCGTTCGGTTGGACTCGGCTGGCGAGCGCGGCGTCTTCGATCTCCTGGTCGGTGACCGCGTCGCGCTCGACCAGCGCCAGGAGGGGCGCGAACTGGCACTCGACCACGTCAGGCTCGCCGAGCGTCGCGAGACTACTGCCGCTGGCTTTGACGACGAATGTTTCTTCACTCACGCACGCCGCGGTGTTTCCCTCGCCCAGTATCGCCAATCGGCGGTGCTCCGCGCCGAGCGCCTGGGAGAGCGAAATCAATGCGGCAATTCGGTCGCGCAGCGCGCTCATGGGTTGGGACCAGGTAGGAGCCGCGCGATGCGGTACTCGGGAGATTCGGCGAGCACCTTCAATCGCGGGCCCCACACGGACGCGGGGAAGAGGCGCTCGAGACGGATTTCGACACGCAGGGCCAGCAGGGAGCCGGGTGGCAGATCGTCAGGCGTGACGCTGCGGAAGATCGTCCGCCCGTAGAGCTCCTTCTCCGCCATCCGGGTGAGGTGCTCGAGCTGGCCGTTGTGGTGGTTGATGAGCATTTGTTCGCGCGACGTGTCCACGCCAGCGACGTGGAATATGGTCCCGGGTGGGCGTCCCCGGGCCTCGACAAAGGGCGCCAGCAGTTGCGCGTTGGTGTAGATCGGTGTGTTCGCTTCCTCCGGGTGCGCGCGCAGCCACTCCGCGATCAGGTCAAGGTAGGGGGCGGTGTCGAAGCGACCGGCTTCGGTACGCACGGGCAGCAGCGGCCCGGTCGCGGCGAGCGCCACTACCAGCATCACCGCGACCGCCCCAACTCGTAGCCGCGCAGCCGCGACGATCGCCGCGTACGTGACGAGGACCGGGGCGAACATCGAGACCTCGATCTGCCGCGTCACCACCCAGGAGGCGAGCAGCAGCATGGCTAGTAGGCGAGCGGTGTCGAGTCGCTCGCCCTCCCACCATGGCTCGACGACGCGGCCGAGGAGGAGGGCCAGCGCCGGCAGCAAGTGCGCGGCGTAGCGCGGCGACGAGCCGAAGCTTCCGATGTGGAAGATCGGCAGGATGTTCAGGGCTCCGAAGCCGACGGCTGCGTGGATCAGTGCCAGGCGCTCCAGCCGCGTGAGCCGCGTGAGCCGCAGCGCGGCGATCACCGCCACGGCGGGTGTGAGAGCCATCGCGGGCTCCAGGAAGTAGCGCAGCCCAATCAGCTGTTGGGCGAATATCGGGTTGTCAGGATCGTAGGTCGCGGCAGGGGGATAGGTGACGAGCCACAGCAGGTCGGCGTGGTAGACCGCACCCGCTGCCGCGTACAGCAAGGGGAAGATGGCGAGGCCGAGCACGGCTGCGCGGTCGCGTTTCGAGGTCAAGGCGTAGAGGCCGACGAGAAAAGCGAAGACCGCCAGCTCGAACCGCACCCACGGCAGGACACCAGCGACCAACCCAGCCAACAGGGGCCGGTGGCGCGCGCCGAGCAAGTAGAACACCAGCGTGACGCCCACCGCGCCGTCGATGTTCGATATCCCCGAGGCGCCGCCGAAGAAGTAGATTGGAGACAGCGCCATCACCACGACGGGCAGGTTGGGCAGCCGATGACCGAGCGCGCGCGCCGTGGACGCGATCATCGGGATGGCCAGCGACGCGACGACGACGTGTGCGGCGAGCGTCACGTGCGGACCCCACGCGGAGACCGGAAGGTAGAGGGCGCACAGGACCGGCTTCACCTTCTGCAGGAAGAACACGGGTACGAAGTCTTGCCGCGCCCAACTCGCCCAGTAGTGGGTGAGGAGCCCCTCGTTGTGCAGGGTGTAATCGGTCCGGACGAGGACGAATCCGGCGGCGATGTACGCCACCGTGAGGAACGCGACGACGCGCGGGGCAGTGAGCAGGAACGACGCGAAGTGGCGCGCGCGCTCGGCGAGCGGCATCACTACTGCAACCTGGGTTCAGGTTGTTGAAGACGCGGCCGGGATGCCTCGGGTCTCGAACGCACCAGTCGAACCAGCACGTCAATATGCGTCCCCACGGGTGCCAGGGTTGCGTCCTGCGCGGCCAGGCGCTGCGTCAGCTCCGGAAGCTGGTACGAGGGAACCCCCGGATGGAGATGGTGTGTGGCGTGGTCGGCGAGGCCGTACGCGCCGAAGAGCAGACGATCGAGCGGCTGGTGCGAGAAGTTGCGCAGCGCCGCAGCGCCGACGACATTGACGTCTGCCCCGCTGCGGCCATGCTCGGCGATGGCGCGCAACGTCGTGACCCAGACCGTGAGACCCGCGACCCCGTAGAAGTAGACGAGCAGGTACGCAACGCCGGCCGACCACAGGGTGGCCTGCCAGTCCCTGGAATGGCCGAGATAGGCCGCGAGGAGGATCGTCAGCGCGAAGATCGGCTGCACCAGCGCCATGGCGACCAGGGCCTGCCGGGTCGACTCGCGGGTCGCTTCGCTGCGCCCGCTGACCTGGAGGAGGCCCTTGCGGGCGGCGCCGACGAGCGTCAGCATCGAGACCATCAGCTGCAGGAAGCCGGTACCGCGGATGCTGATCCGGTAGGTATACTTCGGATCGCCCTCCCCACCGAGCTCGCGGTGGTGCCGCCAGTGGCGACGGCGAAAGGCCTCGAAATCGGCGAAATAGAGGGGCGCCACCATCCAGCGGGCCAGAATCTCGTTGCGTCTCCCGACGCGAAAGGCGAGCTTGTGGGCGCACTCGTGCAGGATCTGGTGGAAGCCGTGGCCGAGGATCCCGAACCAGAGCCAGCAGGCGATCGTGGACCATCCTGGTCCCGCCCACGCCGCCAGGTAGATGGGCGCGAAGACCACCGCGCCGTAGAAGGCGATGATGAGCGCCGAAAGGGCGTCGGAGCGCCGCCCGACAGGCAGTGCGACCGCCTCCCGGCGCGGGGTGATGTCCAGTGCCGTACCCACTCCTGTCCCTGCTAGCCGCCCGCCTTGGCGTCTGTCAACGCGATTCGCCGCCGGCCGCGAGCCGCCCGGAAATCGGTTGACCCACCGAAGTCGCGCGCTGTATATCCGACAGTGTATGGCGGGGCGCGTGAAACTCGAACGGCCCCCCGCCCAGTCGATGGCCGCGCCCCGCGGCCACCCTTCGGCGCGGCGCGTGGCGAGCCGGAGATCACCCTCCGTGCACAGCGATTGTGCGGCATCGCCAGGCGCGCCAGCCGGTCTGGGTACGCAGGCATGAGCCGTTCGTTCGAGCCCGTGCCTGCTGTCGCCCCCGCGCCGGAGGGAACGGAGTCCGGCGCCTCGGCCGTGCCCTACCAACATTGGTGGGAGCGCGCCGAGGTGCTGCAGCGCCAGTTCGTGGCTGGCTTGCCATACCCGCACCTGGTGCTCGACGACTTTCTCTGCCCGCAGGCGGCTGCGAGGGCCGCCGAGTCCTTCCCCCCACCCGGCGACGGGTGGATCCACTACATGCATTACAACCAGCACACCTTCGGCATGAACGACCGCCGCTTCCTGCCCGAGGCGTTGACGGCGATTCTCGACGAGCTCAACTCCGAACCCTTTCTGGCGCTGCTGGGTGCCCTCACCGGCATCCCCTCGCTGTGTGCCGACCCATCGCTGGAGGGCGGCGGCCTGCACCAGAGCGAGCGCGGTGGTTACCTCAACCTGCACTCCGACTTCACCGTGCATCCGCACCGGCCGCACTGGCGCCGGCGCCTCAACCTGCTCATCTATCTCAATCCCGGCTGGGACGAATCCTGGGGCGGCCACCTCGAGTTGTGGGACCGCGCGGTGCAGCGCTGTGTGCAGCGCGTCGCGCCGCTCCACAACCGCGCCCTGCTGTTTCGCACCGACCAGCCCTCCATCCACGGCTACCCCGACCCGCTGCGCTGCCCCGAAAACGTGACCCGCAAGACGCTCGCGCTCTACTACTTTACCGCCGAGGCGTCGCCGCCGCGGGCCGTATCGACCGAATACACCGGCCGCCCGGGCGATGGGGCGCGGCGGGTCCTGATCTACCTCGAACAGATGGTTCTGCGCGTCTACGACCGCGCCAAGCGCACCTTCGGGTTCGACGACGCCTTCGCCAACCGCATCCTGCGGGCGCTGTCGCGGCGGCACCGGCCACGTTGAGAATGGGCTGCGGCCCCGCCTCAGCCTGATCCGAGACGAGCCAGCAGGGCAGCGACCCGCTCGGCGGCCTGTCCATCCCACAATGGCGGGCAGCGCGGTGAGGGACGATCGCCGTCCAGGATGCGGTCAATTTCGGCCCTCACGCGCTCGGGCCGGGTGCCGACGACGCGGTTGGTCCCCTCGGTGACGGTGGCCGGCCGTTCCGTCGTCTCGCGCAGCGTCAGACAGGGGACCCCGAGATAGGTGGTTTCCTCCTGCACACCGCCGGAATCGGTCAGCACCAGCGCGGCGCGATCCATGAGCGCGAGCATGTCGATGTATCCGAGCGGCGTGACCGCGCGCAGACCAGCCGCGCCACTGAGCGCCGCACCGAGGCCGGACGCGTCGAGGCGGTCGCGGGTGCGCGGGTGGACCGGGAAGACGATCGGCAGGCGCCGCGACGCTTCTGCAATAGCGCGGAGAAGCGGCTCCAGCGCGGCGCGGGCGTCGACATTGGACGGCCGGTGCATGGTCAGCACGCCGTAGGGCCCGGTGATCCCGAGTGCGGCGGCCGGGTCGCGCACGGCGGCGCGGGTGCGAAAGCGGACCAGCGTGTCGATCATCACGTTGCCGACGTGATGGACGTTGGCGCCTGGCCGTCCCTCGCGCGCGAGGTTCTCGACGCCGCTGGCTTCGGACGCGAACATCAAGTCGCTCACCGAGTCGACGAGGATGCGGTTGATCTCCTCCGGCATGGTGGGGTCAAAGCTGCGCAGACCCGCTTCGACGTGCGCCACCGGGATCCCGCGCGCGGCGGCGGCCATCGCGCCGGCGGCGGTGGAGTTGACGTCGCCCACCACCACGACCAGATCGGGGCGCAGTTGGTCGAGGACCGGCGCCAGCTCCACGAGCATGTGCTCGATCTGCTCCGTCCTCCCACCGCTGCTGCCGGCGAGCAACACGTCGGGAGGCGGCAGCCCCAGCTCTGCCAGGAAGTGCTCTGACATCGCCGCGTCGCGGTGTTGACCGGTGTGGACGAGCACTGGTGCAAACGCGTCAGGTCGCCCTTGTTGCGCCGCGAGCACGGCGGCCATCTTTACCATATTCGGCCGCGTGCCGATGATGTTGACGATGCGCAGCACCACTTTACTCCGGCCGACCCACGAGCGCCGCCGCGCGCCAGGACTCCAATCGCTTACAAATGTCCTGCCCCTCGGCCGCTGCGCGGACCCGCTCCTGCAGCGCCCGACCCAAGGGCTCGACGTGGCGAAACTCGACGTTGTTCGGATAGAAGATGTGCGCGGGCCCGACGTCGAAGGGGCTCCGGGCGGGAGACGCAGCGCAGGTGATCTCGAAGCTGGCGAGGCCCGGTTCTCCCGATAACGCGATGACGAAGCCGGCGCCGCGCACGTCGAGCGAGTCGACCGACCACGCGTTGGCGATCGTCTGACCGACGGCAAAGGGGCCAACTTGCCGGAGCGGTGCTCTCGTCGGCTCGAGAACGGGGCCTTCCTCGAGCTCCTCCCGTGGGACGTCCTGGAGATGGTGCCGCCGCACCTGATGGCCGATGGCGACCACGGCGCAAAGCGCCAGCAGCCCGGCGCCGGCGGCGAAGGCGCGCCCATGAGAGCCGTCCGCGGGACCTGAGTCTGACGTCTCGACGTCAGGCGACAGGCCGAATGCCAGCAGGAGCACCATCGACTCCCAGTACAGGATGTGCGTCGTCAGCACGTAGATGTTCGCATGCATGCCGACGAGTCCGAGCACCACGAGGAGCCGCACGCCTCGGCCCATCAGCATCAGCGGTCCGGCGAGCTCGAATCCCGTCGTCGCGATGGAAAAGAAGCTCGCGACTGCCGGTGTGGTGACGATCCAGGAACGGTAGACGTTGGCAAGGCCATCGGGAACCAGACCGTCCTGTCCGACGATGGATGTCTGGACGGCATGGCCGGACATCCACTCGCTGCCGCCGTAGACGACCTTGCTGATGCCGGAGTTCAGGTACGCAGCGCCAAGGAGGGCCATGGCGCCGATGCGCGCGTAGGACTCATCCTCGGGCGCTCCCTGGAATCGGCGCACGGTCAACCCCACCAGCCAACCTGCCAGGCACAGGCCGCTGAAGAAGAGATGCCGCCAGGGCGTGCCGAACAAATGGGTGTGGACCGTGCTGAGCAGCGTCAGGGAGCCGAGGGCCAGCAGCCCGGCCCAGAGGCGCCCGGGGCGACGGCCGAATGCGCCGGCACCGCCGAGGCCCGCCGCGACCACCGCACCACTCACGCTCGCTCGGGAGAAGACGTCGGCCAACAGGTCCAACGCAAAGCCGTCGGCCAATGCGCTCGAACGCGCCGAGCGAATGAAGAAGAAGAATGAGATCAGGTCGATGGCCACGACGACGGCCAGGGCCACGCGCGGGAAAGCCGCGCCAGCGCCGCTGCGGCGCGTCATGGCGATACCCGGCAATGCGCGACCACACAGTCGGGGAGCTGCTTCGTCGGGGTGCCGGGACGCACCTGCCAGGTGCGGAGGATGAGATCGACTTCGCTGGTCCCCGGGCCCTTGTGGCTCTCGATGTGCCGCGTGAGGTCGTTGTACAGGTACTGAATCGGCTGCCGATCGGAGCAACGAGTCGTCTCGGCGACCGGCTGGTCACAAGCGAAAGAGCGGTACTCCGTGACGTGATGAACTGTTCCCTGCGCGTCTCGGATCAGCAGGGCGCTCATCGCGCCGGCCGTGAGCTGGGAATACATCGAGAACGTGTCGAGCGGATAGACCAGCGAGGCCGTTTGTGTGGCGCGATCGACATCGCGATCCGAGTCGAAACGGACCGCCCACGAGAGCGCCACGTAGCCGAGCACGCACAGGACGCCAAACTGCCGCTGGCGTATACGTGCTGCTCGTTGGACCTGATTCACCCGGTCAGGATAGGTCCGCGGCCACCGCGCGGCTATGGGGCCTCTTTCGAGGCCCGTCCATCGGTGGCGTCAGGAGGTCGCTTGGCCGCCCATCGCTTGAGGATTTCGGCCGTCTCGGAATCGCCTTCCTCGGCCAGCAGCTCGAAGAGCCGGCGCGACACGGCCTCGTGCTCCTTGCACTCGAAGCACCGCGCCCGCTGCCCGACGAGATCCCCCTGGGTGATGAAATTGCGCACCGGACTGTACCCGCAATACGGCTTGTTCCAGCAATCGGCGCATTGCGGTTGGACGTCGAGCAGTGAGGCCGCGGCGATGGCGCGCACCGTCGGGTGCTGTACGACATCTGCAACAGTGAGGCTGCGCACGTCGCCGAGCTCGAAGATCGGATCGCCGTGCGCGTCCACCATGCGCGCGTCGTCACAGGGGAACACGCGCCCGTCGACGCCGTAAGCGATCTGGCCGGTACCGGCGCCGTTGGGAGATTGGTTGTCGACGATCCCGGGATCGTCGAACGTGAAGATCTTGGTGAGGAAGATTATCGCCAAGCGCTCAGCGATCTCGACGCCACCGCGGTTCAACTCGAGGAGGTAGTCGAGCGCATTGCGGTAGAAGCCCAGATACTCCTCCGCGGAGTAGCCGATCGCCGCCCAGGTCTCGGCGTCGAAGCGCGCGGAGGCGAGCGGTCGCAGGTTGATCGTCCGTATCCCCCGCGCCACGTACTCGTCGACAACCTCGCGCCACGCCTCGAGCGTGCGCCGCGTCGTGCTCATCAGCGCTTCGACGTGCCATTGCTGCGGATCGCGCCCGAGCTCGGCGTAGCGGCGCTGGAAATAGTCGATCCAGCGCAGCACGTCGGCGTGCGGGCTGCCGCTGATCCACTGGCGATTCGAGTCGTGCAAGCTCGCCGGTCCGTCCAGGCTGGTGCTCAGCCGCACGTCGTTGGCGATCAGCCACTCGGCGGCTTCTTCGGTCATCGCCGTCAGATTGCTGAGCAGGCGGAAGCGCAGTGTCTTTCCGGCCCCACTGCGATTGCGCGCCTGTGCGTGCTCGACCAGATGACGGAGGACGTCGAAGTTGAGCAGGGGCTCGCCGCCTTGCCCTTGCAGCTCGAAGGTCATCGAAGGGGACATGCCTTGCAGCGCCAGGTCGACGACCTGCTCGGCCGTCTCCGGGCTCATGTCGGTCGCGGTTCCGTCGGCGGCATGCCCGTTGGCGCTCTTCCCGCTGTGGCGCAGCGTCAGCGTCACGACGTGCAGGTGCGGGCCGCGGCGCACGTGGCGATTGCGCCGGGCGAGCCTGGCGACCAGGGCGTCGAGGTCCAGGCCATCACGGACAAAGCCCTTGCGTTGCAGTTCCTCGAAGCGGGGGTGATCCGCGACGACGCGGCCACCGAGCAGGTCGTCGAGCTCCGCCTCGCTCAGAAACGCCCAGTCCCCCGCATCGGTGGTGACCAGCACCTTCCCCGCAATGCGGCCCCAGCGAAAGAATCCCAACGAATCGGCCGCCAACTCCGGCCGCCCTCCCGTCACGCTGCGCTCCACTACGCGACCTCGTCCATCACACTCTGGCGCCGCCGCGCAATCGTCTCGGCCAGCACGTGATTGCAGAACGCCGGTCCGACGTCCTGGACCTCGTACCCCGCCGCCGGCGTGAGCACCGCGACCACCCCGTCCGCCGTGGCCTCGATCGCGATCTGCGCGTGCTCGGCATACGCCGCCGCGGCCGCTTCCACCGCCGCGGGCAGATACAGCGATCGATCAAAGAGGATCCGCTCCGCCATCGCTACCGTCCGGATCCCTACTTCGACTTGTCGGGCTCGTCCTGCCCGGCACCGTGCTTCTCTTCCCACGGCACCATGATCTCCAGGGGGTCCTCCAACAGCTCCTCGGACTCCAACTCCGCCAGCAGATCGTCCACCGAGGGCGCCGACGTCGCCGCCCGCAGCGCCGCCGCCGTGTAGTACTCCCGGATGCGCATCGTCGCCTGCGACAACTTCAGCCGCAGCGCCTGCGAGAGCAGCTCGTTGCCGAACTCCCCGGCCAGGGTCTCCAACTCGGCGGGCGTGGCGGCTCCCCGTGTGGTCAACCGCACGCCCACCACGCCCAGGCGCGGGCGCGTCAGGTAGACGAAACACTGCTCCAAAAACAGGTAACACGCCCCGTACGTCGCCTCGAGCGGGTAGACGCTCTCGTCCACCTCGAACGAGATGTGATCGGCGCCCAGCGCGAAGCCCAGGCGCGAGTCCGCTTCGGCCACGCCTACCTCAACCGGGAGTCGGTCGGCCCCGCGAACAACCGCACGCGCTCGGCTTGCGGCAGCAGCGACGCCACCACCTGGGTGCGTGCGCTTTCGTTGCGCGCCAGCACGTGCGCCAGCTCGGCCACCGCCTGCGCCAGCCCCTCGTCGGTCGCCAGGTCGCCCTGGCCGCCGTTCATGACGAGCAGGTCGAGCTGCTGGGTGTACACCAGGCCCTGCGGAGTGCCCTCGTTGCGGCACAGATGCACCCGGTGCGCCCGGCCGCGCTCGTTCTGCAGGGTCAGCACACACGAGCCGTCGACCACTTCGGTCAACCCGGCCACGCGCCAGCCGTGCGCGACCACCGAGCCCATCGCCAGGGGCTGCACCAGCTCCCAGGGCGGCGGCGCACTCACCGGCGCGGTCGCGCTCAGCTCGCCCCCTTGGGGCGCGCTTGCCTCCGCCGCGGCCGGGCTGTCGCTGGGCGTGGTGTCGGTCGGCTCGCGTCGCGTCGACGCCATCCCCATGCGCGCCGCGCCCGCTACCCACACAAAGGCCGTTCCCGCCGCCAGCTTCCCGACTACATCACGTCGCGTCAGCATTTTTGCACCTCCATCCCTCAAGGTTGTCGGAGTTGTCCAATCGCTATGGTGCTACCACAGCCGTCCAGTTCGGTGCAATGTAAATCGCCCGCAAATCCGACTCAGGCGAGCGCGGTTTCGAGGTGCCGAACGATTGCTTCGGCAGCGAGTCCGTCGCCGTACGGATTCCGAGCTGCCTGCATACTGCGGTAGGCGTACGGGTCGCCCAGCAGACGCTCCGCGGCTGCCACGATCGCGTCGCTGCGGGTGCCCACCAACTGCGCCACGCCGGCCTGAACGCCTTCTGGACGCTCGGTGGTGTTGCGCAAGACCAGAACCGGAATGCGCAGCGAGGGGGCCTCCTCCTGGATGCCCCCTGAGTCCGTCAAAATGAGGTAGGCGCGGCGCATCAAATCGACGAACGAAACGTACTCGATCGGTGGCGTCAGGACGATGCGCGGGTGGTTGGCGAGTTGCGCCTGCACCTGAGCCTGCACCGCGGGGTTCATATGGACCGCAAACACCACCGCGACACTCTCGTCGCGGTCGGCGATCGACCGGACGGCGCTGCAGATGTTGTGTAGCCCTTCGCCGAAGCTCTCACGGCGATGACCGGTGACGAGCAGGAGGCGCCGATTCCCCAGGGCGGGGGAGAGCTCGAGGACGGCTTCCACCTCCCTTCGATCGAGGCGTTCCAGCGTTTGCAGGAGCGCATCGACCGCGGTGTTGCCGGTGACGTGCACCGTGTCAGGGGCAAGTCCCTCCCGCAGCAGATTGGTGCGCGCGAGCGCCGTCGGCGCGAAATGCCACGTCGCGATCTGCGCGATCATGCGCCGATTAACCTCTTCCGGAAATGGCTCGTATGGCTTCCCGGTCCGCAAGCCGGCCTCGATGTGTCCGACCGGAATGCGCTGATAGTACGCGGCCAATGCCGCGGCGAAGCTGGTGGTGGTGTCGCCCTGCACGAGAACGGCTGCCGGCCGTTCTCGGCTCAGCACGTCGCGCAGCCGCGGCAACAGGCGCGCGGTGAGGTCGAACAAGTCCTGATCCGGCTCCATGACGACGAGGTCATCGTCGGGCTGGATGGCAAACGCCGCCAGCATTTGCTCGAGCATCTCGCGGTGCTGGCCGGTGACGCAGATGCGCGGCTCGAGCGCACGGGATGCCCGCAAGGCGCGGATGACGGGAGCGAGCTTGATGACTTCGGGTCGCGTCCCAAACGCGACCAGGATCCGGCGGCGCGGCGGATCGCTGCGCCGCCCCGGTCTATCCGCTCGCGGCGCTACGGAGCCTCCCCCGAAGCGCGTCCACTGTTCCCCACCTGGGTCGTCGTCCAGCGTTTGAGAACGCCCGCCGCGCCGGCGTCGCCCTCATCGGCCAGGAGCTCGAACAATCGGGTGGACACGGCCAGGTGGTCCTTGCACTCGAAGCACCGCGGCCGCTGTCCGAAGAGATCTCCCTGGGTGACGAAGTTGTGTACGGGTCTGATGCCGCAGAAGGGTTTGTTCCAGCAATCGGCGCACATCGGCTGCGCGTCGAGAAGCGAGGCGGCCGCAATCGCGCGCACCGTCGGGTGGCGCACCAGATCCGCAATCGCCAGAGAGCCGGCATCACCGAGCGCGAAGATCGAATCGCCCCTGGCATCGACGAGCCGCGCTTCGTCGCAGGGGAAGACCCGTCCATCGACGCCGTAGGCGATCTGACCGGTTCCGTCGCCGCACGGCGACTGGATGTCGACGATCCCCGGATCGTCCGAGGTCAGGAGTTTGGTCGCGAAGATGGACGCCGTTCCCTCGACGATCCTCGTGCCGCCCTGGTTCAGCTCGAGGATGTAGTCGAGCGTGCGCGGGTAGAACGCCAGATACTCCTGCGGCGTGTAGCCGATGGCCGCCCAGGTCTCGGGCGCGAAGCGCGACGAATCGAGCGGCCGAAGATGGATGGTGCGCATGCCGCGCGCGACGTACTCGTCGACGACTTCGCGGCCGGCCTCGAGCGTGCGCCGCGTCGTGTTCAGCAGCGCGCCCACCTGCCACTGCTGGGGATCGCGTCCGACCTCCACGTAGCGCCGGTTGAAGTATTCGATCCAACGCACTGCGTCGGCGTGCGCGCTGCCTCTGATCCACTGCCGGTTCCAGTCGTGCACGCTGGCGGGTCCGTCGAGCGTCGTGACCACTTGCACGTCGTTGGCGATCAGCCACTCGGCGGCTTCCTCGGTCATGGCCGTGAAGTTGGTCAGGACTCTGAAGGTGAGTGCCTTGCCCGTCGTCCGCGTATTGCGCGACTGCGCACACTCGACCAGGTGGCGGAGCACGTCGAAGTTGAGCAGCGGCTCACCGTGGTGCGCCTGCAGCTCGAAGGTCATCGCGGGCGCTGGGCCCTGCAGGGCCAGGTCGACGACCTGTTCCGCCGTCTCGGGCGTCATGTCGGCGCCGTCCGCGCCAGCCGCGCCGCCGCGCGTGGTCAGGGTGACCACGTGCAGGTGCGGGCCGCGCCGCACATGCCGGTTGCGCTGCGCCACACGCGAGGCCAGTGCGTCGAGATCGAGTCCGTCGCGCAAAAGACCCTTGCGTTGCAGTTCCTCGAAGCGGGGGTGATCCGCGACGACGCGGCCACCGAGCAGGTCGTCGAGCTCCGCCTCGCTCAGAAACGCCCAGTCCCCCGCATCGGTGGTGACCAGCACCTTCCC
>CAYVUV010000195.1:0-13396 GCA_964455095.1 uncultured Binatia bacterium (SeqCode)
CGTCGGCGGTGAGCTCGAGGATACGGTTGGAGAGTCGGGCCAGAAAGCGCCGGTCGTGCGAGACGAACAGCATGGTGCCTTCGTAGTCGGCCAGGGCGCGCACGAGCATGTCCTTGGTGGCCACATCGAGGTGGTTGGTCGGTTCGTCCAGCACGAGGAAGTTGGGGCGATCGTAGAGGATGCGGGCGATGACCAGGCGCGCCTTTTCGCCGCCGGAAAGAATGCGGCAGGGCTTGTCGATGTCCTCGCCGCAGAAGCCGAAGCAGCCGGCGAGGTTGCGCAGTGAGCCGCCGCTGGCCATCGGGAACGCCGCCTCCAAGGTCTGCAGCACCGTGAGGTCGGGGACCAACACGTCCATGGCGTGCTGCGCGAAGTAGCCGAGCTTGACGCTGGCGCCGATGGTCACCGTGCCGCTGTCGGGCGCGCTGTCGCCGGCAACGAGCTTGAGCAGTGTCGATTTACCAGCGCCATTCACGCCCATTACAGCCCAGCGCTCGCCGCGCCGGATGAGCAGGTCGAGTCCGTCGTACACCACCTTACTGCCGTAGCGCTTGTGCAGCGCCTCGATCTTCACCACCGCGTCGCCCGAGCGCGGGCACGGCGGAAAATCGAACACCAACGTGCTGCGGCGCTTGGGCGGTTCGAGCTTCTCGATCTTGTCGAGCTGCTTGACGCGCGACTGCACCTGCGATGCCTTGGCCGCCTGGGCTTTGAAACGCTCGATGAAGCGCATCTCCTTGGCCAGCTTGGCCTGCTGGCGCTGGTAGGCGGCCTCGGCCTGCGCCTCGCTCTGGGCACGCTGCGTTTCGTAGAAGTCGCAGTCGCCCGAGTAGTTGGTCAGCTCGCCGCCGTCGATCTCGATGACGCGGGTGACGATGCGATTCATGAACTCGCGGTCGTGCGAGGTCATAAGAAGCGCACCGTCGTACGCCTTGAGCAAGTTCTCCAACCAGATGAGCGACTCGAGGTCGAGGTAGTTGGACGGCTCGTCGAGCAACATGGCGCTCGGGCGCATCAAGAGGATGCGGGCCAGTGCGACGCGCATCTTCCAGCCGCCGGAGAGCTGGCCGACGTCGCCGTCCATCATCTCCTGGGTAAAGCCGAGCCCGGCGAGAATCTCGCGCGCCCGCGCCTCGAGTGCGTAGCCGTCGAGGGCCTCGAAGCGCGCCTGGGTCTCGCCGAAGCGGTCGATGAGCTTATCGATCTCTCCGGTGCGGGTCGGATCGGCCATGGCGTGCTCGAGCTCGCGCAACTCGGCGGCCACAATCGAGACGGGACCGGCGCCATCCATCACCTCCGCCACCGCCGAGCGCCCCGCCATCTCGCCGACATCCTGGCTGAAGTAGCCGATGGTCACGCCGCGATCGATCGAGACCTGACCGTCGTCGGGCGCTTCCTCGCGCGTGATCATGCGAAAGATGGTCGACTTGCCCGCCCCGTTGGGGCCGACGAGCCCGACCTTGTCGCCGCGGTGAATGGCCGCCGCCGCCTCGACGAAGAGGATCTGGCGCCCGTGCTGTTTGCTGATCTGGTCGAGTCGAATCATGGGGAGAGGCGGTTCGTTTAGCGCGAACACGCACGCCGCGCATGGGGGCGGACAACTTTTTTTCGCCCGTCTCTCGGGCCCACGACCGTTGCGCGCCGGCACCGCAGGGCGTTTCAAAAGCCGGCTGTTCGTGGGATGAGAGCGCCTCAGGAGGTGGTCAGGTGCCTGCACGTGTGGTCGTGATCGGTCTGGACGCCGCCGAGGCGACGCTGATCGAGCAATGGGCCCGCGAAGGCTACATGCCGGTGTTTGCCGCGCTGCAGGCACGTGCCGCGGTCCGCCGGTTGAGCAACAGTCTCACCACCCTGCCCGGTTCGATCTGGCCCGAACTTGAAACGGGCGTGTCCGCTGGGACGCTGGGGATCTTCTATCATCCGGGCCAGCTCCATACCGGTGAAGCACGGGTCCGCCCGGTCACGGCCGCGGACGTCGACGCGAGCCAATACTACTGGAACGTCGCCAGCTGGGCGGGGCGGCGCGTGGCGGTGATCGATCAGGTGCAGACGGTGCGCGGCGAGGGCATCAACGGCGTCCAGGTGTTCGAATGGGGTCTACACGACCGCACCTTCCCGATCGCTACCGAGCCTCCAGAACTGCTCCAGGAACTGAGAGCTCGCCACGGCGATCATCAGGTTGGATCGTGCGACCATTTCCACGGCGGCAGCCGCGCTGGCTACCTGCGGCTGCGCGATGCGCTGCTGGAGGGGACGCGCCGGAAGACGGCGCTGGTCGTCGATGTCATGGGGCGCGAGAAGTGGGACCTGGTCGCCTGCACCTTCAGCGAATCACACTGCGCAGGTCATCAGTTCTGGCATTTTCACGACACGACCCACCCGGCGCATCCGAGTGACGCGGTGGAGCTGCATGACGCCTTGCGCACCGTATACCAACAACTCGACAGCGCGGTCGGCGCCGTGATGCAGGCGGCTGGCGCCGACGCGCAGGTGTTAGTGGTCGCCAGTCACGGCATGGAACCATACTGGGGCGGGCCGCAACTTCTGCCGGAGGTTCTGCATCGGCTTGGACTGGGGGACGCCCTGCCCTGGTACAAGCCGGCGAGCGCGCGGCTGCCGCCAGCGCTGCGCCGCGCGATCAAGCGCCTGCTGCCGTTTCCCATTCCCAAACATTTGCAGGTCGGCAACGATCCGCGCCACGACGTCATGACGGGACGCGCCATGGCATTGCACAACAACCGCTGCGGTGCGATCCGGCTCAACCTGGTGGGACGCGAGCCACACGGCACCGTGCAGCCGGGAGCCGACGCCGAGGCCTTGATCGCCACCCTGCGCCGCGAGTTGCATGCCCTGACGGATCCCGCCTCGGGTGAGCCCATTGCCAGGCGAGTGGTCACTGTGGAGGAGGCTTTCGGGCCCAATCATCACCGCGACCTTCCGGACCTCATGATCGACTTTCGCCAAGACCTGGGTTTCTTGGAGTCATGTGCGAGCAATAGTGTCGGCGTGGTGACGGTCCCCATCAACGCCGGACTCGATCCGCGCACCGGCGATCACGGCTTGCAGTCGCGCTTGTGGTCCGTGGGGCCGCGCTTGTCGCTGGCGCGCCAGCTGCCCGATGCCAATGTGCTCGATCTGGCGCCGACGGTCCTCCGCCTGCTGAATGTCGAAGTCCCAGAGTGGATCGACGGCCAGCCACTTGCGTTGAGCTGACCGGCCAGGTCGTGGGAGCCGGCAACGCCGCGCAGCCGCGCGGATCCGAACACCGCCGAGAGCGTGGTCCCGGCCAGGATGCCGATGCGGTTGGCGACCATCAGATCCACCGCGGCCGATTCGAGCGCACCCGCGTCGAAGGCGAGCGAGCCGATAAACAGGCTCATCGTAAAGGCGATGCCGCACTGAATCCCCATCCCCGCGAACCCGCGCCAGGTCGTTCGTGCCCAGGTCGTCGAGCACGGCAATCGCGGTCAGGAGCAGCTTGAGGCCGATCGGAACGCGACGGCCCAGGAGCGCCAGCACGCCGATGGCGAACGCGATGTCAGTCGCAGCCGGAATCGCGAACCGTTCATCGCCGCGGCGTCGCCGCGGTTGAGGAGCGTGGGGATCGCCATCGGCGCGAGCATGCCCCCGAGCGCGCACGCCGCCGGCAGCGCGAGCTGGCTGGGCTCGGAGAGCTGTCCTTCGAGCAGCTCGCGCTTGAGCTCGAGCGCGACGAGCGGCGGGGCAACCATGTCGACCCAATCTGCGGTAGTATGGTCGGCATGACCACCGACGATGCGCTGATCATTCGCCAGGCCGAACCTCGCGATGCCGCCGTACTCGGGCAACTGGGCGCCGCGCTGGTGCGCGCGCACTACGCCTTCGACGCGCAGCGCTTCCTCGCCCCCGGCCCAGGGCTGGAAGAGGGCTACGCGCACTTCCTGAACAGCCAGCTTGCCGATGCGGAGGTCGCGATCTTCGTCGCCGAGCAGGCCGGGAAGGTGGTCGGGTATGTCTATGCCGGCATCGAGCCGCGCTCCTGGAAGGAGCTGCGAGACCGCGCTGGGTTCATTCACGACGTGCTGGTGGCACCGGACGCGCGCCGGGGCGGTATCGCAAAGCGCCTGGTCGAGACGGCCGCCGCGTGGCTGGTCGGCCGTGGCGCGCCGCGCGTGATGTTGTGGACCGCGGCGAAGAACCACGAGGCGCAACGCCTGTTCGCGCAGCTCGGATTCCGGCCGACGATGGTCGAGATGACGCGAGAATCAAAACCCTGACCACGGATTGACATCGGCTCGAACGCGGCGATATCAGGGCCTCCACTCTGCTCGGAGGGCCTCATGTCTCGAGCCGGCATCGCGATCGCAGTGGCCATTTTCACGGGCATCACGGCCGGCAAGGCCGCGGCGACATCCGTCCTCTTTTCGGGAACGACCGCGATGATCATCATCGACGGCGACGGCGACGGTCCCGACGCGGGCGACTGCCGCTACCTGGTCGACTTCACCGATCCGGTGTTGACGATCACGCCGGTGCAGGATGCCAACAATCCGATTCGCGCCTGCACCGGAACCAAATCGGGCAGTCTCTTTTTCGGCTCCGACTCGAGCAGCGACTATGGCGTTGCCTCGCTAAGCTCTACGACCTCGGAGGTCAGCACGGCGACACCGCCGCTGCCGCCGCTGTCACAGCTGTTGAGTGTTCCGGTCCAGGTCGAGCTGATCGCGGAAGCGTTCGGTGCGCCAGACGGCCTGCCGTTGGAAATCAATCAGATCGAGCTGCAGAGCGTCGAGACCTCGCAGGAGTTCGCCACGGCCTTTGTCTGCAATGCCGCTGGCCCGGCACTTCAGCTCCACATCCCCGCCGGGGGGCCGGCGTTGCTGCTGCCGCTGACGCCCTATCCGAACGCGCAGAGCCCGACGCATTTGCGGGTGGCCAGCCTGCCCTTCGAACGGGCCGCGCCCAATCTCGGCTCGTTCACGTTCCTCAATGTGTATCTGCCGCTCGAGAACGGCGCCTATACCGCGGCGTTGGCCACCTCGCCCGATAGCCTGCTCGTCAATGTCGTGCTGAGCGCGCTCCGACGATGCGCGGGGCGCAACTCGGCCCCCACGGCGACCGACTGGGGACTGGTCGCGCTCGTGCTCGCCATGCTGGGGCTGGGCAGCTGGCGCCTCGGCAGGCGCCGCCGGTTTTACGAATCGCTGCCCAGGATGTGAACGTCTACCCTCTCGTCTCACGCCGCCGGCGCCGCGTCACCATCCAGAAGACCACGGCCTGCGCCAACGGCAGGAGAGGCATCTGCACCAGCGCCGCCGGTCGCAGGTCGATCCAGCCGGGGACCAGCAAGTCGTAGATCAGTTTCGCTCCCACGTACGCGAAGAACAAAACGAACCACAGCCGCAGGAAGGCCGTCCACGGCGCGGATTGGGGGTCGCGCGCTGACATGCGCGACTGCTACCAGAGCCGCCGCCGAGATCCCACCCGCGCGAGCAAAGCGCGCGGTCGACCGTTCCGCTCGGGCTTGCCCTCGGCCGACCAAAGATGATGAGAAGTGCGCCATGCGTTGGCTCCTCCTGCGCGGGCTGATCCGCGAGCAGCGGCACTGGCTCGACTTCCCGGCCCTGTTTGCCACCAACGTGCGCGGGCCCGACGACACACCGACCACGGTGGTGACGCTCGATCTGCCGGGCTTCGGCACGCAGTCCCATGCACCCGTGCCGCCGACCGTGCCCGGTTTCGTCGACGACCTGCGCGACCGCCTGCGCCGCATCGTGCCGGAAGGCGAAGCGTGCGGGATCTTCGCCGTGTCGCTCGGCGGCATGGTCGCGCTGGCCTGGCTTGAGCGCTACCCGTCCGACTTCGCCGCCGGCGTGATCGTCAACAGCTCGTTGGCGGATCTCTCGCCCACCTGGGAACGCATGCGGCCGGCCAACTGGCCGCGCGTTTTCCTGGCGCCATTTCTGCCGACGCGGGCGCGCGAGCGCATGCTGCTGGGAATGACACGTGGCCAGGGCGATCTGGAGCGCGACGCGAACCGCTACGCCACCATCGCCGCGGCGACGCCGCCGCGCGTCAAGAGCGCAGCCGGGCAGTTACGCGCGGCGATGCGCATGCGCTGCCCAGCCCGCATCGATGTCCCCACCCTCGTGCTGACGTCGAAGGGCGATCGACTCGTCTCCTGGCGCTGCAGCGAGCGCATCGCCACACGGCTTGCGCTGCCGCTGCGAGTCCACCCGGGAGAAGGCAACGCCGCTGCCGGACACGACCTGCCCCTCGACGCGCCCGACTGGGTCTGTGCGCAGATCAGCCAGTGGCTGGCCGATCTGCCGCCGCAGTCCGCTCAGCACTCCCGATAGGTCTTGGGGCGCCGCCGCACCGGTTCCAGCAGCGTCAGGTCGTTCGGCTCCATGGCATAACCCTTCGGATGCGGCGCGCGCGGCTCTAGTCCCAGGACCGCGAGGACCTTCGGGTGTTGGTAGTAGCCGCCATACGTGTACAGGATCACGAAGGGCGGAAAGCCGTGCTCGGTCGAGGCGAGCGCGGCGATCACCTCCGACTGCTGCGGCCGGGTCAGCTCGGCGCAGCGCTTCCCGTGGCGGCGCTGCGCCAGGTCGTCGAGCGCGGCCAGGCTCTGCGCCGTCATGTCCTTGAGCGCCGGCATGGGCCGCAACGAGTCCTCGATGTAGCCCGCCAGGCCGAGCTCACCCGCGCCTGGCAACTTGCCGTCGGCGCTGGGCGGAATGATGTCGTCGAGCACGCAGGCCAGGGCGCGCAGTGCGTCGGCGGAGAAGTCCTTGCTCTCGTCGCTCACTTGAACATCCTCTCGTGTGCTCGCACTCAGTCGAACAGGTTGGCGAGGTTCTTCTTCATCGTATCGGCGATGTGGAGCGCCAGCGCCTGAATGGTGTTGGTCGGGTTCACCGCCGCGGCGGTGACGAAAATGCTGCCGTCGGCGATGAACAGATTGCGCACGTCGTGACACCGCCCCCATTCGTTGACCACCGAGCGCGTGGGGTCGGTACCCATGCGCGCCGTGCCCATCAGGTGCCAGCCGGCGAACGGCAGCGGCGCTTCCGAGACCGTCTCCTTGGCGCCCGACGCCTCCAGCACCTCGGCCGCCCGCGCCACGCAGTGGCTCAGCATCGCCGTGCTGTTCTCGCTCAAGCGGTACGTGATCTTCGGCGCCGGAATGCCGTCGCTGTCGGCGAGGTACGGATCGAGCGTGACGCTGTTGCAGGCCTCGGGCAGGTCCTCGCAGATCACCACCATGCCCGCGGTCCGGTCGAAGAGCTCGGCGTAGGCGCGGTGGTGGTCCGCACCCGACGGAACCTTGCCGCGCGACATGCCCCACAGCGCAGTGGACACCGGGCCGAAGCCGCGCAGGATCTCGAACGAGTACCCGCGCGTGAAGCCGCGCGAGAGGTCGGTCTCGTAGAACTCCTGGCTCATGATGCAGCAGCCCGTCGGTCCCTTGTAGCCCTCGAGCGGCTCGTCGAAGATACCGGTGACCATGGCGTAGGGGTGGAACATCAAGTTCTTCCCCACCAGGCCGCTGCGGTTCGCCAGCCCATCGGGAAAGTGCTTCGACTTCGAGTTCAACAACAACCGCGGCGTGCCGATGCCGTTGCACGCCACCACGACGACATGCGCCGCCTGCTTCTGCTCGACGCCGTCCGCGTCGTAGTAGATGACGCCGTCGGCCATGCCGTTCTCGCCGACCGTGATCTCGCGCACCCGACAATGCGTCTTCAGCTGCACGCCCTGGCGCAGCGCCGGCGGCCAGTAGGTGATGTCCGTGCTCGCCTTGGCGCCCTGCGCGCAGCCCGAGAGACAGGTCCCGGCGTTGATGCAGGCGCCGCGACCTTCGTACTCCTGCGTCGTGATGGCGCTGTCCGACGGCCACCAGTGCCAGCCGAGGCGGTTGAAACCGCGCGCCAACGTCTCGCCCAGCTTGCCGAGCGCCACCGGCGGCAGCGGCACGTCCTTCGGCGGATAGGCCGGGTCGCCCGCCAAACCCGAGACGCCCATCATGCGCGCGTTGACGTCGTAGTACGGCGCCAGCCGCTGGTAATCGAGCGGCCAGTCGTCGGCGACGCCGTCGAGCGTGCGAACGCGAAAGTCCGACGGATGAAAGCGCGGGAAGTGGGCGGCATAGAGAATCGTGCTGCCGCCGACGGCGTTGAACATCGAGGCGGCGATCGGCGAGTTGCTGTCGTTGACCGGATAGTCCTCGCGGCGGCCGCGCGTGTTGGGGCTGAGGCCGAAGTCGCCGAGTTGGCGCAGCTCCCAGTCGCCCTTCATGCCCGGATAGGCCTCCGGGTTCATCCAGCCACCTTGCTCGAGGCACAGGATGTTCATGCGCGTATCCGCCAGGCTCCAGGCCATGGCGGCACCCGCCGCACCGGCCCCGATGATCAGAACATCCACCGGTTCTGCTGACATCGACACTCCTCTTCCGTGTTCTCTGACACCAAATACTCACCACAGAGAACACAGAGTTCACAGAGGCAAGAAATGACTTCTTCGAAAGCCAGCCCGACGTCTTCTCTCTCCGTTCTCTGTGTTCTCTGTGTCCTCTGTGGTGAAGAACTTCAGCTTCTCGAAGTTAGCCCGTGCGGCGGTCGCGAGTCGAGCGATACAACTCAACTCGCGCGCGGGCGGCGCGCCGCATAGGCGCGCGGCGACAGGCCGGTCCAGCGCTTGAAGGCGCGCGAGAACGTGCTGGTATCGGCAAAGCCGAGGACGAAGGCGATCTCGGTGACCGACAGGCGGCGCTCCGCCACGTAGCTGCGCGCCAGGCCGACGCGCGCCTCGCTCAGTAACTCCGCGAACGACGTCCCCTCATCGGCGAGATGGCGCTGCAAGCTGCGCGCGCTCATGCCGAGGGCGCGCGCGATCGCCGGCTTCGACGGCGCGCCGTCGGGCAACGCGGCAAGCAGGGCCTGTTGGACACGACTCGACACGCGCGCCTGCTCGAGGCGCGCCAGGTAGCGCACCAGCACCTCGTCGTTGCCGCGCGCCAGCTCGGCGTTGCCGGCGGGCAGCGGGTCTTCCATGTCGGCGCGCGCAAGCTCGAGCACATTGGTCGGCTGGCCGAAGTACACCGGGGCGCGGAACAGACGCAGGTAAGGCTCCGGGTCGGCGGGTTCGGGGCGCGCGAACACCATTGCCAGCGGATTGCACCGCCGCGTGCCGTGCAGCAGGCGCGCCTGGCGCACGCAGGTCGCAGCGATGGCGTCGACGGCCTGAAACGGCACGCCGGGCTCTGCCGACACGTCGATCTGGAATCGGTAGCGGTCGCCGGCCTCGGTCAGCTGCAGCTGCAGGATGTCGCCGATCAGACGGCGGTAGCGGATGATGCGCTCGAAGGCCTCCTTGAGCGTCACGCTGGCGAGGACCGCATAGCCCAGGGCGTGAAACGTCGTCTGTGCCGCATGGCGCGACACCTCGAGGCCGAAGGCCGGATCGCCGGTCGCCTCGACGGCCAGCTCCCAGAGACGCGTCAGCGCCAGCCGCGGCACGCGCGCGCCCGGAC
This sequence comes from uncultured Binatia bacterium (SeqCode), assembly GCA_964455095.1. Taxonomy (GTDB): domain Bacteria; phylum Desulfobacterota; class Binatia; order HRBIN30; family CADEER01; genus CAYVUV01. Next base: position 9,518 of record CAYVUV010000195.1, read on the forward strand.
CCAACGCCGCCGGGTCGATGCCGGCCTGTGCCGCGAGCGGCTCCGTCTCCACCCCGCGCGCCGCGAGGGCGCGCAGAATGGTCGCCGCCCAGGTCGCCAGTGACGTCGCGCCGCGCAAACTCATCCTTCCCTTTTTTGGCTCGTGCGGCCAAAACCATGGCCCGCCGGGCAAAGCAAGAGCGCGGCGTCTTGCGCTATGATCGCCCGCACAGTTTGGGAGGATCCGCATGAGCGACGAACCGATCATCAAAGTGAGCGACATCGCCTTCCCGCGCTTTCAGGCGCCGGACCTCGATCGCATGGAGACGTTCCTGGTCGACTTCGGCATGCAGCGCGCGGCGCGCACCGAGCGGGCCCTGTACATGCGCGGCACCGATACACCGCACCATGTGCACGTCACCCACCTCGGCGAGCCGGCGTTCCTCGGCCTCGCCTTCCACGCCGCCAGCCGCGACGACCTGCGCACGCTGGCCGACGCCGTCGGCGGCGCAGTGGAGCCGCTCGACGAGCCCGGCGGCGGCGAGGTCGTCCGCCTGCGCGACCCCGACGGGCGCCGGATCGACGTCGTGCACGGCATCGCCGCGCTCGCCCCCCTGCCCGTGCGCGGGCACCCGCCGCTCAACACCGGTGACACGCGCCGGCGCATCGGCACGCTGCAACGCGTTCCGCCCGGTCCGTCACAAGTGAAACGCTGCGGCCACTCCGCCATCAAGACGGCCGATCTCGACACGCTGTGGCGCTGGTATCGCCGCCACCTCGGCATGCTGGTCTCCGACGACATGTACATCGAGGAGCCCGGTCGGCCGCTGGGCCGCTTCGCCCGCTGCGATCGCGGCGCCTTGCCCGCCGATCACCATACGCTGCTTCTGCTGGCGATGGGCGAGGCCAAGCTCGGCCATGTCGCGTGGGAGGTGGCCGACTTCGACGACCTGATGGTCGGGCACGATCATCTCATTGCCAACGGCATCCGGCACTACTGGGGCATCGGACGCCATATCCTCGGCGGCCAGATCTTCGACTACTGGAAGGACCCGTTCGGCTTCACCGTCGAGCACTGGACCGACAGCGACCTGCTCGACGCCACCGCGGCACCCGGCGCGCATCACCTGATGCAAGCCGGCAACCAGTGGGGCCCACCGCCGCCGCCGGATCTGGATTTCTAGGATGGATCTCGACATTCGCGGCAAACGCGCCATCGTCTGCGCGGCGAGCAAGGGCCTCGGCAAAGCTTGCGCGCAGGCGTTGGCGCGCGAGGGCGTGGTGCTGGTGATCAACGCGCGCACGAGCGAGACACTCGAGGCCACCGCCGAGGAGATCCGGCGCGACACCGGCGCGCGCGTCGACACGGTCGCCGGCGACATTGGCGCCGAAACCACGCGGCGCGCGCTGCTCGACGCCTGCCCGGAGCCCGACATCCTCGTCAACAACAACGCCGGCCCGCCGCCGGGGCGCTTTCAGAACTGGGACCGCGACGCCTGGACCGCCGCGCTCGACGCCAACATGCTGGCGCCGATCGAGATGATCCGCGCCGTCATCGACGGCATGGTCGAGCGCCGCTTCGGCCGCATCGTCAACATCACCTCCGCCATGGTCAAGGCACCGCAGGCGCCAATGGGCCTCTCCGCCGGCGTGCGCGCCGGTCTTACCGCGACCTGCAAGGCGCTCTCCCTGCAGGTGGCGTTTGCGAACGTCACCGTCAACAACCTCCTCCCCGAACGCATCGACACCGACCGCCAGGTGCAGATGGCGCAGCTCTCCGCCGCGCTCAACGGCATTACGGTGGAGGAAGCTTACGAGCGCATTCGCGCGCACATCCCCGCCGGCCGCCTGGGGCGCCCCGAGGAAGTCGGCGATGCCTGTGCCTTCCTGTGCGGCAGCCGCGCCGGGTTCATCACCGGCCAGAGCCTGCAGCTCGACGGCGGCGCATATCCGGGACTCTTCTGATCGGAAGGGACAGAGTCAGCATGGCAGACATCGAAGTTCCCGTTCTGATCGTCGGCGCCGGCCCGGTGGGGCTGATGACCGCGCTGCTGCTGCGGCGGCTCGGCGTGGAGGCGTGCCTCGTCGAGCGCCGCGACAGCCTGCAGCGCGCACCGGCGGCGCACGCGGTCAACGCGCGCACGTTCGAGATCTGCCGCCAGGCCGGTGTCGACATGGACGCCATCGCCGCGGCGGCCATATCGCCCAGCGACGCCGGCGCGACGTACTGGGTGACGAAGCTCGGCGGCGAGGTGCTCGGGCGCCTGCCCTACGAACGCCAGGAAGACGAGGTCCTCGCCTTCACTCCGACGCCATTGCGGAACCTGTCGCAGCACCGCTTCGAGCCGATTCTCCTCGCGACACTGCGCGCATCGGGCGCCGAGACACCGCGCTTCGGCCAGCGCTGGGAATCCGCCGCCAGCGACGGGGACGGCGTGACCTCGGTGATCGCCGAAGTCGACACCGGCCGCCGCTACCAGATTCGCAGCCGCTACGTCGTCGCCGCCGACGGCGCCGGCAGCCCGGTGCGCAAGTCGCTCGGCATCGCGCAGAGCGGACCCGAGCGCTTGCAGAGCTTCGTGATGATCCACTTCGAAGCCAACCTGCGCGCGCTGGTGCGCGACACGCCGGGGGTTCTCTACTGGACCTGCGACCCGGATTGCCTGGGAACGTTCGTCGCCCACGACATCGACCGCGAGTGGGTCTTCATGCACAGCTTCGACCCCGAACGCGAACCGGCCGCGCGCTACGACGCGGCGCATTGCGCAGCGCTGGTGCGCCGCGCCATCGACAGCGAGGACGTCGAGCTGGCGATCCGCACCGTGTCGACCTGGGTCATGAGCTGCCAGGTGGCGGAGCGCTATCACGACGGGCGCATGTTCCTGGTCGGCGACGCGGCGCACCGCTTCCCGCCCACCGGCGGGCTCGGCCTCAACACGGGGGTGCAGGACGCTCACAACCTGGCGTGGAAGCTCGCGGCCGTCCTCGCCGGCACCGCGCCCGCGACGCTGCTCGACACCTACCAGACCGAGCGCCAGCCGGTGGCGCAGTACAATGCCGACCAGAGCCTGCAGAACGCCATGCGTCTGTTCGAAGTGCCGCAGGCGCTCGGCTTCAGCGACGATCCGGCGCTGGCACGGCGCAACTTCGCGGAGGTTCTCGGGGACTCGAGCCGGCGCGGCGCGCTCAGCGCCGCCATCGCCAACCAGGCCGAGCACTTCGACATGCTCGGCCTGCAGCTCGGCTATGCCTACGAGCAGGGCGCCCTCCTGCCCGACGGCAGCGAAAAGCCCGCGCCGGCGAACCCGGTGCGCGACTTCGTGCCGTCGAGTCGGCCGGGCGCGCGCCTGCCGCACGGCTGGCTGTCGGCGCAACGCTCGACGTTGGATCTGATCGGACTCGACCGGCTGACGCTCCTCGTCGGCCCGAGCGGTGCCGCATGGGTCGACGCGATGCGCGCGGTGGAACCAGAACTCGCCTGCGTGCGCATCGGCATCGACGTCGCTGATCCGAACGATTGGTGGAGCACGACAGCCGGCATGGAGGCCGACGGCGCACTGCTCGTCCGTCCTGACCAACACGTCGCCTTCCGCTCGCGCACTGCGGCCAATGATCCCGCAGGAGCGCTGCGTCGCGCCGTCGCGGCCGCGCTCGGCCGCGGTAACGCCTGACTCCGGCCCCCCCCCTTCCCACGGTGGGGTTCGGGGTGGTTCCGCTTCTCGCCGGATGAACCTCCCCCCGGCCCCCTCCTTGGTAAGGAGGGGGAGCAAGAAAGAAGGGCTTCGCGCCCTCGCGTGAGGCAATGCTACCGCGGCGCCGCGAGCGCGGCGCGCGCCTTCTCCGCGTTGCCGCGCGCGTCGGCGAAGTCGGGCCGCAGCGCGACGGCGCGCTCGAACTGTT
>CAYVUV010000196.1:0-21569 GCA_964455095.1 uncultured Binatia bacterium (SeqCode)
CGGCCCCATCCCCTACGGCGGCGGCTATCTCGACTACGTCGTCGCCAGCGGCCACGAAGCCCCGGGCTTGCGTTAGCAGCCGTTGAGAAAGCCACGTTTACACCACTTCGGGCGCGGTAGAGGTTGTTGGGGCAGCGGACCACGGTCGTGATGCCTGATGCGCCCATGATGCCCAGGAGTCCCCGCGCGGCGAATGGGGACGCCACAGAAGCCAGAACTGCGCGACACTGAGCAGGCCCAACACCCCCTGCGGCGTGCGCGGCGTGCCCACGCCCCACACGGCGAGCATGATGATCCCGAGGTTGCACGCCGCCGCCCGCATCAGGTGCGACTTCGACACGTTGGCCACCCCGCGGACGCACGCCAGCGCCCGCCGCCCGTTTCGCAGGTGTGCGCGAAGCTGCGCTCCGCGTGCTCGCTGCCCTGGCGCCCGAGGCGCCGGCCGCGCTCGCCTTGGATGCGGCGCCGGTTCGCGTACACCGCCGGCTGCTGCCCCGCCGGTTTGTCCTGCCACTTCCGTCGGCTCGAGCGCTTAGGCTCGGCGACATACGCCCGCACCCGCTCCACCTCGGCGAGAATCTGCAGCGTCTCCGCCGGCGCCACGATCAGCCCGCTGCCCAGCTCCACCGCGTGCTCGGCCTTGCACGCCAGGTGCGTCCGCCCCTCCTTCATCTTCATCACTCGGCTGTCCGGGTCCGTCGCCGACTTCCACTCCTGGTTCGAGGTCTTCTTCTTGCGCGTCCGATCGAACCGCCGCACTTCGTCATCGCTCGGGTCGTCAATCCCCTCGGCCTTCATCAGCCGCCGCACGTACGTCTTCCAGTCGTCGTTAGTGGCCCGCCAGACCAGCCACTTCATCGCCGCGTTGGCTTCTAGCGTGGTGGAGTCCACCGCGATGGTCTGGCCCTTGAGCAGCCGGTGCTCCACCGCTACCTAAAACACGAAGGCGAACACCTGCCAGAACACCCCCTCCGGCAAGCGCTGGCGGGTGTGGGTCATACCGGAGTGATCGAGCGTGCTCTTGGCTAGGTCGACCCGGAGAAAGGTGCGCAGCGACAGACTGTCGGCGCAGCGCCACGCGATCGCGCGTTGCGACTCGAGCCCCTCGAAGTACCCGACGAAGAGCATCCGGAAGTACACGCCCGGGGGGATCGAGGGCCGGCCCAACTCCTCGCCGAGCGCTGCGCACAGGTCTTCTTCAAACCGATCCAAGCCACCCGCTTCCAGCACACTGATCAACAAGTCGTAGAACACGTGCCCAGGGGATCGGCGCAACTGCCGCGCGGCCACTCACATCGCTCCTTGGTGCGACTTCCGCCGTCCCATCGCCATCCGCATCCCCCGTCGCGCTTCCTCTAATATGACAGGGCGCGGCGGCCCTGCCGGCTTTTTCAACGAGCTGCTAGTCGGGTGTAACGTAAGTGAGTTGAAGAATCACTCTTTCCCTCCGACGGTTTCGCGGCAGAACCGCGCGAGCTTCCCCAGAATCTCGTCCGCGGTTTTGACCCATCGGAACGGCTTGGGGTCGCCGTTATGCGCGTCGAGGAACTCGCGGATCGCATGTTCGAGCTCTGGGACGCTGGAATGGGATCCCCGCTTAAGCTGCTTGTTGGTGAGGATCGCGGAACCAGCACTCGACCTGATTCAACCACGAGGAATGCGTCGGGATGAAGTGCAGATGAAAGCGCCGGTGGCGCGTCAACCACTTCCTCACCGGCGGCGCCTTGTGGGTGGCGTAGTTGTCCATGATCAGATGGATCTCGCGCTCCGCGGCGACGCGCTCGTCGATCAGTTTCAAGACCTGCACGAACTCCTTGGCGCGATGGCGCCGAAAGCACCGGCCAATCACACCCCCGGTGGCCACATCGAGGGCCGCAAACAAACTGGTCGTCCCGTGGCGCTCGTACTCCGGGGTGCGTCGCTCCAGCTGCCCGGGGCGCATCGGCAAGATGGGCTGCGTCCGATTCAGCGCCTGGATCTGCGACTTCTCGTCGACGCACAAGACGACCGCGTTGGTCGGGGGATCCAGGTACAGGCCGACCACATCCCGGACCTTCTCGATGAACTGGGGATCCGCAGAGAGCTGAAAGGTTTCCGCGCGGTGGGGCTTGAGACCGAACGCGGTCCAGATGCGCGCGACCGCCATGTGGCTGAGGCCGGTTTTCTTGGCCAGATCTCGCGTGCTTCACCGCGCGGCGCTTTTGGGCATGGTGTTCAACGTGGTGGTCACCACCTCTTGCACCTTGTCGTCCCCAATCGTGCGCGGGGCGCCCACGCGCGGCGCATCCAGCAGTCCATCGATTCGGTCAGCAAGGAAGCGCCCCCGCCACTTGCAGACGGTCTGATTGCTTACTCCCAACCGTGCGGCGACCACCGTGCTATCCAGCCCCTTGGCGCATTCCAGAACAACGCGGGCGCGCATGACCAAGCGCTGAGCGGTCTTGCCGCGCCGCACGTAGCGCACCAGCACCTCCCGCTCCTCCTCGCTCAGCGTCAGCGGGCTCTTCGGCCGTCCCCTCCTCGCCATTGCTCTCCTCCATTGCCGCATTGAAGAAGACGATCAAGCCCGCCTGTTTATTGGGCGCACTTACGTTACACCCGACTCCAGTGGCGGTACCGACAGCGCCGCGTTCTGCCATCCAAGACTACACAAGACAACCAAAGCGATACCGCGATCCATCACGCGGGATCGACCCCTTATCAATAGGGCACGCTATCTGAAATCTTGACTAAGACGCTCAATCTACCGTACTATATGCTACGGCACTCTCAATGGCTAAGGGACCTGATGTCAACCGGCGCCGCGAGATAAACGTGCGCAGGGCTCGAAAGGGCGACACCTCGATTTCGCCCGAGTCCGATGCGGCGTCAATGCCCGTAGCCCAAACGCCCAGCGATGTGAAGCCCAACCTCGTCGGCCGGCAGCACGAGATGCGAGCGGTGGCCTCTGGAATCGACGAGGCGCTCCGCGGCACTGGAAGCACGGTGCTATTCTTTGGGGAGCCTGGAATCGGCAAGACTCGCTTAGCTGAGGAGGCAGCAGGTCTAGCCGAGCGATCTGGGGCCAAGGTTCTTTGGGGCCGCTGCTGGGAGGGATATGGGGTTCCTGCGTTCTGGCCATGGGTTCAAGTTGCGCGAGCCTGCGAGGACGGGATGGAGACGGCGCTACCTCCGGGCAGCTGCTCGGGGTCTGCCATTGAAATGGGGGGGATTACACAGGAGTCGGGATGGCCCATGCGATTTGCATCCGCTGCCAATACTGCGAGCGATCCGCACACAGACCAGGCTCGTTTTCACATTTTTGACACTTTCGCGGGCTTCCTAAAAAAGGCGGCAACCAGGCAGCCGTTGGTGATCGTCCTTGACGACCTGCATTGGGGGGATGCGCCCTCATTGATTCTCCTGGAATTTATCATATCCGAAATTCGCCAATCCCGCATTATGATCGTTGGCACGTTTAGGGATGTAGATCACGGGCAGGAGCATCCAATGCCAAGCAGACTTGGGGCCCTCGTAAGGCACAGGCATTGTTGCAGCTTGCCACTTGCGCGATTTTCGGAGCAAGAGTCGGCTCAATTTCTAGGTGACTATGCGGGAAGCAGTCCTTCTTCTGCGTGGGCGACTGCCCTCCATGAAAAGTCGGATGGGAACCCATTGTTCATTAGCGAACTAGCAGCCTTGTTGGTGTCTACGAGGAGACTCGAGGAACCCGGCAAGGCGGGGTCATGTGAGATTGCAATCCCGCGTACTCTTCGGCAGGTGATCATGCATCGGTTGAGTCATTTGCACCCAGAGACGATGAAGGTGCTTGCCGTTGGTGCCGTAATTGGGAGAGAGTTCGAACTGGGCGTTCTAGTATCAGTTGATGGGATGACGAGCACGGCTGCATTGCTAGCGCTAGATGAGGCTGGTGCGGCGGGGATCGTTGCGGAGTCTCCGACTAGTAGGGGGCACTACAGATTTTCGCACGGGCTAATTAGAGATTCATTGTATGAAGAACTCCAAGGTAGTCGCCGCGTTGACACGCACTATCAGATTGCGAAAGTGTTGGAAGAGCAGTTCGTTGCTATGGACGAGTCCAGACTAAGCCAAATCGCATATCACTACTGTCAGTCGATGCCAACGGCGGGATGGCAAAAGGCAGTTGACTATTGTCTGCTTGCTGGCGCGCGTGCCGCGCTAGCTGTCGCTTATGAGGATGCGGTGCTTCACTATGAGCGCGCGCTACGCGCTTTAGCGGGTGGTGCCAGTAACCTCTCGAGGCGATGTGAGATTCTGCTCGGACTTGGAGATGTGCAGGCGAAGGCTGGCGACTGGTGCGCGGCTCGACGGACATTTTCGGCCGCCGTTAGGGTGGCCAGGGGGATTGGTGAAGCGGAGACCTTCGCTAAGGCCGCAATCGGATTTAAGGGAGTACTGGCTAGTACTGATCCAATAGATACCGAATCGGTAGCTTTGCTGGAGGAGGCCGTTGGTCTGCTTAAGGGGGAAGATAGCATAGTGCTCGTGAAGGTCCTTGCGGCATTGGCGTTGTCGATGTACTACGCGCGACCAGCTTGCGAGCGTGCTCGTCTCGGGGAGAGGGCGGTTGGCCTGGCGGAGGCCATTGGCGACGCGCCTACGTTGTGCGCAGCTCTTGAAGCGCGATACTTTGGCCAGTGGAGACCGGGAGGTGTGCGTGACGGGTTAGTTACACTGGATAGTATGGTTCAGTTGGCGAGATCAGCTGGCGAGAAGGACATTTTGTTTCGTGCCAGCATATTTAGGTATATGACACTGATAGAGTTGGGTCGCGTGTCGGATAGCGAGCGCGAGTGGGTGGGTTGTGTCGAACTAGCGGAGGAGATTCGACATCCGCGGTATATGTGGCAGATTGCCGTCATTGCTGGAGGCCGAGCGCTATTGCGAGGTGACTTAGGCGGGGCGGTAGTGCTCTGGAAGAAGGCGCGGGTGCTAGGAGGGCAAGTGCATGATGCAACTGCGCAGCACTATTTTCTGCTGCAGCGCTTTTGTGGCCTTCGGTTGATGGGTGCGGTTGAAGAACTGTACGATGTGTTTCTCAGGATTCGGGCCCAAGTAGTGGACATTCCAGCGTATCAGGGCGCGCTAGGAAGCATCTGCTGCCGGTCCGGTCGAGTGGAGGAGGCTAGGGAGATCCTTGATTCGTTCGAAAGGGGTGGGTTCGAGCGGTTACTGGACAACGGATTCGGCTTGTTCTGTGTGTCAATGATATCGGAGATGGTATCTCATCTTGGGGACAGGGGTAAAGCGGAGGAGTTGTATCGGCTGCTCTTGCCCTACGCGGATCATAATGTGGTCGTGAGTTGGGGGGCAGCCTGTGACGGATCTGCCTCCCATTACCTGGGTGTTCTGGCTGGCACACTATCGAGATGGCAGGATGCATCGCGCCACTTTGAGGATGCGGTGGTTATGAACAGAAAGCTAGGGGCGGCGCCATTTGTGGCTCGATCGCAGCACTATTACGCAGAAGCGGTTTGGAAAAGGAACGAGCGCGGAGATCGGGCTCGGGCTCAACAGGCGGTGAGTAGGGCGATAGAAACTTACCGGCGGTTAGAGATGAAGGGCTATCTCCGTCAGGCGTTGGCGTTGTTGTCGTCCTGGAAGTCTGGGTGTTCAGGCCCGTCCGCGGTTTATGTCCCCGAAGATGAGGCGGCGGTGTCGACAGTCGGCGACCTAACGGACAACGTAGATATGTCGGCGGTGCTTGGCGACGAGAAGAAACGGACGAGCGAAGCCAACGTTCTGGATCATCAGCTGATGATGCGGGAGAAAGGTCTAGGCAATCAATATGTGTTCCGGCGTGAAGGGGAGTATTGGACTATCAATTTCCGTGGGGTAGTCAGTCGACTGCGCAGTACCGTCGGACTGGAGTACCTAGCGTATCTGGTGTCACGGCCCCATCAGGAGATTCCAGCGATTGATCTGGCATCTGCCGTGGGTCGACGGGGCACCGCGGCGTGCCCCACCCATGGGGGTGATGTGAGGCTGATCGACGATCAGCTGCGCGTCGCTGGGCTTGGGGACGCGGGGCCGATATTCGATCGCAGGGCTCGCGATGCTTATCGAGGGCGCATGAAGGACCTGCGCATCCAAGTGGAAGAGGCCGAAGAGATGAACGATGTCGGGAGAGCGTCGGCGCTGCGTCGGGAGATCGAAGCGATTCGAGAGGAGTTAGCCGCCGGTTGTGGGCTTGGAGGTCGCTTGCGGGTCGCCGCGGCTGCATTCGAACGGGCGCGGATCAACGTGCGCAACAGTATCAGCAGTGCGTTACGGGCGATTGACAAGTACGACCGTGCCCTCTGGCGACACCTGACCAATTCGATTCGGACTGGCGCTTTGTGTTGCTACGACCCTGAGGATGAGGTGCCCTGGGTCGTCAGCATGTGACGCCCCGTTGAGCGGCGCGCTTTTTCGGGCGGAGGCGTCGCTTTCGACCCATCAGGTTCACTCCTCGATGCGAATTGCCTGCCGCGGGCAGCGGCGCACGGCTTCTTCCACCTTCGCGCGCAGGCCTTCGTCGGGGTGCTCGGTTTTCAGGTGGAGGGTATCGTCGTCGTGCAGGTCGAAGACCTCGGGGCAGACTTTCATGCACAAGGCATTCGCTTCACAGAGGTCAAAATCCACCACAACCTTCATGCGTCCTCCTCGCTTCCCACCCTGCGTCCGTTGCGCTTTGGTTATGCCCGTTCCGGGGTGTAGCGGACCGGCATCTCCTTGATGCCGTTGATGAAGTTCGAGCGCAAGCGGCGCACGGGTCCGTCCAAGTCGAGGTCGGGCAGACGGCGCAGAAGCTCTTCGAACATGACCCGGATTTCGAGGCGTGCGAGCTTCGAGCCGAGACAGAAGTGCTGCCCGATGCCGAAGCCGAGATGCTCGTTCGGCGTGCGGCCGACGTCGAAGACCTCGGGGTTCGGGAACACCTCTTCGTCGCGGTTGGCGGCGCCGTAATACATCACCACCTTGTCGTTCTCGCGGATGCGCTGGCCACGGATCTCGGTGTCGTGCGTGGCCGTGCGCCTGAAGTGCATCACCGGCGCAACCCAGCGCAGCATCTCCTCGACCGCGCTGGGAATGAGCGACGGGTCGCGGATCAGCCGCTCGCGCTGGTCCGGGTGCTCGCACAGTGCCAGCATACCGCCGGAGATCAGGTTACGTGTGGTCTCGTTGCCGGCGACGGCGAGCAGCAGGAAGAACAGGTCGAATTCGAACTCGCTCAGGCGGACGCCGTCGACCTCGGCGTTCATCAGCACGCTGACCAGGTCGTCGCGCGGGTGCTCGCGGCGCTCGACGGCGAGCTGGTTGGCATAGGCATAGAGCTGCAGGGCGGCCTGCTCGCCGTCCTCGGGCGAGGTGCGGTAGTCTGGATCGTCGAAGCCGATCATGCGATTGCTGCAGTCGAAGACGATGTGGCGGTCTTCCTGTGGAACGCCGAGCATTTCGGCGATCACCCGCAGCGGCAGTTCGACGGCCAGGTCGCGCACGAAGTCGCACGAGCCGCGATCCGCGATGCGGTCGATGATGTCAGTCGCCGAGGCGCGCACCGACGGCTCGAGACGTGACACCATCTTGGGCGTGAACCCCTTGTTGACCAGATTGCGGATTTTGTTGTGCTGCGGCGGGTCCATGTTGAGCATCATCAGCCGCTGGTTGTTGAGGTGCTCCTCGGGCAGGTTCTGCAGCAGGGCCGTACCGCGGTAGGACGAAAACGTGGTCGGGTTGCGCGAGATCGCCACGACGTCGTGGTACTTGGTGATGACCCAGAAGCCCGGGCCTTCCGGCTCCTCATGCCAGAACACGGGCGCCTCGCGGCGCAGCACCGCGAACATGTCGTGTGGCATGCCGGGCACGAATGTTTCGGGGTTGTAGAGATCGATATCTGAGAGCTTCACGGCGTCTCCTTTCAGCGCGCCCCGCCGGCGCGGCCTTGCACCTCTCGCAGCGCCCGAGCGCCGCGCAAACAAACGTTCGTTTAGTAAATCACGATTCACGCCTTGCGCTCAAGTCCGATGATCGTGGCGCGCGCGGTTGCTCCGGACGTGCGACTGCACTATGCGGGCGGCGAGGGGCGCGCGTATGGCGGAAGGGAAGGTCGCGTTCATTACCGGAGCCAGTCGGGGCATCGGTCGGGGCTGCGCCCTGGAGCTCGCCAAGCGCGGCTTCAAACTGGTCCTGAGCGCGCGCACGGTCACCGGGCAGGAGCGCTTCGAGCACTCCTCGACAGTCAAGCACTCGTCCGATGCCCCATTGCCCGGCAGTCTCGAGGCCACCGCGGCTGAGGTTCGCGCGCTGGGCGCCGAAGCCGCGGTGATCAAGCTCGATCTGTCGGTGCGGGGCGACTGGTCGGCGGCCATCGACGCGGCAATGCGGCGATTCGGGCGCATCGACGTGCTGGTCAACAACGGTCGCTACATCGGCCCCGGGCACATGGACTGGTTCGAGGACACGCCCGTCGAGCTGATCGAGCAGATGATGCTCTGCAACGTTGTCGCGCCGTTACACCTCATCAAGCTCTGCATGCCGATCATGCGCCGCCAGGGCGGCGGCATCGTGATCAACATCACCTCGAGCGCCGGCGACCGCGAGACCCCGGCCCTGATCGGCGCTGGCGGCTGGGGCCTCGGCTATTCGATCAGCAAGGCGGCCTTCAACCGCATGGTGCCGGGCCTGGCCAAAGAGCTGCGCCGCGATGGCATCGCCGTCATCGGCCTGATGCCGGGATTTGTCGGCACCGAGCGCATGGCGATCGAACTCGGCCAGTTCGGTTTCGATGCCTCGCAGGCGCTGACGGTCGACAATCCCGGCCGCGTCTGCGCCATGCTCGCGACAGCGGCGGACCCAATGTTCTTTTCAGGCCGTGACGTCCACGGCCCGACCTTCTACGCGGAACACGCGCTGACCCGTTTCGAATCGGGTGGTGGCGAGTAGGAAAGGAGGATCGGAGGCTTCCAAGTTCCGAGAACGGACCTTCGCCCTCCGTTGCACCTGGTCAACGCGCGTGGCGCACCGCGGCGCACGTTGCCCGTGGCGCGCGACTTGCTGTCTCTTTACGGCCATGGGTTATTCGAGAGGCCTCAAGCACGATGAGCTGGGGATGCTGCAGCCCGGCGTGGTGTTGCCCGTCCAGATGCCGGGCGCGAACCGAAGCGCTGGAGGCGGCGAGCGACAACTGATGCTCGCGGTGCTCGCTGACGCAGTGCATTGCTATCGCGTGCACCGTGCGGCAGTGACCAGGAACGAACTGCAGATGTTTCGCGAAAGCGAGGAGTGGATCATGAGCGACGACGAGATCTCGCCCTTTTCCTTCCTCAACGTCTGCCAAGTCCTCGACATCGACGCCGCCTATCTGCGCCGGGGCCTCCGGGGCAATCCGCCCCAAGAGGCAGAGCGCCTCGTCGCTCAGCGCACCTAGCGCGCGGGTCGCCGGCGTCGCTTCCGCGTGCCGCTCACCCCTCCGCAGGCATGTTCGGCGGCAGTGGCGGGGTCTCCGAGCGACGCGAGCCATAGCGGCGCGCGTATACCTCGGTGAACTCGGCGCCGAGGATGAGCATCTGCGCGGACCAGTAGATCCACAACAGCACCATGACGAGCGAGCCGGCCGCGCCGTATACGGAAGTGGTGACAATGCGCCCGAGGTAGAGACCGAGTAAGGACTTGCCAACGGTGAACAACAGCGAGGTGGCGACCGCGCCCAGCCAGACGTCGCGCCAGTCCAAGGGCGTGTCGGGCAAGACCTTGAAAATCATGGCGAACAGGGCGGTCGCGATGACGAACGAGAGCGTCCCGCTCAGCAGCGGCAACACTCGGCTGAACTCCGGCAGGTAGCGGCTCAGGAACTCACTCGCCGCGCTCAGCACGGTCGAGAGCATCAGCGACAGCATGAGCAGCGCGCCGATGCCGAGGATGAGGGCGAACGACAGCAGCCGCCGCCGCAAGTATTCGCGCACGGTCCCGCCAGGTCGCGGCGCCGCTTTCCAGATCTGGTTCAGCGACGCCTGCAACTGCGCCAAAACCCCCGAGGCCCCAAACAGCGCCGTGACCAAACTGATCACCGTCGCGGCGATGCCTGCGGCCGGCGCACTGATCTGGTCAACGATCGATTGCACCGTCTGTGCGCCCTCGGGCCCGACGATTCTGGTCAGCCGCCCGATGACTTCGTCGTGCGCCTGCGTCTGCCCGAGCACCAGGCCAGCCATGGCGACGATCAGCATGAGCAACGGAGCGAGCGAGAAGATGGCGTAGTACGCCAGCGCCGCCCCATGGCTGGTGCCGCCGTCGTTGCTCCACTTGTCGAGCATCTCGTTGATGAACGCCCATGCCGACTTCAAACGCGCGCCTCCATCCGGTTGCGTTGCCGATCGCTGCTGGCACCCGGTCGGTGCCGAAACGCAACTCTACCGGTCGCAGGCCCGCTCGTCACCTACTTGCCGCGCGACGCCTTCACCTTCAGCTCCTGCAAGCGCTCGAAGAGTTGGTGCTCGTCGTGCGACAGCTTGCGCGGGATGCGCACGTCGAGCCGCAGGTAGAGATCGCCGTGCCCATGGCCGCCGAACTCGGGCAGTCCCTTGCCGCGCAGGCGCAGCACGGTGCCCGGCTGGGTACCGGGGGGGACCTTGACCGAGACCGTGCCCTGCAAGAGCGGAATGGCGAGGTTGGTGCCGAGCACCGCGTCGACGACGTGGACGGTCTCCGCGTGCCACAGATCGTTGCCGCGACGCTCGAAGTTCGGATCGGGCGCGGTGCGCACGACCGCGAAGAGGTCGCCCGGGGCGCCGCCCGCAGGTCCCGGGAGGCCGTGGCCCGCCACACGCAGGACCATCCCCTCTTCGATGCCGCGCGGGATCTTGACCTTGAGCGTCTCCACTTGCTCGACCGTGCCGCGGCCGTGGCACTTCGGACACGGGGTCTCGATGACCTGGCCCTGTCCGCCGCACGTGGGGCAGACGCCGACCTGCTCGAACATCATGCCGCCTTTGCGGCGACGATTCGCCTGGTGGCCTGTGCCGCCGCAGGTCGCACAGGTCTTCGGCGCCGTGCCCGGCTTGGCGCCCGATCCGTTGCAGGTCGTGCACGTCACCGGCCGGCGCACGCGCACACTCTCCTCACCGCCACTGGCGACGAGCGACAGGGGAATGACCAGATCGACCTCGAGGTTGCCGCCGCGCGGTGGCCCGGATGGCCGGCGGCGAAAGATATGGTCGAAACGCCCGCCACCCCCGACGTCGAAGCCTAGTCCGCCGAACAGGTCATTGAGGTCGACACCGCTGAACATGTCCTCGGGCGACATGGTCTCCCCATCGCCGCTGAGGCGGCCGGCATCGTAGTCGGCGCGCTTCTTGGGATCGGAGAGGACCGCATAGGCTTCGGCGACGGCGCGGAACTGCTCCTCGGCGCCAGGGTCCTTGTTGCGATCGGGATGATACTTCAGCGCCCGCGTGCGAAAGGCGCTCTTGATCGCTTTCTCGTCGGCGTCGCGGGCGACGCCGAGCGTTGCGTAGTAGTCGCGCGGTGCGCTGGCCACGGTCTATCTCTCCATCCGAAGTTTCGGCGTTCTCGGTGGTGAAGAACTGTGTCTGATCAAGGTTAATGGGGATTGCAGACCGAATCGTCAAGGTACGTGCCGCGGAGGTGGCGCGTCGCCTTGTGTTGCGGTCGGGGACTGAGATACGCGATTTGCCCGGCGATGACGAACGACCGACGCGGGAGGTTCCGTGAGTGCGACGATTCGGATGGCTAGCGACAGTGACGCAGCGGCGATCGCGGCGATCTACGGCCCGTTCGTGCGCGACACGGCGATCTCCTTCGAGGTGGTGCCGCCCACCGCGGAAGAGATTGCTACCCACGTCCGCAAGCTGACGGAGCGGTTCCCGTGGCTGGTCTGCGCCGGCCCCGACGGCGTGGTGGGCTACGCCTACGCCAGCCCGCACCGCGAGCGCGCCGCCTATCGCTGGTCGGTCGATGTCTCGGTCTACATCGATCCGCGCGCGCACCGCCAGGGCGTCGGCCGGGCATTGTACACGGCACTCCTCGGCATCGTGACGCGCCAGGGCTACCGCACTGCTTATGCCGGCATCACCCTGCCCAACGCCGGCAGCATCGGCCTGCACGAAGCGATGGGTTTCGTTCCCGTCGCGATCTATCGCAATGTCGGCTACAAACTCGGCGCCTGGCGCGACGTCGGCTGGTGGGAGCGGGTGTGTGGCGACTATCCCACCGTGCCCGACGAGCCGGCACCCGTCGGCGCGCTGCGCGCGGCCCCCGACTGGCAGGACCTGCTGAGCAAGGGGCTGCCGGGGCTGCGGCTCTGACCGATTCGAAATAACTACATCTTGGCGATCACGTCGTTCGCGAACCGCTCCAGTCCTTCTCGCTTCACCTCGATCTGCGTCACGTCGCCGCCATAGAGGACCCACGGCACGGTCATCAGGCTGGTGACGCCGAGGTCTTCGAGGCGGCGGTAATCGTCGACCGCGAAGGCGTCGCTGCAGGCGAAGAGAAAGTCGAACGGATCACGGTCGCGGTCGATCTCGCGACGCAGCCCGTTGATGCGCGCGATGAGGGCGGCAATCTCCTCCGTCGAGTGCAGGACGGAGATGAAGCCGTCGCCGAGACTCGCCGCGCGGCGCAGCGCCGGCTCCGACTCGCCGCCGACGTAGATCGGTACGGGTGCGCTCGGAGCCGGGCTCATCTCGAGGCGGTCGAAGTCGTAGAAGCGGCCGTGGTGCTCGACCATGCCGCCGCGCCATAGCGTGCGCAGGACGGCGATGGTCTCATCGGTACGGCGGCCGCGGGTGTGGAAGTCCTGCCCGAGCAGGGTGAACTCCTCGCGCATCCACCCGACGCCGATGCCGAGCACGACGCGGTTGTCGGACATCACCGCCGCGGTGCCGACCGCTTTGGCGACGACGAACGGATTGCGCGCCGGCAGCACGTAGACGTTGGTGACGAAGCGCAGCCGGCTGGTCACCGCGGCCATCGCGCCGATGGCCACCCACACGTCGGGCCAGGGTGTCGACGGTTCCCAGAACGGTTTGCCACCGGGCTGGTAGGGGTAGGGCGACGACAGCGTCTCGGGAAAGAACACGTGGTCGGAGAGCGCCAGGCCGTCCCACCCGCACGCGTCGGCGGTGCGGGCGATGGCGGTGTAGTGGGCGGGATCGCTGAAGGCGAGCGAGGTGATGAATCGCATGCGCGGCCCGGCCTACGCCGAAAGCCGCTGGCCACGCGCCGCGGTCCACTCGGCGACCATGGCGGCGGCCTTGTCGGCATCGGCGGCGGTCAGGGCGCGCGCCTGGTGGGTGAGCTCGAGCAACACGTGGTTGGGGTCCATGAAATAGATCGACTGCCACACACCGTCGTGGTCGACGACTGGCGTGACCTTCACACGGTGCTGCTCGAGCCGCGCGCGCCAGTCCATCAGCTCCTCGTGCGACTCGACGCTGAGCGCGATGTGGCGCACCCATTTGGGCAGGTTGTCCGGGGCCGGCGGCACCGTGCCTTCGAGCTCGAAGAAGGCGATGACCTCGCCGCTGCGCATGGCGAAGAAGGTGTGCAGGTGCGGCTTGTCCGTGCCCGATTCCGGATCGTGCACACCGCGCACGGCCGCGACCAGCTTGAAGCCGAGCACTTCGGTGTAGAAACGATAGGTCGCCCCAGTGTCCCAGGTCGGGTAGGCGACGTGATTCAGCGCGCGCGCCACTGCCGGCATTTCCGCCATTGATGATCTCCTCCCGTGTCGTGAGTGCGGCGATCATACTGCGCGCCGCGCCGCAACGGCAACATTCAACCTCGTGTTACCCGCCGCCAGAGGCCTTTGCTTCCAGCAGCCGCTCGGCCAGTGCGCCGGCGGTCAAGACCTCCACCGCCGGCGTCCCGCACGCCGCTTCGATGACCGCATCCAGCGCCGCCAGTCGCGCTCGATCCAGGCCGGTCAGAAAAGCATGGCAGACGGTGACGAACAGGCCGCCGCGCTCGACCGCGCGCCGCAGCGCTTTCAGCCATGCCTCGCGCACCCGGTTCGGGTCGGCGGTCGCGCCGCCGGCGAGGTAGTGAAACCCGTCCACCGCCGGCCATACGAACGGGATCTGCGCCAGTCCCGAGGCCAGCACCCGCGGCGTCATGCCGTCGCCGAGGCTGGCGTCGTAGCGATAGCCGAGCTCGGTGAGGATGGCCTCGGTGGCGAGACTTCGCCCGCCGCCGGGAGCGCGAAAACCGCGCGGTCGCACGCCGCCGGCGCGCTCCAACGCCTCGGTGGCGCGCCGCGCGAGCTCGCGTTCGGTCTGCGGCTCGAGATCGCTCCACGCTTCGTGCGTCCACCCATGCATGCCGAGCTCGTGCCCGCGGCGCGCGATCTCGGCCACGGCCTGCGGGTGGTGTACCCCATTCCAACCCTCGATGAAGAAGGTGGCCTGCACGCCGTGCCGCGCCAGCAGGTCGAACAACGCCGGATAGCCGACCGCCAGCGACGGCTCGCTGCCCGGTGGGCGCGGGGCCGCGAGCAACCCGGCGCCGATGTCGGCCGCTTCGCCCATGTTGTCGAAGGTGAAGCAGGCCACCGCGCGCTGCATGCGTTGCCTCAGCCTACCGCGCCGGCTGCACACAGCGCGGCGATCGGGGCACCGTCGACGTCGGGGAGTGAGACACCGAGCCGCGCCGCGATCGTCGGCGCGAGGTCCATCACCGAGACTGCGTCCGGGAGCGCGCCGCATCCGATGCCCGTTCCGGCGGCGCAGAGAAACCCGTTCGGTTGATGCTCTCCCATGCGGTACGACGTGTAGGGTCGCCGGATCTCGCCGATGCGCGGCGAGGCGGCGCCGGTGATCGGTGCATCGCGGCGCCAGATGACGATCAGGTCGGGCAGATCGGGCAGAAAGGCGCCCTCATAGAGCAGCGCCGGCCGCACGACATCCTCTACGATCGGCCGGCCGCTGTCCGGGTCGACCAACTCACGCAGGGCGCTGTCGAGGTCGGTGCAGTGCGCGTCGTATTCGGCGCCGGGCGCGACGCGACCATGCGGCTCGCGGCCGATGACGTTGAGGCGCAGCGCGCTGGCGAACTCCGTGCTCGGCACCGCAAATGACACGCGGTCGGCGCACTCGATCTCGCGCACCTGCTTGTGCAGGCGCGTCTGGCGGGGGACCGCCCAGTCGCGCACCGGCGCCGGCAATATGCGCCAGAGCCGCCGCCAAGCGGCGACGCGTTGGGCTCGGGTGCCCGAACGACCCGCTTCGAGGCGCACCAGCACGTCGTCGAGAAGCTCCTTGCCGCTGTAGTTGACGCCCATGCCGAGGAGCGAGAACACGAGCACGGTTGTGTCCGGCACCGCACGCGCGAGCAAGCGGCCGACGGCCGCATCGACCGCCGCATAGGTGCGCTTCACTGCAGCGGGCAGCAGGCGCGCGAGCGCAGCATCGTGCTTCGGATGAGTGGCGTCGTCGACATGCCAGAAGCGATGCCCGACGCAGTGCAGTTCCTTGAAGCTGGTCAGCACGAGGTCCCAGCTGTCGTCGATCCAGCGCTCGACCAGCCGTCGCTTCATGTCGATCGTGGTCTGCAAGCCGGCATACAGTTGCAGGAACTGCGCTTCGGTGAGATCGGGTTCCTCGCACAGACTGGGCGGTCTGGTACCGTAGGTGGAGACCAAGCCGGCGGCGAGGTCGGGCGGCCAGCTGCGCGGCTGCGGTTCATCGTGTCCGTGCACCAACCAGTCGGCCAGGTGCACGCCATCGATGTCGCGCGACAGTGGGCACTTCGGAAGGTCGAGAACTGCGACGCGCCGGGGCGCCTGGCTCACCGTGTTCCAGAACGGTGCCCGCTGCAGGTCAGTGTCGCGCCAGGTGACGGTGCGGTACGTCCCGCGCCACACCTGCGTGTAGTAGGAGCGGGCATGTCGCGCCGGCGACACGGCGGTGTGAAATGACGCCCAGGCAGCGTCGTCACCGAAGCCTGGCGGACTGGCAACCGTCGCCCACATTCCGCGCGCGCGCAGTCCGCGCAAGACCGGCATGTCACCCGACGCCATCCAGCGCTCGACGAGGCTGCGCTCGGCGCCGTCGAGCCCAATGGCCAATACCTTCGGCGCGCTCAAGGGCGATTGGTTCCGTTCATGGCCAGGTTGCTAGTAGTCGACATCGGTTGGCGGGTTCAAGGGAGTTGTGGGCGCGCGGTTGCTGCCACCCGCGGCCTCTGATAACCAAACGAGCGTTTCAGCCAGTTCCGGGGGGAGAAGGAGCCGCGATGCCGCAGAACGTACCGGCGTTCCAGTTCAGCGACGATGCGCTGCAGCTGCGCCAGTTCGTCTACGAGTACTGGTGCGCACAAGCACGGGCCGAATCTGCGCGCGGCGCACGAGGGTACGGGGCTGTCGCGCGAACGCATCATCGAGGCCTACAAGCAGCTCGACCTCGGCATCATCTGTGTCGTCGACCACGACACACAGAACTTCAACCTGCTCAAGGCACAGCCGTTTTCCAGCTATCCCAGCCAGGTCGAAGTGCACGTCGACGGCCGATTCCATTGCTATGCCGGCTGCGCGCTGGAGTCGATCGCGTTGTCGCGCATGCCGCCGTTCGCCGGCAAGGAGATCCGGCTGGAATCGTACTGCGCCTGCTGTCTGGCGCCGGTGACGGTCGTCACCAAGGATGGCGAGGTGCTGTCGCACCAGCCGGACTCCGCCGCCATCCACATCAGCGTCAGCCCGCGCGAGTGGAACAACACCAACATCGTGCTGATGTGCGACAGCATGAACTACGTCCTCGACGCCGAGCACGCGCGGCGCTACGAGAAGCAGGTCGGCCGCCGCGGCGTGTTGATGACCCTCGAACAGGCACGCCGGTTCGTCGCCGATACGGGCGCCAACCGCATGCACAAGTACGACTGGCCGCCGGTGGCCGTGAACCCGCAGCGCATCACTGCCGGATTGAAGGCGCTCGGATTGGATCTGAGCAACTGGGAGTGATCGGACACGCTGTCGGTTGCAGGATCCGGCAGCGCACAACGTAGAGGACCACATGCATCTCGACTACACGACGGAACAACGGGCCTTGCGCGACGAGTTGCGCACCTACTTCGCCAAGATGATGACGCCGGAGCTGCGCGCTGAGATTCAGGGCAGCGAGGGCGGCGGACCGCTCTACCACAAGGCGCTCCAGCAGATGGGCAAGGACGGTTGGATCGGCGTCGGCTGGCCGGTGGAGTACGGCGGCCAGGGGCGCTCGCCGATCGAGCAATTCATCTTCAGCGACGAGGTGCAGACGGCCGGCTTTCCGCTGCCGTTCCTGACCATCAACTCGGTCGGCCGCACGATCATGGACTTCGGCACCGAGGAGCAGAAGCGCGACTATCTGCCGCGCATCCTGCGCGGCGAGATGCACTGCGCCATCGGCTATACCGAGCCCGAGGCCGGCACCGACCTGGCCTCGCTGCGCACCCGCGCCGTGCGCGACGGCGATCACTACGTCATCAACGGCAGCAAGGTGTACACCAGCCTGGCGGATTACGCCGACTACATCTGGCTCGCCGCGCGCACCGATCCCGACGCCCCCAAGCACGAGGGCATCTCGATGATCATGGTCAGCACCAAGCTGCCCGGCTTCAAGCTGACGCCGATCCACACCATGGCCGGCATTCGCACCAACACGACGTACTTCGAAGACGTACGCGTGCCGGTGACGGCGCGCATCGGGCCGGAGAACTCGGGGTGGTCGCTGATCGTCAACCAGCTCAACCACGAGCGCCTGGCGCTGAGCTCGGTCGGGCCGCTCGGCCGCATGCTCGAAGACGTGCGCCTGTGGGCGCAGCAGACAAAGCTGGCCGACGGGCGGCGCGTCATCGATCAGGAGTGGGTGCGCCTGCATCTGGCGCGCGTGCGCGCCAAGTGGGAGGTGCTGCGGCTGTTCAACTGGCGTCAGGCGTGGTGCATGACCGTCGGCAGCCTGAACTTCGCCGATGCGTCGACGGTCAAGGTCTACGCCAGCGAGCTCTATGTCGAAGCCTACCGCGCCCTGCTCGAGGTCATGGGCCAGCGCGCGGCGCTCAAGCGCGGCTCGGCGGGCGACGTATTGAATGGCCGGCTCGAGTTCCTCTACCGCACGGCGCTGATCCTGACCTTCGGCGGCGGTACGAACGAAGTGCAGCGCGACATCATCGCGATGGCCGGCCTGCAGATGCCGCGTTCGATTCGTTGATCGAGACGGGGAATTGAGGTTCGACGATGGATTTTTCGTTTACTGAAGAGCAAGAGGCGCTGCGCGAGCTGGCGCGAAAGATTTTCACCAACCACCTATCGCACGAGCGCTTGAAGGCGATCGAGGCGGAGCCGGATTGGTTTGCCCGCGCCGTCTGGGCGGAGCTGGCGAAGTCGGACCTGCTCGGCGTGGCGCTGCGCGAGGATGTCGGCGGCGGCGGACTCGGTCTGGTCGAGCTGTGCGTGCTGCTCGAGGAAGTCGGGCGCGCGGTGGCGCCGGTGCCCATGTGGGCGACGCTGGTGCTCGGGGCGTTGCCGATCGATGCCTTCGGCAGCGCCGCGCAGCGCAAGCGCCTTCTGCCGGCGGTCGCGGCCGGCGATCTGGTGCTCAGCGCGGCGCTGGTCGAGAACGGCGTCGACGATCCCATGACCGTGACCACCACGGCGCGTCGCGACGGCGGAGCGTGGCGGCTCGACGGCGTGAAGACCTGCGTTCCCGCCGGACACCTGGCGGGGTGTGTGCTGGTGCCGGCGCGCACCGGTGAAGGGCAGATCGGGATCTTCCTGCTCGATCCGGCGAGTGCCGGCGTGACGCGCGAACGCCAGGTGGCGACCAACGGCGAGCCGTCGAGCCACATGACGCTCGCTGGTGCGAAGGTCGGCGCCGACGATGTCCTGGGCGATCCCACCGGTGGTGCCGCGTCGCTGCGGTGGATCGTGCAGCGGGCGCTGGCCGGGCTGTGCGCGATGCAGATCGGCGTTGCCGACCGCGCCCTGCGCATGACGGCGCAGTACACCTCGGGGCGCAAGCAGTTCGGCAAGGCCATTGCGACGTTCCAGGCGGTCGGCCAGCGCGCCGCCGATGCGTATATCGACGTCGAGGCGATTCGCTGGTCGACCTGGCAGGCGGTGTGGCGCCTGGCGCAGGGGCTGCCGGCCGAGGAGGATCTGGCGGTGGCGAAGTTCTGGGCTGGCGACGGCGGCCACCGCGTCACCTACGGCGCGCAGCACATGCACGGCGGCATCGGGCTCGACGTCGACTACCCGCTGCACCGCTACTTTCTGTGGGCGAAACAGATCGAGCTGAGTCTGGGCACCGCGCCGCAGCATCTGCAGCGGCTGGGTGCGGCGATGGCCGACGCACCGCCGCAGGAGCGCTGAAAGAAAAACGGGAGGCACGATGGCGTCCAACGGAGCTCAGGTGCGGATCATCGATGCGGACGGTCATGTTCTGGAGCACCCGACGGCGATGCTCGAGTACGCGCCGGCCAAGTACCGCGACAAGATCTTCCACCTCGAGACGCGGGCCGACGGCAGCGAGGTCGTCCACTACGCCGGCCACACGACCAGCGCGAACTACCTCGCCGTGGCCGGTACCGGCGGCATGTCGAAGGAAGACCGCCTGCGCGCCGCCGCCGGCAAGCTCAAGTACACGGAGATCAAGCCCGGCGCTTTCAACCCCAAGGCGCGCCTCGAAGAGGTGGCGATCGACGACATTCAGCAGTCGGTCGTCTATCCGACGCTGATGCTCGGCCTGCCGGGTTTTCCCGACGCTGAGTTCGCCGAAGCGCAGGCGCGCGCCTACAACCGCTGGGTTGCCGACTATTGCCGCTACGCGCCGACGCGGCTCTTCGGCGTCGCGGTCGTGCCGCAGCAGGATGTCGCCCGCGCCGTGTCGGTGATCAAAGAGGCGAAGGAGCTCGGCCTGGTCGGCATCTTCCTGCGCCCGAACGCGAGTGTGCCGGGCAAGTATTTCAGCGATCCGAGCTACGATCCGATCTGGGCCGCGTGCCAGGACCTCGATCTCACCATCGGCTTCCATCCTTACTTGGCTCCCGACATGCCGGGCGCCTGCCGCGATCTGCATTTCTCGACCTACCGCGCGCCCGGCGGCTCGGTCGACTTCGTCGAGAAGATGAGTCAGAGCCCGATCACCAGCCTGCACAACATCTTCTTCTCGCAGGGGCTGTCGAACCCGATCGACATGATGACCACCATCGCCATCATGATCGGCGGCGGCGTGCTCGAGCGCTTCCCCGGGCTGCGCGTGATCTTCCTCGAAGCCAACGGCGGCTGGATCGCGCCGTTCCTCGAGCGCCTCGATCACCACTACGAGATCTTCGGCTGGGATGTTGCGGCGCTGAAGATGAAGCCCTCGGACTACTTCAAGCGCCAGGCCTGGATCTCGTTCGATCCAGACGAGAGCTTCCTCAAGGTCACGGCCGAGCACCCACTCGTCGGCGCCGACCGCATCATCTGGGCCTCCGACTACCCGCACCCCGACGCCAAGATCCCCGGCGTTGTCGCCGAGCTGCGCGAAGCCATGACCGGCCTCAGCGCCCCAGCCCAAGCGCGCATCTTCGGCCTCAACGCGGTCGAGCTTTATCAGTTGCCAGAGGTCGCGGCCTGAGAGGGGCAATGCGGATCGACTCCGACTTCCCCTCCGGCAAATGATGGCAAATGGGGAGGGGATCCGCTCATGCTGAGCCCGTCGAAGCACGGGGCGGGGTTCTTCGACCGGCCGGACTCCAACTGAGTCTTGGGCCCAATGCAGATCCACGGCCGCTGCGCCCCTCGCTTCGCCCCGGTGCGCGAAGCCTTCGAGCAGAACTTCTCTCAACGCGAGGAAGTCGGCGCCGCCTGCTGCGTGTACTTCGAAGGCCAGCCGGTGGTCGACATCTGGGCCGGCGTCGCGGACCAGGCGAGCGGGCGCGCATGGACGGAAGACACGGCGGTCCTGGTCTTCTCCGCCACCAAGGGCGCAACGGCCCTCGTAGCAGCGCTGCTCGCCGAACGCGGCGAGCTCGACATCGACGCGCCGATCGCCCGCTACTGGCCGGAGTTCGCAGCCAACGGCAAAGCACACATTCCGCTGCGCTGGGTACTGAGCCACAAGGCCGGCCTCGCCGCGGTCGAGGGCGAGCTGACACTCGAACAGGTGCTAGCCTGGGAGCCGGTGGTTGCGGCGATCGCCGCGCAGCCACCTGGCTGGGAGCCCGGCAGCGCGCACGGCTATCACGCCCGTTCGTACGGGTGGATCATCGGCGAGGTGGTGCGGCGCATCACCGGGCGGACGATCGGCCAGTTCTTCGCAGAAGAAGTGGCAGCGTCGCTCGGCCTCGAATTCTGGATCGGCCTGCCCGCGGCCGAAGAAGCGCGCGTCGCGACACTCATCCCACCGCAGCCGCCCGCCGATCCTGCGGTGCGCGGGTTGATTGATAAGCTTATGGGGCCCGACACGCTCTTCGGCCGCGTCATGACCGGCCCGTCGAACCTGTTCCACTACGACGAGATGTGGAACCGCCGCGCCCTGCGCGCCGCCGAGATGCCGTCGTCGAACGGCATCGCCACCGCGCGCGCCCTGGCG
>CAYVUV010000197.1:0-2005 GCA_964455095.1 uncultured Binatia bacterium (SeqCode)
GCGGGCGCTGGTACTTTGGCCGGCGGCGCTGCGGCCGGCAAGAGCACATCGAGCGACGCGGGCGCTTCGGCCGGGGTGGCGGTTCCCGGCAGTGCCGCGGCCCCTGGCGCCGGTAGCGCGCCAGGCGGCGCCGGTCCCGGCTCCACCCCCGGCGCAACATCCGGCGCGGCAGCGGATGCGACAGGATCCACCGACTCGGCCCAGACGAGCGAGCCGGAAGGGGCGTCTGCTGCTGGCGGGCGTCCCACCGAAACCCCAAGCGCGGACAGCGCCGTCGGCGCCGGCCCTCTGGCCGACCTGCCCCCGATCGTGATCGACGGGGATCGCGGTGCCGGCAGCGGACACTCCCGCGAACCCGGGAAATCCGATTCCGAGGATGCGTGGCTCCCCGGGGCAGGCGGATCGATTTCCTCGAACGAGCATCGCGGCCCCGATGGCTCGCTGCTCGCCGTGTCCGACCTGGCTCCTGGCACCCGACCGGGCGGGCCATCCGGCACCGACGGCACCGGTGGCACTGGAGATCCTGGTGGCTCGGGAGGGACTGGAACCACGGGCGGCACGGGCGGCACGGGCGGCACGGGCGGCACGGGCGGCACGGGTGGCACCGGTGGCACGGGCGGCACGGGCGATACCGGCGGCACGGGCGGTACGGGCGGTACGGGCGATCCGCCGCCGCTATCTGGCGACGGGACCATCGGTGAGCAGCGCTCGCTGCTGCTGCGCGGCCTGCCACGCGTGTTCGGCGTCTTCGACTGGTCCAGGCTCACTTCGTCCGGCAACTCGTTCAAGCTCGATGCGCTCGGCCGCCTGGAGGCGGTCGGCTTCAACGCCAATGGCAGTTGCGGATTTCTGTCGTATTGCCTGTCGCGCGGCACTGCCGTGGCCGCCGAGGCTGGCGCGGACGCGTCCGTCAGTTGGGGCCGCTGGACCGACGGCACGCTTCAGCCCCAAGGGTTGCTGGCGACCCTGACGAACCGCATGCTGTCGCCGAACGACGGTGTCCACTATCTCGTCGGAGTGCCCTCGACAACGGTTCCAACCCAAGGCGTGTTCACGTACCAACTGATCGGTGCCACTGCGCCGACGCTGAGCGGCGGCGCCGTGGCGCCCGGCGTGTTCACGGGAACCGCCGGCGTCGCGTTCGGCCCGGCTCAGCCGGCCCGCATTGGGCTCGACGGAACCGTCGCCATCGGCGGAGCCTCGTACGGCTTCGCGACGCCCGGCGGCGCGTCGGACCCGGCGCGCAGCACGATCGCTACGACGTCGGGTTACGCCTTCAGCGGCGAGTTGACCGCGTCCCAGACCGGCAGCGGGCCCCTGGGTTGTGCCTCGGGGGGGTGCAAGGTCGACGTCCAGGGCGGACTGTTCGGCCCGAACGCGGCCCGCCTCGGACTCAGCTACCAGATCCAGGGGCCGGTGGGCGGCTCTACAATCTCGGGCGTAGGAGTGTTCGCGCAGCAGCCCGCGCGACAGTGAAGCCCCCGAGACCGCCGACTTGAAACCCCGTTCGATCGAGTTCACGCCCGACACCGCCGACAACCGCCGCCTCGCCAACCTGTGCGGGGCGCTCGACCAGAACCTGCGGCAGATCGAGGAAGCCTTCGACGTGCGCATCGCGCGCCGCGGCGCGAGCTTCAGCGTCGACGGCAGCACGCCCGCATCGCGCCGGGCGATCGCGGCGCTCGAACACTTCTACGCACGCGCCGAGCACGCGTTGTCCCTCGACGACGTCCAGCTCGGGCTGGTCGAGCTCAAAGCCCCGCCACGCGCGGCAGCCGAGCCTGCCGACGCCGACTCGCCGGTCCTGCACACGCGCCGCACCGACCTGCAGGGGCGCACGCCGCGCCAGCGCGAATACCTGCGAAACATCCTGGCGCACGACATCACCTTCGGGATCGGCCCGGCGGGCACCGGCAAGACGTACCTGGCGGTGGCCTGCGCGGTCGACGCGCTCGAGCGCGACGCGATCAAGCGTATCGTGCTGACCCGGCCCGCCGTCGAGGCC
>CAYVUV010000198.1:0-3338 GCA_964455095.1 uncultured Binatia bacterium (SeqCode)
CTCAACGGCGCCCTGTCGGTGGTGGCCTCCGTGTTCGCCATCTTCCTCGGCAGCCGCATCGGCTTCAGCGCCGCGTTTCTCACCGGCGTCGCCGCCTACGCGATCGGTCTGGTCTCGATCACCATCGCCGCGCGCGCCGCCGGCGCGGCGCGGAACCTCCCCTAGCCCCTCCTTGGAAAGGAGGGGAACAGAGCTCCAGGACCCCCTCCTTTCCAAGGAGGGGTGAGGGGGAGGTTGCTTCCCCGCGGCTTGACTCCCGTCTGCCGGCTTGGGCAGAGTCCGCGCCCAGTGGCGTCGAATCTTCCATCCCAGATCCGCTTGGCGCCCTGGCGCGATGCGCTGATGGTGCTGCTGCTGTGCGCTGTCGCGGTGCTCTACCTCACCCGGTTTCCGCTCGCGCTGGGAGGGCCAGACGAGCCCAAGCAGTTGCACGAGGCCAAGCGCCTGCTCGGCGGCGAGGTGATGTATCGGGACGTCTTCGACATCGTCCTGCCCGGGTGGATGTACCTGATGGCCGGACTGTTCTCGCTCTTCGGCACGACGCTGGCGACGGCGCGCATGACCGCAGCCGTGATCCATGCGGTTGCTGTGGGTCTGGTCTTCCTCGCCTGCCGGCAGCTCGCCGTACGGCGTGAGCTCGCCGCTGTCGCCGCGCTCACCTACCTGGCCGTGTGCGAGCCGGCCTACCCGATGGCCAGCCATCACTGGCTCGCGACGGCGCTGTGTGGGCTGCTGCTCGTCATCGCACTCTTGCCGCGGCCCACCTGGCGGCGGGCTGTGGCGATGGGCGTCGTCGTCGGGCTGCTCATCATGGTCCATCAGCAGCGCGGAGCGTTCATGGGGCTCGGCGTCGCCGCATGCCTGATCGCGCAGGCGTTGCTGGCGCGGTGGTCCGGCGATGCATCGGCCCGGTCGCCGCTGCTACAGCAGCTGCTTGCGCTCGACGCGGGCGCGCTGCTCGTCGTCGTGCCGCTCGTTGGGTGGCTGACGCTGCGCGCCGGCGTCGCGGCGATCTGGCAAGCCGTGGTGGCCTACCCGCTGGTGAACTATCGGGGGGTCATTCGCACCAGCTGGGGGTTTGGCGGCGGGCTGACGCAGACCTTCCCCCGGCTTCTGGCGGTGTTGCCGGGCGTGCTGGCCGTGACTCTGGCGCGCGCGCTCGCGCTCGGCTTCCGCCGCGCCGATTCCGAGCGGGTGCGCGCGCTCACCATTCTCGCCGTCTTCGGTCTCTTCTCTATTCTCTCTGTTTTCTACTATCCCGACTTCATCCACCTGGCATTCATCGCGCCGGTCTCCTTCGTCGCCGTCGCCGAGACCTCCGAATGGGCGTTGCGCCGGTTGCCGGTTCGCGCGCACCGCATGCTCGGGTGGGGGATCGCGCTGACACTCACGGCGGCGATCGCGTGGCGCCTGGAGCAGAATCTCACCGTGCAGCCTCCCGGCCGTCCGACGCTCGACTACGCCAGCGCATTCGGGCACGTGGAGATAGACCAGGCCGCGATCGACTGGCTGGAGAAGCTCGACGCGCTGCTCAGCGCCGCGCCGTCGCGCACTCTGTACGTGCACCCGAACGCCGGATTCACGTATCTGCTGCTCGACGCCCGCAATCCGACGCG
Organism: uncultured Binatia bacterium (SeqCode); assembly: GCA_964455095.1. Classification (GTDB taxonomy): domain Bacteria; phylum Desulfobacterota; class Binatia; order HRBIN30; family CADEER01; genus CAYVUV01. The sequence continues at coordinate 1,617 of CAYVUV010000198.1, forward strand.
ATTCGAGTTCGTGCTGCGCAATTACACTCCGGTCGAAGCGCTGCAGGAGGTGGTCGGGAAGCTGGCGGCCGACCCTCCGGCGTACGTGATCACGCGCGAGGCGTTGATCTGGAAAGGCGATCCGATCGCGCAGTTCATTCGCGAGCATTACAGTCGGCTGGATCCCGAGCAGCGCGTCGGATTGGTAGTGTGGCAGTTGAAGCCGCAGCCCAGTAGCGGCGCCTCGTGATGGAACCCGATCTACTGAGACGGCTCGCCGGCCCCATCTTCGAGCCGCTGCGGACGGCGCTCGCGGCCGCGGCGCTGCCGGAGGCGGTTCGCACGGCGCTCGGCGCGCTGATGGACGGCCTGGTCTTCGCGGTGGCGGCGCTTGCAGTCGCCGTGGTCAGCACGCTGGCGGTGCGCGCGGCCGCCAATGCGACCGCGCGTGTGGCGTTTGCTCTGGCGAGCGGTTGTGTCGCGGCGGCGCTGGGCGCGTGGCTGGGGACCCATCCGAGCCCGGCCTTCGACGGCTTGATGTTGCGGCCCGACCACCTCGCGTTCGCCGGCTTTGCCGGCCTGGCCTTCGCGTCGCTCGCCGCCGAGCAGCGCAAGTGGGCGCTGGCGGCCGTGAGCGCGGCGGTGCTGCTGACCTATGCGGGGCCGCTGCCGTTCGCCATCGCCGCGGCGATGACCGGGGTGGCCATCGGCCTGCTGCACACGCCGCTGCGCGCGCGGCGCGCGCTGTGCATCGCGGTGCAGGTGGCGCTGGTCGTCGGGGTCTACGGTGTCGCCGTGTGGCTGCGGCGGGCCGACTTCTTCTACGCCTGGCGTCTGCAGGGATTGCTGGCCATCTGGTTGCTGCGCCACATCAGCCTCGTCGTCAGCGCCATGCGCAGCGGGCCGCCGCGGCTCGCCGATTGCGCGGCCTATGTCTCGTTCTATCCGGGCCTCATGGGCCTGATGGGCGCGCCGGAGGTGTACGACGAGTTCGCGCGGCGCAACCTGGTGCGCCCGGCGCCGATGTCGCAGTGGCTGGCGCTGCGCCATCTCGTCGAGGGGCAGGGGTTGTTCGTCTTGTCGGCGCTCGTGCCGATCACGCTGCAGCGCGTGGAGGCGAGTGCGACGGCGCCCGAAGCCTGGGCGTTGGCCATCCTGCTGTTCGTCAAGACGGCGCTCGGCGTCATGGGCTTCTGGCGCGTGGTGGACAGCGCGGCGCTGTTCTACGGCATCCGCATGCGGATGAACTTCACCGGTCTCCTGACCTGCCGCAACCCTTCGGAGCTGTGGTGGGCGTGGCGCGGCACGTTCACCAACTGGCTGGTCACCCACGTGTACGCGCCGCTCGGCGCCAGCCGGCGGCACCAGTCGCTCAACATTCTGGCCGCCTTCACCGTCAGCTTCGCCTGGCATGCCGTGGGCGTGCCCTTCCTCTCGCCCGACTTTCACTGGGCGTACATGGCGCCCGTGGCGCTGTGGGCAGCGCTGAACGCCGCCGCCGTGCTGGCGCATGTGAACGCCGATCGGCTCGGCCTCCTGCGCTCACCGGCGCTGATCCCCACGCCGCTGCGGATCGCGGTGGCGACCGTCCTCACCTGGGGCCTGGGCGCGTTCACGCCGATCCTGCTCTCCTACCAGGGCCCCGCCGTCGAGCGCTTGCCGGGGCTGATCCGGTTGCTGCTCGGGTTGGGTGTGTCTTGAAACCTTCCTCGGATTTGCATCTAGTCCTAATTAGAACTACTC
>CAYVUV010000199.1:0-2825 GCA_964455095.1 uncultured Binatia bacterium (SeqCode)
TTCCGGCTGATGGCCTCCACCGACTCGTGCCCGATCGCGGGCATGGCCGACGAGGCGCGCAAGTTCTACGCGGTGCAGTTCCACCCCGAGGTCACGCACACGCTGCAGGGCGCGAACATCCTGCGGCGCTTCGTGATCGACATCTGCGGCTGCAGGCCCGACTGGGTGATGCGCGACCACATCGGCGAGGCGGTCGAGCAGATCCGCGCGCAGGTCGGCCGCGAGGAGGTCATCCTGGGGCTGTCGGGCGGCGTCGACTCGAGCGTGGCGGCCGCGCTGATCCACCGCGCGATCGGCGACCAGCTCACCTGCGTGTTCGTCGACACCGGGCTGCTGCGCCTGGACGAGGGCGCGCAGGTCGTCGAAACCTTCCAGCGGCACATGGGCATGAAGCTCGTGCACGTCGACGCGACCGGGCGCTTCATGTCGCAGCTGGCGGGCGTGGCCGACCCCGAGGAGAAGCGCCGCGTCATCGGCCGCGAGTTCGTCCACGTGTTCCAGGAAGAGGCGGACAAGCTCGCCAACGCGAAGTGGCTCGCGCAGGGAACGATCTACCCGGACGTAATCGAGTCGGCCGGCGGCAAGTCGGGCAAGGCGACGAAGATCAAGTCGCACCACAACGTCGGGGGCTTGCCCGAGACGCTGCACCTGAAGCTGCTCGAACCGCTGCGCGACCTGTTCAAGGACGAGGTGCGCGAGTTGGGTGTCGCACTCGGGCTGCCGCGCGAGATGGTCTACCGGCACCCGTTCCCCGGGCCGGGACTCGGCGTGCGCATCCTGGGCGAGGTCCGCCGCGACTACGCCGACCTGCTGCGCCGCGCCGACGCGATCTTCATCGAGGAGCTGCGCAACACTGCCGGCCCCGACGGTCGCAGCTGGTACGACCTGACCTCGCAGGCGTTCGCGGTGTTCCTGCCGGTGAAGTCGGTCGGCGTGATGGGCGACGGCCGCACCTACGATTTCGTCGTGGCGCTGCGCGCGGTGCAGACGCAGGACTTCATGACTGCGCACTGGGCGCACCTGCCGCACGAGCTGCTCGGGCGGGTGTCGAACCGCATTATCAACGAGGTGCGCGGGATCAACCGGGTGGTCTACGACATCTCGGGCAAGCCGCCGGCGACGATCGAGTGGGAGTAGGTCCCTAGGAGTCAGGCCGCGCCTCCGGTGACCACGATCTTGCCGTCGCGTTCGCCGCCGTTGGCGGCGGCCACCGCTTCCCGGATCTTCTGAACCGGGAAGGTCGCATGGACGCGGGCGTGCAGCACACCGCTGGCCACCATTTGGGCCAGCTCCCCGTATAGCGCGCGCTGGGCGTCGCGGCTTGCCTCACGGAACCACTTCACGAGCCAGAAGCCCCGCAGCGTGATGCCGCGGAATATCAGGGAACTGGGCGCCACCCTGCAAGGTTCGCCGCTCATCATCCCGTAGTTGACCAGCGTGCCGCCTTCGGAAAGACACTGCGCCAGCCGGTCGGTCGCCGAGCCGCCCACCGCGTCGATACCCAGCCGGATCTCCGCGCCGCCAGTGGCTTCCCTGACGCGCTGGGCAAGGCCTTCGCCATCGACCAGCACGACGTCGCCACCCTGTGCCTTCGTCGCCGCGACGGCCGACTCACGCCGAACCAGATTGACGGTGCGAAGGCCACGCCGCCTGGCCAACTGCATCAGGTATCCGCCGACGCCCGAGTTGGCGACGTTCTGGATCACCCAGTCGCCCGAAGCCAGCGGCACGAACTCGCTGAGCATGAGCGCCGCCGTGGGCGGATTGACCGTGAGCATGGCCAGTTGCAGCGGGTCGGCCGCCTCGGGCAGCGGGACCAGCGCGCTCGCCTCGGCCAGCAGGTGCGTGACCCAGGTCCCGCTGCCGCGCGGCAGCAGCACCAACTGTCCGACGGACAAGCCGCTGACGTCCTGGCCCAGCTCGGCAATTCGGCCCACGCCTTCGCTGCCGCCGATTGCTGGCAGCGGAGGCAGCACGCCGTACTCGCCGGTCAGTGTCAGCAGATTCGAAGGATTGATCGGAGAAGCCAACATGGCCACCAGCGCTTGACCGGCAGCCGGCGGGGGCAACTCGAGCGGCACGGCGCGGATCACGTCCTGCGGCACCGGGCCGCGCTGCTCGTACTGGGCCTTGAACATCGCCATCGGGGGCCTCTCCGGCGCCCGCGAGGCGCCCAAGTGTAGGAGACGGATCACCGAGCATAGACCGATCAGGAGCGATGCTCCAGCCCGCCGCGCATTCGGCACCGACAGCCGCCATCCGGCCGAAGTCGCGTCTCCGATGCACCGTCCGTGGGCGCGCCGGCAAAGCGTGCGACGATGCGCCATGAAGAGAGAGATCGACCTGATCGTCTTCGGCGCCACCGGCTTCACCGGCCGGCTCGTGGCGCAGTACCTGCTCGAGACCCATGGCGTCGGCGGCGCGCTGACCTGGGCCATGGCCGGGCGCAACCCGGACAAGCTGGCGGCCACGCGTCGCGACATCGGCGCGCCGCAGGCGTTGCCACTGCTGCAGGCCGATGCGTCGGACCCTGCGGCGCTGGCGGCGCTGGTGTCGCGGGCCGGCGCGGTGCTCAGCACGGTCGGGCCTTATCAGCTGCACGGCGAGCCACTCGTCCGCGCGTGCGCGCAGGCAGGTACCGACTACGTCGACCTCTGCGGCGAACCGGGCTGGATGGCGCGGATGATCGCGCAGTACGACGCGCCCGCCCGGGCCAGCGGCGCGCGCATCGTGTTCTCGTGCGGTTTCGATTCGATTCCGTTCGACCTCGGCGTGCTGTTCCTGCAGGACGAAGCGATGCGCCGCTTCGGCGCGCCGCTCACGCG
>CAYVUV010000200.1:0-2539 GCA_964455095.1 uncultured Binatia bacterium (SeqCode)
GTGGCGGCGCAGAGCGTCGACCATCGCCGCCACCTCATCGAAGCGCGCCGCGCTCGGCTCGTCGACCAGAAAATAGCCGGCCAGAGCCGGGTGCGCTCCGTATTCTGCCACTGCGTCGGCGAGCGCGTCCTCCCACTGCGGGCGCAGCGGGTTGTGGACCTCGACGCGCAGGTCGTTGATCCACATCTGCAAGCCATGGCGGGCCGCGACATCGAGCGCGCGGCGGTTGAGCTCGGGCGTCATCGGGCCTTCGCACGGCGGGCCGACCACTGTGAAGCCGGCGGCAGCGATCTCGGCGGCGCGCTCGTCGGTGAAGTCCGTCAGCGGCGGACCGCACCAGAACGTCGTCAGAAACGGCTGAGCGGCATCGACACGAGCCGCCGCGAGCAGCGCCGCGACGGCCGCGGCGACCGCGCGACCCGAATGCCCCGCCGCCGCGCCGCGCGACCGCGACGCGCAGGCCCAGTGCACCAGGCCCCAGACCACGAGAATGAACGCGAAACCCTCCGCCGCCGAGAGTACGCGATACTGACGGCCGGTTGCGGCCGGCTTGAGCAGCGGAGAGAAGTGCGGTGGGTCGAGCCACGCCAGCGCCGCAATCGCAGCAAGCGCCGCGGCCGTCCACAGCCCTCGCTTCCTGGTTCCCAGCTCGTAGGCTCGACCGGGCGCCGCGCCGGCCGTCATGAGGACCACCGCCCAGGCGGCCCCGATCGCGTTGAGGAGCATGTCGTTGACGTCCCAATAGACGTTCGGCATGCCGGCGTACACGACCAGGTGCTGGTAGGTTTCGTCGATGATCCCAGCGGTTACTCCCCCCAGCCACGCCAATTCGGGAGGGAGCCCTGCCACGATCAGAAGTCCTGCGATCAGGGCGAACTGGGGGAAGTGGATCAGCTCGATGTTGCTGACCAGGAGGAGCTGCTGCGCGCCGTAGGTCAGGGCCGCCAGTCCGAGCAACGACCCCACACTGCGCGGTGCCCGCAACTCGGCGGCGCGGCGCAGGACGAGCGCGGTGCCGGCCACCGCGCACAGGGCGCCGATGCCGATCATGGACCCCCATTCGTACGGACCTCTGCCGAAACGCACGAAGAGGGCATCGCACAGGTTCGAAATGGACTTGTGCAGCCACAGGTTGCCGACACAGAGCGCCCCGACCAATGCCCACGCGCCGGGTGCGCGCCACGCGCCGATCGATCGCCAACCCATCCTCGAGCCTCTCCTCCCCGCTTCGATCGAGTGCGGTCAAAACGTACACAAAATGCCACGGCTCGGTCTACCGTGTAACGATGACAAAATTTGTCGCTCCTGGTGAACGGCGCCCAACCAATCCTTAGTGGTACTTTCTCGCCAAAGTCAGCGAGAATCCTGAAGCGATGACGCTGTGCGGTCTGGTTCGCCGTCCAGTGTCCACGAACCTCGGGGGCCTCGCCCCGCTGCGTACCCTGGCATGTGATTCGCTCACGGCTGGGGGTAGACACTTCTATTTCCCGCGCGCAGTGATAAATACGAAGCGCTGACGCGGGGGTTGGGGAAAAATCAGATGAGATTGGGAACGAGTTGGCGGGTTGTGGCGTTGGCCAGTCTTCTGGTGTGGAGCGTCGCGAGTCCGGCCACGGCGCGCGAATCACTGGCGCCGGGTGCGGGCGTGCCCAGCACCATCCAATACTTCGAGACGGTCGATGGTCTTTCCGCTGGGGCCGGCGGTTTAGGTGCCTCCCGCCGCGCGGGGGTACCTGCCGAGCGACACGATGTGTCGCTTCGCATGCTCGGTCGCGACTTCGACCTCGAGTTGGAGCTGAACCCACTCTTTGCCGCGAATGCGAAGAACATCTGGATCGACGATGCCGGTGTGGTCGAGGAAGCCCCGCAGCAGATCTTCTACCGCGGTCGGGTGCGCGGCGAGGACGGTTCGTGGGTGCGCTTGACCCTCCAGGACGACACGCTGGACGGGCTGATCTGGACTCAGGACGAGGTGTATTTCGTCGAGCCGGCGAATCGCTTCTTCGACAACGCTCGCTTCGGCGAGATGATCGCGTACCGACTGTCCGACACCGAGTCGGACTGGACCGACACCAGCTGCGGAGTGCGCAGCCCGCATCGCACGCGCCGTTCGAAGCGCGCCGCCAAACGCGGCCAGGCCGCTTATCAAGCGTTGGCGGCGGCGGTTCGGGATGTGGCGGCGACAGCTTCGGCCCCGAGCTACAAGCGGATCCAGATGGGTCTCGTCGCCGACTTCGAGTACTACGGGCGCCACGCCGGAGCCTCGGCGACGGCGATGCAGAGTATCATCAATCAGGTCGACGGCGTGTATCAGCGCGAGATCGGCGTCACGCTCGAAATCGTGCAGACGGTGGTAAACAGCACGGCCGGCGATCCGTTCACTTCGACGCCGTCGCCCAACACGCTGCTCGGCGAGTTCGCCAGCTGGAAGAACAGCAACGACAACAGTCCCGGTCAGCTGATGTACGGGACCGATCTGGCCCACCTGTTTACGGGGCGCGATTTCACCGACAACGTGGTCGGTATCGCCTACCTCAGC
>CAYVUV010000201.1:0-13598 GCA_964455095.1 uncultured Binatia bacterium (SeqCode)
CTCGCCGTGTCGCTGCAGCCGCCCGACCTCGAGGCCTGCGAGCGGCCGCGCGCGCCGGCCGGGGAGAACGTCGGCACCGATCTCGAACAGGCGAAGTCCACCCATCGACTGATGACCGAGCTGCTCGTCTTCGCGCTGCTCTGCGATCAGACGCGGGTGTTCAGCATGTTGTTCTCGTGGGGCACCTCGGAGCTGCGCAAGAGCGGCGCCCAGACCGCGCATCATCAGTACACGCACGACGAGCTGGTCGACCCGGTGCTCGGCTATCAGCCGGAGGCGACGACCTTCGTGCTCGAGTCGATGCAGGCCTGGGGCTCGTTCGTCGAACGCCTCGCCGCCACCCCGGAGGGAGCCGGCACGCTGCTCGACAACTGCCTGGTGCTGGCGCACTCGGAGAGCTCGTTCGCCAAGTCGCACCAGGTCACGACGTTGCCGGTGATGCTCGCCGGCCGCGCCGGCGGGCGGGTGCGCCCCGGGCTCCACGTGCGCGGCAGCGGCGAGCCGGTCAGTCGCGTCGGGCTGACCATCCAGCAGCTCATGGGCCTGCCGGTGAGCGAGTGGGGCTCGCGCTCGATGCAGGTATCGCAACCCGTGGGCGAGATCCTCGCATGAGCTCGACCGCTCCTTCCCAGTTCGATCTCGTCGTTCTCGGTGGCGGCCCGGCCGGAACGAGCGGCGCGAATGCCGCGGGGCTGCTCGGCAAGAGCGTCGCCCTGGTAGAGCAGGCCGCGCGCGTCGGCGGCGCGGGCATCAACACCGGCACCATCCCGAGCAAGACGCTGCGCGAAACCTCGCTCATGCTCTCGGGCTGGCGCTCGCGGCGGCTCTTTGGCGTCGACCTCTCGCTGCGCCGCGAGGCCACCGTGTCCGACTTCATGCGCCACGCCAATCAGGTGACGGACAGCGAACGGCAACGGCTCGAGGAGCGGCTGGCGCTGCACGGCGTGATCAAATTCCATGGCGCGGCGAGTTTTGTTGACCCGCACACGATCCAGATCGCCGGCGCCGGTGGCACCACCACGGTGATTCGCGGCGAGAAGATCCTCATCGCGACCGGTTCCTCGCCCTTGCGGCCGGCGGAGTTTCCGTTCGCAGACGACCGCGTGCACGACTCGGACGAAATCCTCGCGCTCAAGGCGATGCCGAAGAAGCTCGTCGTCATCGGCGGCGGCGTGATCGGCAGCGAATACGCCGGGACGTTTGCCGCGCTGGGTGTCGAGGTGCATCTCGTCGACGGCCGCGACACGCTGATGCCGTTTCTCGATGCGGACCTCTCGCGCGGGCTGGCGGAAGCCATGACCGCCAACGGCGTGCGCTTCCACTGGCTGCAGACGGTCGTAACCTGCGATGCCTCCGAGCCCGGCGACGTGATCCTCACCATGGCGTCGGGCGCCACGCTGGCATGTGACGGCGTGCTGGTGTGTGCCGGCCGCTGCAGCAACACCGAGACGCTCAACCTCGCGGCCGCCGGACTCACACCGGGGAAACGCGGCCTGGTGCAGGTCGGCACGCACTTTCGCTGCACCGAGGTGCCGCACATCTACGGAGCGGGCGACGTCATCGGACCGCCGGCACTCGCGGCCACTGGCATCGAGCAAGCGCGCGTCGCCGTGTGCGACGCATTCGGCGAGACGCTCAAGAGCGATCTCGCGCCGCTGCTGCCGACCGGCATCTACACCATTCCCGAAGCGAGCTGCGTCGGGGCCACCGAGGCGGCGCTGGTGGAGCAGAAGATTCCCTACGTCGTCGGCCGCGCCCGTTACGCGGACATCCCGCGCGGCGACATCATTGGCGACAGCGCGGGCTTCCTGAAACTGCTCTTCCGCCGTGACGATCTGCGTCTGCTCGGCGTGCACGTGATGGGAGAGCACGCCACCGAGGTCGTCCACATCGGCCTCATCGCCATGCTGTCGAACGCCACCGCCGAGTTGTTCAACCGCGCTTGCTTCAACTACCCGACGCTCGGCGACCTCTATAAGTACGCCACGTACGACGCCCTTTTGCAGGAACGCAACGCGGACAGCCGATGAGCGTCATGCGCCGGCCAGCGAAAGCGCGCGGGCGCGCGCGCGGTCTCTGGATGGCGGCCGCCTGCTCGCTGCTCATCCTTCTGGCGGGGTGCGCAGGTGACGGAAACGGATCGGCACCCACCCCCACGGCAACGGCAACTCAGAGACCGAGCGCCAGCGCCACCGCGCACGCGACGGCCTCGCCAACGCCGGTGGTCACGGTGACGGCGCCGCGCTCGTCGCCCCCCACCGCCTCCGCTTCACCGACGGCAACGGCGACGCCGGAGCCGAGCCCAACGCCTTCCTCAACGCCGAGCGTCACCGCCGCGCCCACCAGCTCTCCCGGCCCGCTCGCCTGCGCCGCGCTCGCCGGCTTCTCCAGCGCTGGCATATTCGAACCCGTCACATCGATCGCCACCGCGCAGTACAACGCGGCCACCGGCACGGCGCCGGAACACTGCGAGATCCTCGGCCGCATGGATCAGCGCACCGGTGTCGACGGACAGTCCTACGTCATCCGCTACCGGCTGCGCCTGCCGACCGCGTGGAACGGCAAGCTGTACTTCCAGGGCGGCTTCGCACTCGACGGCTTTCTCATCGGTGCGCTCGAACGCCTGTCGGAAGGCTATGCGGTCGTGGCGACCGACGCGGGTCACGACAACGCCACCAATACCGATCCCGACAACGGCGGCCTCGCGGCGTTCGGCCTCGATCCGCAGGCGCGCATCGACTTCGGCTACCGCGCGCTCGATGTAGTGACACGTGCCGCCAAGGCGCTCGTCGCGCGCTACTTCGGGCGCGGCCCCGAGCGCTCGTACTTCGTCGGCTGCTCGAACGGCGGACGCCAGGGCATGGTGGCGGCGCAGCGCTTCCCGAGCTACTTCGACGGCATCGTCGCCGGTGCGCCGGGATTCAACCTGCCGCAGGCCTCGGTCGCCGAGGCGTGGAACGAGCAGGCATTGGCACCGCTGGCGACGCGCCTCGACGTGAACGGCACGCCGTACCTGCCCGACACGTTCTCCGCCGCCGATCTGCAGCTGGTCGTCGACGCCATCCTCAGCGCCTGCGATGCGCTCGACGGCCTCGCCGACGGCATCGTCAACCACTTTCGCGCCTGCACGGATGCGCTCGTCGTACCGCGACTGACGGCCATCCAGTGCGGCGGCGCCAAGGAGGCGAGCTGTCTCAGCGCGGCACAGATCACGGCATTGCAGACGATCATGGGCGGTCCGCGCAACACCGCCGGCGAGGCCTTGTACGCACCGTTTCCCTGGGATGCGGGTTTCGCCGGCGCCTCGTCCTTCCCGATGTGGTCGCTCGGCACGCCGGCAGCGGCGGGACAGCCGCTGGTCAACAACGCCTTGAATCTGACCCTCGGCGGCGCCGCGCTGCCGTTGGTCTTCGTCACCCCGCCGGTGGCGACCGCGCAGAGCGCCCTGGCGCAGTACATGTTCGGCTTCGACTTCGACGCCGATGCGCCAAAGATCTTCGCCACGTCCGGCATCTACGCCGAGTCGGCGATGGACTTCATGTCCGGCAGCTCGACCGATCGCTCGGCCTTCAAGGCGCACGGCGGCAAGCTGATCATCTACCACGGCACCAGCGACGGCGTGTTCTCCATTTCCGACACCATCGACTGGTACGACGCGCTCGCCGCGGCCACGGCGAGTCCGGTGGCGGACTTCGTCCGCGTCTTTCCCGTTCCGGGATTGGGCCACTGCTTTGGCGGCCCCGCCACCGGCACGTTCGACGCGTTCGCCGCGCTGATCGATTGGGTCGAGCACGGCGTCGCGCCCGACCGCATCGCGGCGACTGCACCCGCCGGCACGCCGTGGCCCGGGCGCAGTCGGCCGCTGTGCCCGTACCCGCGGCACGCGCGGTACACCGGTAGCGGCAGCATCGAGGAAGCAGCCAACTTCGCCTGCGCAGACGACACGGCCGGTGTCGTCGCAAGCGTCGAGCTCGGTTCCCAGACACGTTGAGGAACCCCGCCCCGTGCTTCGACGAGCTCATGCTTCGACGGGCTCAGCAGAGCGGATCCCCTCCTCTGTTTCAGAAGTTCTAAAGGTCTCCTCGTCCGCTCCCCCTGAGCCCGTCGAAGGGTGTCTCTGGGTTTTTTCGACGGGCTGTTAGAGTAGCCCCGTGAGCGAATCCGCCACTTCGGATACGAACGGCGCCAGTGACCCGCAGGCGGTGTTTCATGTCCGCGGTCTCTCCAAGCTCTACCGCATGGGCGATGTGGACGTGCACGCGCTGCGCGGCATCGACCTCGATCTGTACGCCGGCGAGCTGGTGGTGCTGCTCGGCGCCTCGGGCAGTGGCAAGTCCACGCTGCTCAACATTCTCGGGGGCCTCGACACGCCCACCAGCGGCGAGGTCCTGTACCTCGACCACAAGCTCACCGGGGCCACCGAAGAGGAGCTGACCCGCTTTCGCCGCGAGCATGTCGGCTTCGTTTTTCAGTTCTACAATCTGATCCCCAGTCTGACGGCGGTGGAGAACGTCTCGCTGGTGACCGAGATCGCCGACCACCCGCTCGATCCCACCGCGGCGCTGGAGTTGGTCGGCCTGCGCGAGCGACTGCACCACTTCCCGGCCCAGCTCTCGGGCGGCGAGCAACAGCGCGTCGCGATCGCGCGCGCGGTGGCCAAGCGGCCCGATGTTTTGCTGTGCGACGAGCCGACCGGAGCGCTCGACTACGCCACCGGCAAGATCGTGCTCGAAGTGCTGGCGCGCGTGAACCGCGAGCTCGGCACGACCACGGCGGTGATCACGCACAACGCCTCCATCGCCGGCATGGCCGACCGCGTCGTGCGGTTGAGCAGCGGGCAGATCGTCGAGGTGGTCACCAACGCGCGCCGCCTCTCGCCGTCGGAGCTCACCTGGTGAAGGCGCGCAACCGCATGCTGTGGCGCGACTTGTGGCACCTGCGCGGGCAGGTGTTCGCCGCCGCCATGGTGGTCGCCTGCGGCGTCTCGGCCTTTCTCTCGATGCGCGCCACCTACGAATCGCTCCTGCGGGCGCGCGACGACTACAACCAGGCGCTGCGCTTCGCCGATGACTACGCCCAGCTCAAGCGCGCGCCGGCGAGCCTGGCGGCGAGCATCGAGGAGATTCCCGGTGTCGCCCAGGTGCGCACCCGGGTCGTGATCCAGGTCACGCTCGACGTGCCCGGTCTCGACGAGCCCGCCAGCGGGCGCCTGGTGTCGATTCCGGAGCATCCCCGCCCGATGCTCAACGACCTGGTGCTGCGCTCCGGCCGCTACGTCGAGCCCGAGCGCGACGAGGAAGTGATCGCCAGCGAAGCCTTCGCGGCGGCCAACCACCTGCGCCCCGGCGACGAGCTCGGCGCCGTCATCAACGGTCGGTGGAAGCGGCTGCGTATCGTCGGCGTGGCGCTGTCGCCCGAGTACATCTACGAGGTCGGGAGCGGCACGATCTTCCCCGACAACCGGCGCTTCGGGGTGTTGTGGATGGGTGAGAAGGCGCTGGCGGCGGCCTACCGGATGGAGGGCGCTTTCAACGACGTCGCGCTCGGTCTCGCGTTCGGCGCCAGCGAGGCCGACGTCATCGAGCGGCTCGACCTCCTGCTGGCGCGCTACGGCGGCCTCGGGGCGTACGGGCGCGAGGATCAGGTCTCGCACCGCTTCATTTCCGACGAGATCGCGCAGAACCGCGTCACCTCCACCTTCGTGCCCGGCATCTTTCTCGGCGTCGCCGCCTTCCTGTTGCACACCGTGCTGGCGCGGCTGACGAGCATGCAGCGCACCGAGATCGGGTTGCTGAAGGCGTTCGGCTACCGCGATCGCGAGGTCGGGCTCCACTACCTGAAGCTGGCGATGGTGACGGTGTCGATCGGTCTCGTCATCGGCGCCGCGCTGGGCGTGTACGCCGGGGCGGGGCTCACCGCCCTCTACCGCGACTTCTATCGCTTCCCGAACCTCTCCTTCCACGTCCCCCTGCGCGTGCTGAGCCTGACCCTGCTCATCGCCATTGCGGCGGCGGCGGTCGGCGCGATCGGTGCGGTGCGCCGCGCCATTCGGCTGCCGCCGGCAGTCGCCATGCGACCGGAGCCGCCGGCCACGTTTCACGGCGGCGTCCTGGAGCGCCTCGGCCTCACCGGCCGCATCCCCTCCTCCGCCCGCATGATCGCGCGCAACATCGAACGCCGGCCCTGGAAGTCGTTTCTATCGATGCTGGGCATCGCCTGCGCCGTCGGCATTCTGGTCGTCGGCCGCTTCGGTATGGATGCGATGGACTACATGATGCGGGTGCAGTTTCAGGTCGTGCAGCGCGACGACCTGACGGTGAGCTTCATCGAGCCCGCCTCGGCCGAGATCCGCCACGAGCTCGGACGGCTGCCCGGAGTGCTCGCCGTCGAGCCCTTCCGCGCCGTGCCGGCGCGCCTGCGTTTCGAGCACCGCACCAAGCGCGTCGAGCTGACCGGCCTGCTCGACGGGGCGCAGCTCCGCCGGCTCGTCGACACGGACCTGCGGCCGGTGGAGCTGCCGCGCGACGGCGTCGTACTGACGCGCAAGCTGGGCGAGGTGCTCGGCATCGCCGCCGGGGAGAGCCTGACGGTGGAAGTGCTGGAGAGCGCGCGCCCGGTGCGCCGCCTGCAGGTCGCCGGGCTGGTCGACGAGCCGGTCGGCCTCGGCGCCTACATGGATCTGCGCGCCCTCAACGCCATGATGCGCGAGCAAGGCTCGCTCTCCGGCGCCTATCTCACCATCGATCCGTTGCGCGCCGCCGCGCTCAACCGCGCGCTCAAGCGCGTGCCCGCCGTCGCCGGCGTCGCCTTCCGCGACGCCGTGCTGCAGAGCTTCAGCGACATCCTCGAGCGCAGCATGCGCGCGGCGACGCTGTTGAACGTCTTCTTCGCCTGCGTCATCGCCTTCAGCGTCGTCTACAACGGCGCCCGCATCGCCCTCTCCGAGCGCGGCAACGAGCTGGCGTCGCTGCGCGTCCTCGGCTTCACGCGGCGCGAGGTGATCTGGTTGCTGCTCGGCGAGCAGGGCGTGCTGACGCTGTCGGCGCTGCCGCTCGGATTCGCGCTCGGGGCGTGGATCGCCTGGCTGCTGGTGCGGCGACTCGACACCGAGTTGTACCGCATCCCGCTGGTGTTCGAGACGGCGACGTTTTCCTTCGCGCTGCTGGTGGTGGCGGTCGCGGCGCTGCTATCGGGGTTGTTGGTGGCGCGCCGCATCAGCCGCCTGGATCTCATCGCCGTGCTCAAGACTCGGGAGTAGCCCATGGCCGCCGCCAGTCGGAGAAGATGGATATATGCCCTGCTGGGCGCCGCGGCGCTCGGCGTCGTGCTCCTCGGCTTCCTGCCCGACCCGATTCCGGTCGAGGTGACCGCCGTCGGCCGCGGGCCGCTGCGCGTCACCTCGGACGAGGACGCCGAGACCCGCGCCGTCGACCACTACGCCATCAGCGCGCCGGTCGCGGGCCGGGTCTCGCGCATCGAGCTGCGCGAAGGCGATGCCGTGCGCCACGATGAGCTGGTCGCGCAGCTCTGGCCGATGCCGCTGTCCGCCCGCGAGCGCGAGGAGTACGAGGCCCGCATCGCCGCGGCCGAAGCGCTGGCGCGCGAGGCGGAGGAGCGCGTCGAGCACGCCGCGGCCGACTACCAGCAGGCGCAGCGCGACCGGCAGCGGATCGAGAAGCTGGTGCGCGAGGGCTTCGTCTCGTCGCAGGAAGCCGAGCAGGCGCGCGTGGTGGAAACCACCGGCGCCAACGAGCTCGAGGCGGCGCGCTTTCGCGCGCGCTCGGCGCAGGCCGACCTGCAAGCGGCGCAGGCGGCCCTGCTATCGCTGAAGGACGCGGTGGGCGGCGTGCCGGCGGCCATTCCCCTGCGCTCGCCGATCGACGGCAAGGTGCTGCGCATCGCCGACCGCAGCGAGCGGGTCGTCGCGGCCGGCTCGCTGCTGGTCGTGGTCGGCGACCCGAGCCAGCTCGAGATCGTGATCGACCTGCTGTCCACCGAAGCCGTCAAGGTCAGGCCCGGCATGCCCGTGCTGCTCGAGGGCTGGGGCGGCGACCATCCGCTGCGCGCCGCGGTGCGGGTGGTCGAGCCGCTGGCCTTCACCAAGGTCTCCGCGCTCGGCGTCGAAGAGCAGCGCGTCAACGTAATCGCGGACTTTGTCGACGCACCGGGTCCACTCGGCGATGCCTACCGCGTCGAGGCGCGCATCGTCCTGTGGAGCGCCGACGACGTGCTCAAGATCCCCGGCAGCGCGTTATTCCGTCGCGGCGAGGGCTGGAGCGTGTTCGTCGTCACCGACGGGCGCGCGCGCCGGCGCGCGGTGGAGATCGGCCATCGCGGCGCCCTGGAGGTCGAGGTCCTCGACGGTCTCACCGCCGGCGAGCAGGTGGTGCGCCACCCGTCCAACGACGTTGATGACGGCCGGCGGGTGCGCGTCGCGGACTAGGACTGTTCCGGCGCCGCGCCGGCGCACGTCGGCTAGCGGTCGGGGGGCGTCGCGCGGATTCCGAGCATTCCCACCAGGAACAGTCCCAGGACGAAGACGGCGACCGCCACCGGACTCAACAGCGGAGCGGGCGCCGGGGCAATACACGGCGGGATGCCGACGCATTGCGGATCGTCGCAATCAATCAGCAGATCGCCGTCGTTGTCGATGCCGTCGCCGCATGTCTGACCGCCCAGTCCGCCCTCGCCAGGCGGAAGAGTCGGTGTCCGGGTCGGGGTCTGCGTCGGCGTCAACGTCGGCGAACTGGTCGGTGTCAGGGTGGGCGTCTCGGTGGGGGTGCTTGTCGGCGTCGCGGTCGGGGTGATCGTAGGGGTCTGAGTCGGCGTGTTCGTCGGCGTCGCGGTCGGCGTTTCGGTGGGCGTGTTCGTCGGCGTCGCGGTCGGCGTTTCCGTCGGCGTCAGGGTCGGCGTGTTCGTGGGGGTCCGAGTCGGCGTATTGGTCGGCGTATGGGTAGGGGTCGCAGTCGGCGTTTCCGTCGGCGTCGCGGTCGGCGTGTTCGTCGGGGTCTGAGTCGGCGTGTTGGTTGGGGTCGCGGTCGGCGTATTGGTCGGCGTGTTGGTCGGCGTCGGCGTGCAGGTCTCGACGGCCCACACCTCGAAAATCGCGTCGACATCGGCGCGCGTGGTCCACGTGGTCCCGTTCGAGCTCGTGAAGGACTGGCCGCTCGCGTATGTTGGGCTCGTCGAATCGACGGCCCAGGCATACCCTTGCGTGGATCCACCATTGCCGGTCGCGACGATGTAGTACGGCGTGCCGGCGGTGAGCATCGTCCCGGGTGGGAAGTTGAAATCGATCGAATGGTAGGCGGCCGTCGGATCGCTGAGCGTCACGCTCGTCAACACCGTCGCCCCGGGGGGGTTGGTGGCGGCGGGACCGCCGGTGCGAATCTGCACGGTAATGGTGTCGGCGGTGGGGCCCTGATTCGATATGGGCAACGTCACCTTCGCCAGCTCGATCGTCGTCGCGACCTGGAAGGATTGCGCCGCGAAGTTGGAAGCGTCGAGAAAGTAGCCGCTGTCGGCCACCGCGAGACTGCCGTAAGAAGTGGCCAGGGATTGGCAGACCGTCACATTTCCGGCCAGCGCCCGCCCGCCGCCGAGAATCACGCAGGCCACTGCGGTGAGGAGCGCCGCCCACAGTCCAATGCCGACTCTTCCCCGCGCCCGCTGCACGCTGCGCCTACTAGGATACATCGAGCACGCGTGTCAAATGCCATCCCAGGTTCTTGTGCTCACTTGGAGGCGGAGCCGAAGCCGCCGCGGGCGATGTAGTCGGCCAGCATATCGCGCAGATGCGCCACCGCCGGACCGACTGCGACGCCGAGGTCGCGCAGCTCGCCGTCGGCGATGGCGTCGCAGACGCGCTCGAGGGTGAACAGCAACAACGCGTCGTCGACGGTCCGATCCGCGGCCCCCGCCGGCCGCAGCGCCGCGAGACGCTGCAACTGGCGGCGGCGCTGCGCGCGATAGAAGGCGCGCGCCTCGTCATCGGCCGCCACCAGGCCGCGCAGGCTGGCGCGCAGGCCGCGCCAGCGGCGGTGCATGGCGAGCACCGCGTCGACGATACGCGCCGCGACGGCCGGCGCCGAGCCGCCCGCGCGCACCAGCCGATCGACATCGCTCCACTCCGCCGTCACCCAGGCGTCGTAGGCGGCGAGGAAGATCGCCCGCTTGTCGGGGAAATGCTTGTAGAACGTCGCCGGCGCATAGCCGGCGGCGCGCGCCAAGCGGTTGCTGTCGGTGCCGTGGTAGCCGACGCGGTTGAACTCGACTGCGGCCGCCGCCACCAGCCGCTCGCGGGTCAGATCCGCCGTCCCGCGGCGCGGCCGCGCCGCCCGCAAGCGCTGCGCCGCCGCGCCGCCGCGCGGCGCCTTCGCGAGAGTCTGCATGTCGGGCACAGTATCAGCTTGCCTCGTGCGATGCGATAGTGATACTTCTATCATCTCGCATCACGGAGGCAGGGCGATGGCGACAAGCGAGACGCAGCGAGCAGCGGTGGGCGCGCGGGCGGGCGGTCCGACGGCAACGGTCGGCGGCGTCCGGCTGGCGTACGACGATACGGGCCACGGGCCGGCGTTGGTGTGTCTGCACGCCATCGGCCACGGCGCCGGCGACTTCGCCGGCTTGGGGGCGCGCTTTGCCGATCGCTATCGGGTCCTGGCCCTGGACTGGCCCGGGCAGGGCCGTTCGGATGCCGATGCGGTCGCGCCGAGCGCGGCGCGCTATGCGGAGCTGCTCGGCGGCTGGCTCGACGCGCTCGGCGTCGAGCGTGCGGTCTTGATCGGCAACTCGATCGGCGGCGCCGCCGCGGTGCGCTATGCGGCGGCGCATCCCGGGCGCGTGTGCGGGCTGGTGGTGGAAAACGCCGGCGGCTTCGACGGCGTCGATCGGCTGGCGCGCGCCGTCACTGGTGGCATGGCGCGCTTTTTCGCCGCCGGCAGCCGCGGCGCGGGCTGGTTCCCGCTCGCCTTCGCGGCTTACTACCGCATGGTCTTGCAGCGCCGGCCCGCCGCCGCCCAGCGCGCCCGCATCGTGGCGTCGGCGTACGAGATCGCCCCGCTGCTGCGCGACGCGTGGCGCAGCTTCGGCGAGCCGGCGGCCGACCAACGCGGACTGGCGGCGCAGATCGAGTGCCCGGTGCTGGTCGCCTGGGCGGCGCGCGACCGCATGCTGCAGTTGCGCCGCAATCTCCCCGGCTTGCGCCGGATGCCGCGCATGGAGCTGCAGCGCTTCAAGGCCGGCCACGCGGCGCACCTGGAAGCGCCGCAGGAGTTCGAGACGGCAATGGCGCGGTTTCTCTCGTCGCTGGCGTAACGCGTCGATTCCCACGCCTGGGAATGTCGCCCGCAATCCCGGCGGCGCCAAAGTTCCCGTATAGTTCGAATATTTGATCGGGGGTCACTGTCACAACTACAGACACATGCGCTCCGACCCTGATCACCGGCCCCCGCTCGCTTGCAGCTCGCGGCAGGTGCCAATGTGACTGTCGCCGAGCTTCCCATGCAGACGTCAGGTCGCGCGCTGTCAATTGACCTGCTCGCGCTTGGTTTTCTCCTCGCCATCGCGTTCGTCTGGGCGCTGCCGACTCCCACCATTGCGCGGCACGGCGAGGCGCGCGAGGCGTTGGTCGTCGCCGACATCGTTGCCAACGACCACTGGATCCTGCCGCTGCGCAACGGCGAGCTGCCGTCGAAGCCGCCGCTGTTCCACTGGATCGGGGCGGCGCTGGCGAAGGGATTCGGCCTCAACGACGTCACGGTCCGTGCCCCCTCCGCGCTCGCCGGCTTCGGTCTGGCGGTGATCACGTACCTGCTCGGCACCTGGCTGAGCGGGCGCGCCGGTGGCTGGCTGGCGGTCGGGGTTCTGCTCGGAACGGCGCACTTCTGGGAGGGGGCCACACAGGCGCGGGTGGACATGGTCTTCTCGTGCGCGGTGGCCGCCGCCCTGGCCGGCTTTCTCGCCTGGGTGCGGACGGGTAGAGCGTCGGCGCGCGTCGTCTCGTACCTCGCCGTCGGTGCCGCCGTTCTCGCCAAGGGGCCGGCCGGCGCGGCGCTGCCCTTGCTGACGGTGATGGCCTACTGCGCCATGGAGCGCACCTGGGCGCCGCTGCGCGGCTTCTGGTCGTGGCCCCTGGCGCTGGCCGTGATCGCCGCCGACGCGCTCTGGTACGGCCTCGCCCTGTCCGAAGGCGGCATGCCGTTCGTGCAGAAGCAGCTCCTCGGCGAGAACCTGAACCGCTTCCTCGGGCGCGGCGAGTTCGGCCACGCATCGAAGCGGCTGCACGCGAAGATGCTGGTCGGCTTCGCCACCGGCTTGCTGCCGTGGAACCTGGCGCTGGGCTGGGCGCTGTGGCGGCGATCGTGGCCCAACTCGGAGAGCAACACGGCGCGTCTGCTCAGCGCCTGGTGGATCGTTCCGTTGATCTTCTTCAGCCTCTCCGCCGGCGAGCGCACGATCTATCTGCTGCCCATCTACCCGGCCGTCGCCGCGCTGGCCGCGCGCGGCTTGCTGGATCTCCTTTCTCTCGCCCCGGCACCGAGCAGCGAGGGCTGGCGCGCCCTGCTGCTGCGCAACCCTGTGGCGTCGTTGCTGATCGCGGTGGCGGTGTTCGACCTCTCGCTGGCGACGACCTACGAGGTTGGGCGCACCCATCGCGCCGGCGATTCGCTGGTGTCCTTCGCCACGGCCGTCGACTCGCTGTTGCCACCGGACACCGTGATCGGGGCCGAGCCCTCGTGTCACGCGACGGACATCGAGCTGCTCGCCTACCGGCTGCACCGGCCCATCGATGTCCACGCCGGCGCCTGCGCGGAACATGCCTACTGTTTGGCGCCGGCGAGTCCGGCGCCCGCCCTGTCCGCAACGCAACGCGAGGTCGTGCGCTCCAAGCGACGAACGGCTAACATGTCGCTTCTGCAGGGCGACGCCGCGAGCGAAGGACTCGGGGCGGGTGGGGCCGGCGCTCTTCTCGACTGGGCGACATAGGCACACCCGAATGTACGCCGCGCGCGGCCGCGCGGTTTGGAGGGAAGATGGCAAAGGATCATTTGTTTGCGGTTCCCAAGCCCATGGCGACGGACTTTGCGTTCGATGCGCAGACGGCGGCCGTCTTCGACGACATGCTGGGGCGTTCCGTGCCGTACTACGCCGAGATCCAGCGCATGATCGCCGAGCTGGCGACGGAGTTCGCCGTGCCCGGAACAAATGTGTACGATCTCGGCTGCTCGACCGGCGCCACGTTGCGCAACCTGCGGGCGATCGACAAGGCGGTCAATTTCATCGGCATCGACTCATCGCCGGAGATGTTGGCGCGGGCCGAAGCGGAGTTTCGCGCCGCGAAGTTCGACCGCCCCTACGAGCTGCGGGCGCAGGACCTGCACGAAGGTCTGGGGATCGAAAACGCCTCGGTGGTGATTCTCTGCCTGACGCTGCAGTTCGTCCGGCCGCTGCATCGGGAAAAGATCATGAAGGACATCTTCGCGGGCATGCTGCGCCAGGGTTGTTTGATCCTGGTCGAGAAGGTGCTCGGCGAAGAGACCCTGCTGAACCGCCTGTTCATCAAGTTCTACTACGAGATGAAGCGGCGCAACGGCTAC